>JBNMIL010000095.1:0-7428 GCA_050873265.1 Angelakisella sp. | reverse complement strand
GCTGGATCTTTGCTGCGGCACAGGCACCCTCGCCACGGAATTGGCGCAGAGAGGTTTTGAGGTCATCGGGGTAGATGCATCACCGGAAATGCTGATGCAGGCGTCAGAGAAGAATTTTGGGCTTTCTCAGCCGGTTCTGTACCTGTGTCAGCCGCTGGAGCGGCTGGATCTGTACGGCACGGTGGATCTGGTAGTCTGTACGCTGGATAGTCTCAATCACCTTTCCGGCAGAAAAGCGTTGCAAAAGGCGCTGCACCGGCTGCAATTCTTTGTGGAGCCGGGCGGGCTGTTCCTTTTTGATGTGAACACGCCCTACAAGCACCGCGAGGTGCTGGGCAACAACTGCTTCGTGCGGGAAAGCGAGGCTTTATTCTGCGTATGGCAGAATGAATACACCCCCGCCGAGCATAAGGTGGAAATGCAGATCGATTTCTTCCGGCGCGGGGCAGGGGAGCGGTACACCCGCGATGGGGAGCAGTTCTGCGAATACGCGTGGGAGGACGCCGAGCTGACTGCGCTGCTGGAAGCGGAGCATTTTGAGGTTCTGGAGCGCTGGGGCGGCTATGACCGCGAACCGGTCACACCCCGGACGCAGCGCATGGTGTATATCACACGCCGCCGGTAAAAAAGTTGCGGAAAAGGGTAAAAAAGGGATTGACAAGAGCGCCCCTTTCCCGTATAATTACGAATGTTGCCGATATGATACGGCAGATTAACCGGCGGCACAACATCATGGCCCGGTAGTTCAGCTGGTTAGAACGCTAGCCTGTCACGCTAGAGGTCGTGGGTTCGAGCCCCATCCGGGTCGCCATAAATATGCGGGTTTAGCTCATCTGGTAGAGCGCCACCTTGCCAAGGTGGAGGTAGCGAGTTCGAGCCTCGTAACCCGCTCCATTTTTTTGGCACCATAGCCAAGCGGTAAGGCAGAGGTCTGCAAAACCTTTATTCCCCGGTTCGATTCCGGGTGGTGCCTCCAAAACCGGCAGTACTCCCCCAAAGGAGTATTGCCGGTTTTCCGTTTTTCCGCTATAATAGAAAACAGAAAGCCGATGAGCTGCCGAAAGGCGGCTTTTCAAAGACCATAAGGTTAGCTGCAACTAACCTCTGGGGCGGCAGAGAAGGGGCGTGCGGACGATGTTCTGGGATAATGTGGCGTGGGTGTACGATGTGTTTGCTAATGTCATTAACCGTAGGGCGAATAAAAAGCTGTGTGAGACGGTGGAAGCCTTGATCCAGCCCACCGATGAGGTGCTGGAATGTGCCTGCGGTACGGGTCTGCTCACCGGCGTAATGGCGAAAAAGTGCAAAAGCCTGACCGCCACGGATTTCTCCCTTAATATGCTGCGTCGCGCGGAAAGGAAGTACGGAAAATACGGCAATATCAGCTTCGCACAGGGCAATATTCTGCAGCTCGATTATCCCGATGAGCGCTTTGACGCGGTCGTTGCCGCGAATGTAATCCATCTCTTAGATGAACCGTATAAGGCGCTGAGCGAGCTGGATCGTGTCTGCCGCAGGGGTGGCAGGATCATCATTCCAACCTATATGAACCGCACGGAAAAGGGCAGAACCAACAGCGTTTCGGGTGCCATCGGCAAGGCGGGTGCGAATTTTAAGCGGGAATTCACGCTTGATACCTACAAGGAGTTCTTTGCGGCAGTGGGCTATACCGATGCAGCCTATACGCTGTGCGAGGGGAAGATCCCCTGCGCGGTGGCAGTCCTGAAAAAAAGAAGTATTTAACAAAAAAGACGGTGCAGCCTCACTTGAAGGTTACACCGTCTTTTTTACAGCTCCATTTGATTCCCCAAGTACGCCGCCGCTGCCTGAATGAGCTTCTGCTCGGCATCGGCAGGGAGTTTGTTATTCCGGCTGCGCCACGGTATAGGGCAGACCAATGGCGTCAAGCTGCTCCTGTGTGGCATTGTCAGGGGTGGTATCGGTGATCAGGCGTGTGATATCCGAGAAGCGACCGTAGGAGATGAAAGCGGTCTGATTGATCTTGGAATGGTCCGCCAGCAGATAGACTTGGTCGGAGGTCTCCATGACCTTTTGCTGCAAGCCGCAAATCGTATCGTTCTGATCGCACATGCCGCGGCTAAGGTTAAATGCCTGGCAGGAGAGAAACGCTTTATCGAAGCTGTAACGGCGCAGGCTCTCGATGGCGCCGTAACTGCTGAAGGCATCAAAGTCCTTGAGGTACTGCCCACCGATGCTCTCCAGATGAACCGTGGTGGAATCAGTAAAAAACTGCATGACCTGCAAGGAGTTGGTCACAATAGTCAGCGGAATATTCTGCAGATGGGAACAAAGCGCAAAGACAGTTGTGGAGTAACCCAAAAAGATGCAGTCATTCTGCTGGACATACTGCGCAGCGACCGCTGCCATCGCGTTTTTGTTCTCCGAAAGGATATTGCGCAGGACGCGTGTGGGTGCCCGTTTGGAGACCTGCGGGCGATATTTAGCACCGCCGTAGGTTTTCGTCAGGATCCCTTCCTGTGCCAGCGCGTCAATGTCCCTGCGGATCGTCTCCAGACTTACCCCAAATTGACTGGACAGTTCAGCGATGCTGACTGTCTTTTTTTCATAGATCATATCTCGGATCAGATCTTTTCTTTCAACCGGTAACAAATACAACTTCCCCTCTCAACAGCAGAAATTCGGGCAGCTTTCCCGAACCAAATAGAATTCCATATTTTAATAATACCACATTGTTATCAAAATGCCAAACAAAATTTCCACAAAATAACGCAAAATATGCACAAATGCTGTGGCAAAGTCTTGTATAACACAACAAAATACAACACAATACCGCAAAAATTGTTTACAATCAGTCATAATGCTGGTATAATTCAAAACGAAACCAGAGGCAAAACAAAAAACCTTTGCAATACATCACAAAAACAAAACCGACGGAGGGAATTCACTATGAGCGAGAAATTGGAAGCTGCACGCCAGAACCTGAGCGACGCCGAGACCGGCGGCATTGCAACCGAGGGCTTTACCGTGCCGGATATGGGCGAATATGTTTTGATGCCCGGCAACCCCAGACGAATCAGCCTGATGGCTGCCCAGTGGGACGAGGGGACTCAGAAGGAATATGACCTGAACCGTGGCTACCGCGCGGCGACCGGTGAATATAAGGGAACCCATATTGCCGCCATGTCTACCGGTATGGGAGGTCCCAATCTGGAGCTGCCGCTGACCACCATGGCTTCGGTTGGTGTGAACACCTTTATTCGGGTTGGCACTACGGGTGCCATTCAGCCGGGAATCAACATCGGCGATATCATCATCAACGACAGCAGCGTGCGGCTGGACGGTACCTCCCGCCAGTATATTCGGGATGAATACCCCTCTGCGGCTTCCTACGAAGTGACAATGGCACTGGTACAGGCTTGTGAAAACCTTGGCTTTACCTACCATGTTGGCACCGGCTGCACCACCGCTTCTTTTTACGCCGGTCAATCCAGACCCTCCTTCGGCGGCTATAAACGCAGCGATTGCGAAGCGGATTACGAGGATATGCAGTCCGCCGGCGTACTCAACTATGATATGGAGGGCGCGGCACTCTTTACCATGGCACGGCTGTTCGGTCTGCGTGCCGGCATGTGCGCTTCCGTTATTGTGCAGCGCGTTACCGGCGAAGCCAAGGAGGAGGGCGGCGAAAAGCGCGCCTGCCTAGTGGGCGCCGAGGCGATCCGCTTGCTAACCGAGTGGGACAAGAAGAAAAAGGCAGCAGGGAAGAAATATCTTTCCGCGGATATGATGAAATAAAACGGCGATATTGAAGGAAAAAGAAAGGTCGCTACCATGGATAAACAAAAAGCAAAACAGCTGGTGTTGGAAACTACCAAGCGCGCCTACGCACTGGGGTTGTTTGCAGGCACCAGCGGCAATCTCAGCATTTATAATGCCGAGAAGGACGAGATCTACATCACGCCCAGCAGCACACCGTATGAAACCATGCAGGTGGAGGATATTGTGACCATCGACTGCGAAGGTCATGTGCTGGAGGGGGCACTGCAGCCCTCCTCCGAATGGCGGCTGCATACGGCGATTTATAAGGCGCGCCCCGATGCTAAGGCGGTGGTACATACCCATTCCCCTTATGCAACGGCCTATGCCACAATGGATAAGCCCATTCCGATGATTTTGGTAGAGATGCTGCCCTTCATCGGGGATACGGTAAAGGTCGCGCGTTTCGCGCTGCCGGGCGATCCGGCAGTGGGGACGGAGGCGGTGCGTGCGCTGGAGGGAAGAAAGGGCTGCCTGCTGCAAAACCACGGAGTCGTGGCGATCGGCGAGGATCTTCCTGCTGCCTTCACAACGGCGGTTTATATCGAGGATGCCGCAAAGATCTGCTATCTGGCGGATACGGCAGGAAAGCCCAATCCCATTCCGGAGGAACAGATAGAACTGTTCAGGGCAAGAATGAAAGGGGAGAAGGTATGATGAAACGCGCAGACGAAGGCATGGCATTCATGCTGCGGTACGAGAATGTGGCATGGTACGAAGATGGCTGCGTGCGGATCCTTGACCGCCGTATCTATCCCATTCGCACCGAGTATGTGACCTGCTACTCCCACACCGAGGTTGCGCAGGCGATCGCCGATATGGTGACGCAGAGCGCAGGACCCTACACTGCTGCGGCAATGGGCATGGCATTGGCAGCCCATGAAGCCGCCGCGAAGAACATAGCAGATGTTGAGGACTATATGGAGAAAGCCGCCTACACGCTTTCTCATGCGCGCCCTACCACTGCCGAGAAGATGAAGCTGGTGACCGGCGGCGCTATGGTGGAAGCCCGCCGCTGCCTGCAGGAGGGCAAGACCGGTAAGCTGCTGGTGGATGCCATGCAGGAATATGCCTTCAACTACATCAATAACACTTATCTTAAGTACATGCCTACCGGCGTTTATCTGGCGGAGAAGATCCCGAACCACGGCACGGTCATGACCCAGTGCTTTGGCGAGACCATCATCGGGACGATGCTGCTGGCATGCCGCAATCAGGGCAAAGAGATCAAGATGATCTGCGCTGAGACCCGCCCCTATTTCCAGGGTGCCCGCCTTACCGCCAGCGTAGGCTGCGATATGGGCTTTGATACCCGTGTGATCCCCGATAATATGCCCGGCTATGTGCTGCATGCAAAAAATGTCGATGTTTTCACATCCGCGGCAGATGTTATCACGATGGACGGCTATGTGGTCAATAAGATCGGTACCTTCCAGATCGCACTGGCGGCAAACTACTGGGGGATTCCCTACTATGTGACCGGCACCCCGAACCTTTCTCACCCCTCCATCGATAGTGTGACCATTGAGGAAAGAGATTCCGATCTGGTACTGGAGGCAATGGGAACCCGCGTGACCATGCCGGGCGTCAAGGGGATCTATCCAGCGTTTGATATTACTCCTCCCAAGCTGTGCAGCGGTGTGGTGACCGATCGGGGGATCTACCCGCCCACCAATCTGCAGGCTTACTACGAGGGAATTGGCAGTATTGATCAATCGCTGCTGTAAAAAGAATTGTGACCCATGGGTGCAGGGTGATCTGCACCCCAAAAATAAAAAACACAAAATGAAAGGAAAATGAACAAATGAAAGGCTCAAGAAAAGTTTTGGCAATGCTGCTGGCACTTATGATGGTTCTGGCACTCGCCGCCTGTGGCTCCCGGAATGATCCGACCCCTACCCCTGATCCTGCTACCCCCGATGATTCCAACAAGACCGTTGCCGCCGATGATATCAGCGATGTGATGGACTCCGCGGACGGCAAGTACGAGATTGCCATGGTGACCGATCTGGCACAGCTCAAGGATAAGAGCTTTAACCAGGGCACATGGGATGGCGTAAAGACCTATGCCTATGAAAACGGCAAGTCCTACAAGTATTATCAGCCTGCCAACGGCAGCGAGGCGACCGATTCCGATCGCTACGATGCCTTTATTGCCGCCATCAATAACGGCGCAAAGATCATTGTTGCTCCCGGCTACGCACAGTATAATGCGCTGTATCAGGCGGCGACCGAGCATCCCGAGGTTTCCTTTGTATTCATTGATGGCTGGGATACCGGTTTGGATAATGTAGCGGGCATCTTCTATCATGAGGAGCAGTCCGGCTTTATGGCTGGCTATGCCTGCGTAAAAGACGGCATGACCAAGCTGGGCTACTCCGGCGGTGGCGGCGGCAGTAACCCCGCGGTAAACCGCAGCGGCTATGGCTTTGTACAGGGTGCCAATGCGGCAGCTGCTGAAATGGGCGTTCAGGTAGAGGTCAAGTTCAGCTTCCTGTATGGTGATTCCTATTCCGCTTCCGATGCGCTTCAGACCCAGATCAATGGCTGGTATGCCTCCGGTACGGAAGTTGTAATGGCTTACGGCGGTAAGATGTGCGACAGCATCTTTGCGGCTGCGGCAGCCAATAATGCCTACTCCATCGGCGGCGATGTTGACCAGTCCGGCGACTCCAAGACCGTCATCACCTCTGCCCTTAAGGGGCTGGGCGCTTCCGTTCAGCTGGCACTCTCCAGCTACTATGACGGCAACTGGGACGCTGTAAAGGGCGGAACTCAGCTGGGTATCAAGGAAGATGCGGCAGGACTTCCCATGGCGGCTTCTCGTTTCGAGACCTTCAGCGAGGCAGATTATGAGGCACTGGTAAACGCAATGAAGTCCGATGAACTGGTTGTCAGCGCCGACTTTGATAAGTTCCTCGCCGGCGAGGAGACCTTCAGCAATGTGACCGTGACTTTCATTAAGTAAAATTCTTATGTCAGGTGACGGCACGGCGGCGGAGCTTCCGCTGTCCGTGCCGTACTGTGGCAGAAGACGACAAACACTTGCAGAGCGGGAGTGAGACAATGCAAAGCGAATATGCAATCGAGATGATTGATATTACCAAGGTGTTTCCGGGCATCGTTGCAAATGACCATGTAACGATTCGTCTCAAAAAGGGAGAGATCCATGCCCTGCTGGGAGAAAACGGAGCGGGGAAATCTACCCTGATGAGCGTTCTGTTCGGAATGTATCAGCCCGATGGGGGAGAGATCCGCATGGACGGTCAACCGGTGCGGATCAACAGCCCGAAGGATGCCAATGATCTGGGAATCGGTATGGTCCACCAGCATTTTAAGCTGGTGGAGTGCTTTACGGTGCTGGAGAATACGATTCTGGGCGTGGAACCGCAAAAGCTGGGCTTTTTGCGCAAAAAGGAAGCGCGCAGAAAAGTAATGGCACTTTCGGAGCAGTACGGTCTGCAGGTGGATCCCGACGCACTGGTGGAGAATATCTCTGTCGGAATGCAGCAGCGCACCGAGATTCTGAAGATGCTCTACCGGGACAACGAGATTCTGATCTTCGACGAGCCTACCGCCGTGCTGACCCCTCAGGAGATCGACGAGCTGATGGAGATCATGCGGAATCTG
>JBNMIL010000094.1:0-7453 GCA_050873265.1 Angelakisella sp. | reverse complement strand
CTATCATGTTTTCCGCAATGCCGAGGTCATCAGCCAGCGCCGCAAGGTATCGGGCTGCTTTCAGCCGTCCCACCCAATGAATATGAGGCTTTTTCAATTCCCCATTTTCATCGATATCTTTATCGTGCAGAATATACGCAAATTCGGGAAATGTGCTTTTCAGAATATTCAGAACATCATCACAGCGATAACTTTCGCTGTCCGGATAAAGAACTCCTTGGAATTTTCTATCCTTTATTCCGTCCTTTGCCATTTTCTTTACCTATCCTTTTTTCAATGTGCAGTATAGCGGCTGTATTCACCTTTCGGAGAAATCTGTAATTTACTATACTGTTTTGGAACACGGTACACGCACGCTAAGACATAGCCCAGCGTGCGTACCGCCGTGCGGCTGGGGCTTGCGCCCCGCAGCCAGCACGAGCGGCATTACATCAAGCCAGCTTTGCCTTGAATTTGCCGTCCTTGAGGGTCAGAACGACATCAGCAGCATCACCGGGTTTATAGCTTTTAGCGGAGTACATCAGACCTACTCGTCCGTTTTCGTCCTTGCAATAAACCTCGTTCAGGAACTTGCCCGCACTTACTTCCATGTCGGTCGGGACTACGCTGATAATGGTCATCTTCATTTGCAATACCTCCAAGCAATTTTTTTATTTGCGTTAATCCTATTTCGCTAAAGCCAGATTGTAGCGAAATTACAAAAAGGACACCCACTTTCGCGGGTGTCCTTTTTGATAAAATTTCGCTAAATCGTATTAGATTTAGCGAAGCAAGAGGAGGCATATGAAATCACAACTACATACTACCATATAAGGATATCCAACATTTCTAAAGAAAGCCTCCGTATGCGTATGCACTGCGGAGGCTTTCTTTAATGCTGTAATGAAAAGTTTTATTTATTCCTTTGCGCAAAGTATTGGTACAGATTGCACTTAAGCATGCCGTTGTACAGCTTTCGCTTTTTGTCCGCATGGCGTCCAAAGCTTTGCTCGAAGTCCTCTGCGGAAGAAATTATATAATATGCTGTCTGCTGGGACGGCTTGAACACACTGCCCATCGTCCGGTAAAGTGCACTTAAATCCTCACCAGCCATCAGGCGCTCGCCATATGGCGGATTGGTAACGATAAGGGATTTTTCCGCAGGTACCACAAATTCCTTGACATCACGCTTTTCCAGCCGGATCAATCCCGCAATGCCGGCGCGACGTGCATTGGCTTCGCTGATTTCCAAGGCTTCTTCGTTGATATCACTGCCAAAGGCGACAAATTCAATATCCTTGCGCACACCCTCTATCGCCTCTTCCCTGCTGGATTGCCATATTTTAGATGGGAGACAATCCCATTTTTCAGCGGCAAAGCGGCGGTAAATGCCGGGTGCGATATTTTTTGCCTTATAAGCGGCTTCGATCAGGAATGTACCGGAGCCGCAGAACGGATCGTACAGCTTAGTATCCGGATAAATGCGTGCAATATCCAGTATTCCCGCCGCCAGGGTTTCACGGATCGGCGCAAGATTGGCAACCTTGCGATATCCGCGCTTGTGCAGCGCAATGCCGCTGGTATCCAGCATAATAGTGACAATATCTTTATTGATGGAAAACTGGATCTGCACCGCAGGACCGGATTCCTCCAGCCATGCCACACCATACTTGCGGGAAAGGCGCTTGACTGCCGCTTTTTTGATGATAGACTGACAATCCGGAACGCTATGGAGCTGGGAATTCAGGCTCCAGCCCTTGACGGGAAAGGCGTTCTTTTTGCCGATATACTCCTCAAATGGGATCCTTTCGGCACCATCAATAAGCTGCTGGAATGTCACCGCACGGAAACTGTCCAGCACGATAAGCACACGCTCCGCCGTACGCAGATAAAGGTTGGCGCGGGCAATGCCCTCGGCGTCGGAGGAGAACTCCACCCGTCCATCGGTAACGGCGATATCTGTAAAGCCAAGGCGCTTTACTTCGCCGCTCAGTACGCTTTCCAAGCCAAACAGACATGGCGCGCACAGCTTGTACTGCTGTTTTGTCATAGAATATACTTATCCTTTCCCGTAAAAAGCGGTGGGAAGCCAACAATGCTTCCCACCGGTGATCACTTTACTTTATCCAATCACGAAAACGCCTGTTTTAATCCTCCAGCGGCTGCAACAGACCGTAGTTGCCATCTTTGCGGCGGTAGACCACATTGATCTCGCCGGTTTCCGGACTGCGGAACAGGAAGAAGGTATGACCCAGCATATTCATCTGCAGGATCGCTTCCTCGGCATCCATTGTCTCCACATGGAACTTTTTGGTCTTTACCAGCTCGGTAGCGGGTACCGCTTCCTCCAGCACTTCCTCCGCAGTAAAGGCGGTAAAGTCCATCGAGGATTTAAGTCGCTTTTCCAGCCGCTCCTTGTTGCGGACGATCTGCTTCTGCAGAACATCGAGAACAAGATCCAGCGAGGTCTGGCGGTCATCGGAGGTGCGCTCTGCGCGGAAGAACATGCCGTGAGACTGAATGGTCACCTCAACAGTTTCGTCCTCATTGTGATTGGTCACAATGATATTTACCACAGGATCGTCATCAAAAAACTTGCCGAGCTTCTTCAGGCGCTTTTCGGCGTATTCCTTAAAGCTGTCACGAATCACGGTCTTTTTGCCAATGTAGTTGACGGTCATGATGGTCACTCCTTGCTTGTATGGTATGGGGACCGGTTTCCCTGTCTCCTGTTTATATTATACCAATCAAGCCGGTGATTTGCAAGAGATATTATGCAATTTTGTTAAAAACTTCTCAATTTGTACAAACTCCGTCCACAAATACGGCATCGGGCTTCACAAGCAGGTCGATGGGATCGCAGCCAAATACCAGCAAATCGGCATGTTTGCCTACTGTAACGGAGCCGACCATATCGGAAACGCCTGCCGCTTCCGCCGCACGGATCGTAAGCGCTTCCAACGCCTGCTGCCAAGGCAGACCGCCGATGACCGCGATCTTGGCGGAGGCGGCAAGCAGATCAATGGGGAAAACCAATGCATCGGTATTGAAGGCGACCGGAACACCGGCTTCTGCCAATCGGGCGGCGTTGTAACGCTCCTGGTTGCGCAGCTCCGGCTTGGTACGGGCAGAGATGATGGGACCGACCGAGGCGGCATAACCGCTGTTATGCAGTGCCTCCGTGACCAAATGCCCCTCGGTGCAATGGATAATGACCGCGTCAAGGTCAAATTCCTTTGCGATACGGATCGCGGTGCAAATATCATCGGCGCGATGGGCATGGAAATGCGCCTTGATCTTGCGCTCCAGCACCGGCAGCAGCGCTTCGCATTTCATATCCAGCTCCGGCGGATCGGCGTCCTCGTCCTCGCGGGATTTTTGCAGATCCTGCTGGTAACGCTTTGCTTTCATCAGCTGTTCCCGAATGACAGCGGCGATCGCCATACGGGTAACGGGGGTCTCCTCCTTGCCGTTATAGACCTTTTTGGGGTTCTCCCCCAAAGCGAATTTCATGGCAGAGGGCGCTTTCAAAAGCATTTTATCAATGTAGGTACCGGCGGTGTGCAGTACGCATACCTGACCCGCAACAGGATTGGCGCTGCCGGGACCGACCGAAACGGTGGTGATGCCGTATTCCAACGCCTCGCGGAATGCGCGGTCCAATGGATTGACGGCATCGATGGCGCGGATCTGCGGTGTGCTTGGATCAGTCATTTCGTTGGTATCGTCGCCTTCAAAATCCAGACCGCTTTCCCAAATACCGATGTGGCAGTGGGAATCAACAAATCCAGGCGTGACCAGGCGACCGGCAGCATCAAACAGCTCGGTCTCCCTGCCGCGGTAGATCCCCTCCCCTATCTCGGCAATTCTGCCGTCCTTTATAACGATGTAGCCATTCTCAATAATATGACCGTGATCGCAGGTATTGATATTCGCATTGATGATGACCATGTTTTCGGGTTCCTTTCTTATCCTAAGAAATAAAAAGAGCCGGCGCAGAGTACCGGTCGGCTCTTTGACTTGGCATTACTTTTTGGAACGGCGATTGTTTCCACCGCGGCGGGTATCCATCACGCGGCTGAGGTCGGACATTTTATCATCGCTGGTGCGCTTAAACCGCGCCATCATATCCTCAAACGAATCGCCGGTGGAGGGCGGCGCATAGACCTTGGGCTGATAGACATAGGTATTATTCCCGCGGGAGCTGCGATTATCCCGCTGCCCGTCACGGCTGCGGCTCTGGCACTGGGGCTTAGGCTCCGGCGGCAGCAGTGCTTTGATGGAAAGGGCGATCTTGTTGTTCTCATTGATGGCGACCACCTTTGCCTTAACGGGGTCTCCGACCTTCAGGTGTTCGTTGATATCCTTGACATAGGTATTGGCAACTTCCGAAATGTGTACCATTCCGGAGCCGCCGCCATCAATGTTGATAAACGCGCCAAAATTAGTGATCTTGCTGACCTTTCCCTCTACTACGGTGCCTACACTAAGCTGCATCTACGGCTGTTCCTCCAAGTTGGTTTGAATTACGGGACTATAACATATACCTTTTCTTCAGGGTCGCAGTAATCATTCTCACCGCGAGCCTCCTGATTAAGGTAATAATCGCTGTTTTCCAACATGCGGTTGATCTCATCGTTTTTTGCCTGCTGGGCGGCGACGCGCTGCTGCGCGGCGGTCAGCTCGGCGCGCATTTGCGCTGCCTGTACCCTGCCCTTTACAAAGAAAACGGCGATGAGCAGAACAAGAAACACGATCACAAGGGTCAGAACACGATTCTGCCGGCTGTAATTCACCGCTTTTTTCATTCCGGTTCTCCTCCTTACTGCTTTTTGATAATTTATTATACAACAGGGCAAGAGGATTTTTCAAGCAGTTTTTACGCGATTTGCGCCTTGCGGAAAAATTTTCATGCACACCAGAAATGACTTTCCGGATATAGCTCCAAATGGCGATGAACGGTCGCAGAAGAAAGAGCAGAATACGCCGGATAAGTCCAAACAGCCAGCCCAAAAATCGTACTGTCAAGCGGCTGACCGTATTATGATAGACCTCCCAGCCGATGATAACGCCAAGGACGATAAAATAGCGGAGACGACCGGCGCTTTTCATTAAAAGATAGTTGAAAAGAATGATGCCGAACAGCAGAAAATAGAGGATATCCAGTACGATGTGCGGCTGCACCCGAGCCGGAAACAGGCTGCGTACCGCGTAGAAAATATCGTAGAGTAAGGCAAGCAGCGCACCCAGCAGCAGGGACTGTAAGAACTGTATAACGGGTGGGGCGGCAGATGTGAATATCATGCCACAATGCTCCCCCTTTAGCGGAACAGACGACCGAAAAAGCCGCTGGTCAGCGGTTGATTATCTGTGTATGTCAGGCTGATAATCTCCCCCTCCAGCGAAAGATCGCCGCTTTCCACATCTATGCGGTTGATGTGCAGGTCATAGCCATGGATCAAAAGCTCGCCCAACTCGGTCGCCAAAGCCACAGTTTCTTCATCAAAGCTCTCCACATCAGTCACACCGCTGACCGAAAGCCGCTTGCGGTCCTCCACTACTAAAGTGTGCGGCGCGCCCATCGCAGCGGTATTCATGCTTTTCATGCTGTCCATTTGTTGTCCCCCTTTTTAAGATATGGTGAGGTATTGCTACACTATATGCGGCGGCGGGACAAAATATCCGGCAAAAGAAAAGAACCGCCTGCGGTTTTACTGATTTGCAGACGGTTCCTATTTATGCTAAACTCTCAGTTGGAGCAGACATAGAGAGGCGCAATACTGGCAGCACAGGGGGAAATGGTCTAAAAGAGGCGCGTGAAGGCTCTACATATCGGTTGACAAGCAAAGTGTTCCAGCTTACGATGATAACTTATTGTGAGGAATATACGACAGGAGTGTGAAACTATGCCAATATGGAATCCATGGCGCGGATGTAAAAAGTGCAGCGAGGGCTGTCTGCATTGCTATATCCATAAGGGCGATGCCAAGCGAGGTATTGATAATAAAAGGCAAGGAAAGTCGAGAGTAAATTTTCGCTGCACGGTATAATGTTCCCGTAAGGAGTTGAGAAGAATGAAGGAACAGGTCTTGGCTGTCCAGCGGATGCAGGACTACATAGAGAATAACAAAACGGAGGAAATCAGTCTGTCCGATCTTGCGCGGGCATCGCTGTTTTCCCCGTGGTATTCTTATCGGCTGTTCCGGGACTGCCTTGGGCTTACACCGACTGAGTATATCAGAAAATACCGGCTGACAGAAGCGGCAAAACAGCTTCGTAGTGGCGAGGTCAAGGTCATTGACACGGCGATGGATGCCGGTTTTACCAATGTAGACACCTTCACGCGGGCATTTTGCCGGGAGTTCGGTCTGAACCCAAGCGACTACATGAAAAATCCTGTTCCCGTCCCGTTCTTCGTTCCTTACGGCGCAAAATATCGTGAACTGAGAAAGGAGAACATCGACGTGTCCAACATTCAACCAATTTTCATACAGGTCGTCCGCAAACCGGAACGCCTGTGTATCATCAAACGCGGCAGGCAGGCGGCAGACTATTTCCCCTACTGCGAGGAAGTCAGCTGTGATGTGTGGGGCATTCTCATGAGCATGAAGTCGCTCTGCGGAGAGCCCGTTTCCATGTGGCTGCCCGAAAAGTACAAAAAGCCGAACACCTCCACCTATGTGCAGGGCGTAGAGGTCGAAACCAATTATATGGGGATGATCCCGGAGGGCTTTGACACCATTCATCTGCCGGAGGCGGAATACCTGATATTTCAGGGCCCGGCTTTCAGGGAGGAAGATTACTGTGAAGCCATTCGCACCGTGCAGGCTGCGATGGACAGTTATGATCCGTCCGTTGTCGGCTACCGCTGGGACGACGAGAACCCGCGCATCCAGCTCGAACCCCGCGGTCAGCGCGGATATATCGAGCTGAGGGCAGTCAGGAGGCTTCAGAAATGAGCGAGGCTGTTTTTGTTGAAGGACTGACCAAAGCCTATAACGGCAAAACGGTGGTCGATCATTTGGATCTTTCGGTAAAAAGCGGAACGGTATTCGGACTGCTCGGTGCCAACGGTGCCGGAAAAAGCACCACGATCGAATGTATGCTCGGCACAAAACAGGCAGATAACGGAACCGTGCGTCTGCTTGGGAAAGACCCAGAGAAGAAACGCCGCACACTTTTTCAGCGCATCGGCGTGCAGTTTCAGGAGGGCGACTATCAGAAAGAAATCAAGGTTTCCGAACTTTGTGAGGAAACCGCAAGCCTTTACCGCAGCCCTGCCGATTGGCGCAATCTGTGTGAGCAGTTCGGCATCGGAGACAAGGCAAACACACCGGTCAAAGGTCTTTCGGGCGGTGAACGCCAGCGGCTTTTTATCGTGCTGGCGCTGATCCCGCAGCCGGAGCTGGTGTTTCTCGATGAGTTGACCACCGGGCTTGATGCAAAGGCACGGCGCGGCGTATGGAAAACGCTG
>JBNMIL010000093.1:0-7455 GCA_050873265.1 Angelakisella sp. | reverse complement strand
CTGCTGGGCAGTCTGGCGGCGGTGCTTTGCGGGGTGGAGGCGATCCCATGCCAAATCTTAATAAACCAGCTTACCGCTATCCCGCAGCGCGGGCTGTGGGCGCTGTGGCGGGAACGGCTGCTGTTTATGGCGATCCTGCTGCTGTACCTGATGATCGCCGGACGGTGCCTGTGGGGCAGCAGCATGATCCCAGCGGCGCCGCTGCTGTTCGGGATAGGGCAGGGGACTGCGGTAACATTTATGCTGATGCTGCTGGGCTGGAGCGGAACAGGATATATCCTACTGGCGGTGGTACTGCCGCGTACAGTGGAACTGGCGGCGCTGATATTGCTTTGTAATCTTTCGCAGAGTGCCTGTGCAAGGCTGAAAAGCAGTGAGGACGGCATTGCGCAGACCATGCTGTGGACAGCAGGCGCGGCGCTGCTGGCGATAGGCGCCCTGCTGGAGTCGATAATGAAGGCGAAGATGGTGACGGGTATTCTGTAATGCAAACCCCCTCCCGAGCAAGGAGGGGGGTACGCTGTACTGGAGCACGGTGATTAAACAATAATGTTTTTACAGCTCCAGCTTATCAATGCGGTGAATACCGATATGGTCAAGGAAATGCACCGCGTAATCATAGATCTCGGAGCTTTTGAAATCAACAGCGGAATTGTGGGCGTCGTAACCGATAATGGTGGTGACACCGTGATCCTTGGCAATGCGCCAGAAATCGGGGTGGGGGAAGCAGTCCAGCCGGTCATGCTCCCGCGCGAATAAAAAGCCGGAGATATTGTATTCCAGTATTGCATTGCAGCGGGCGGCTGTCTCGCAGATACGGTGGCTGAGGGCGACACAGTGTTCATCGAAATAAGGGTAACCGCGGATAAAAAGATCGGGGTGCGCCACATAATCGTAGAATTTGCTTTCGATGCCGGGAATAATATTGTTCTCATAGCGTTCCAGATCCTGCAAGGTGTGGCAGCGACCGTAGTAAAAGCGCTCAGGGATCGGCTGATCCAGTTCGTCATAGTGGGAGCCAAAGATGAGGTATTCGATATTGCTTTCCGCCTTTAGCTCCAGCAGTTCCTGCATATGGTGGGGGAAGTACTCTGCCTCCAGACCGAGATGGATCTCAATTTGATCCTTGTATTTTTCCCGCAGGCGGTTGACGCTTTGGCAATATTCCGGCAGGTATTGCGGCTCCATGCGGACATGGGAGTCGTAATCGGCAGGGAAATGCCCCCAAGGGGTGTGGTCGGAAAAGCCAAGGATCTCGATACCTGCTTTGATGGCATGCTCTACAATGCGTTCATCATTGCCCATGGCATGCTTACAGCGGTAGGTGTGAGTATGGTAATTGGTCTTCATTCGTTCTTTGCTTCCTTTTTTGGTGATTGGGATCGGACATGGGAAAGGGGATTGCGGTCTGCGGCGTTGGCGATCTGGTCGCTGCTGACATGGGTGTATATTTCGGTGGTGCCAAGGTTGACATGACCGAGAATTTCCTTCAGAACACGGATATCGACGCCGCCGTGCTGGTACATCAGCGTCGCGGCGGTGTGGCGCAGCTTGTGCGGCGAATAGCCCCGACCGCCCAAGCCGGCTGCCTTCAGGTGCGCTTCTACAATTTGTTCCACACGACGGGGGGTAAGGGGCGCGCGGGTACGGGAGGAAATAAACAGATAGGGCTTATCGGCGTCCTTGGGCGGCTCCGGACGAACGGCAAGGTAGCCGGCGATGGCATTCAGGCAGGCATCATTGAGGTAGACCAGCCGCTCCTTATTGCCCTTACCCAGCACGGTAAGGGTATCGTCACGGATATCCGAGAGCTTGATGCCGACCAGCTCCGAAAGGCGGATCCCACAATTCAGCAGAATGGTGATGATGCAGTAATCACGCTCCCGATCCTTACCCTCGATGCTTTCCAGCAGGTGCAGGCTTTCCTCAAGTGTGAGGTATTTCGGCAGACTTTTACGCTGGGCGGGAATTTCTAACTGCTCCATGGGGTTTTCCTCCAGCCGCCCCGCCTTGCTTTGCAGGTACTTATAAAAACCGCGCAGGCTGGAAACCTTTCGCGCGCGGGTCTTGGCGTTATTGCCATTGACGCTTTGCACATACGCAAGGAAGGAATATGCATCGGAAAGCTGCGCACCAAGGATCATTTCCTCGCTGATGGAGGCAAACGGGATACTCTCCAGGTTTGGATCATCGGCGGGCAGGGGAGTGCCGCTGCGGGTCGCCATCAGATAGCGCAGGAACAGCCGCAGGTCATTGTAGTATGCCTCCACCGTGCGGGGGGAACGCCCTTTGATGGTGCTCATGTAGATGAGATAATCACGCAGAAGCGGCGGCGCCGGTGCGTTCATAATAGAAAAGCTCTGCATGGTATCCCTCCCATAATCGTTTTTGCCTATTTATTATAGTCGAAACAGGCGTGGCTTGCAAGTGCGTAAAGACGCAAAAAGACCGGAGCCGAAGCCCCGATCCTTTTTAAAATAGTGAGGAGGTGATGGTAAGTTAAAGAATGGAGTTTCTCCAGAAGCGACCGGAGAAGCAGCCCCATGCAATAGAGGCGATCCCCTGCAGAATGAGTACCAAACCGACGATCCAGCTGAGCGCCAAAGCACCGGAGACAGGATCGTAGAACGAAAGGACACCGGCAACGGTAAGCAAAATGCCCAATGCCGTAAACCAACCCCAGCCACGGACGCCAAAGCGCTGAAGGTCAAAGGAGCTGACAAACCGGCTGATACCGCCGAACAGCAGCCACATGCCGAAGATGAACGGCAGCGACAGCATGGTAAAGGACTGGTTGCAGATCAGGAAAACTGCCAGCAATACCGTGAAGATACCGTCCATCAGGAACCAGCCGGAGCCAAGCATAAAGCGCTGCGCGGTAGCAAATATGACGATATCCACAATGCCGGAAAACAACATGGCAAGTCCCAACATCAGTGACAGACCGCTTAAAGCAGCATCGGGAGAGACAAAGCAGTAAACACCTGCTGCAATAAGCAGCACACCGGCGATGATCCACAGGACACGAGATAAAGTTTTATTCATAGCTGACTATCCTTTCAATGATGTTATAAAGTCATGGGGCAGGGGAGAGCAGGGGAGAATGGGGCTTACTTGATCTCAACCGTGGAGCCTGCAGGAAGCTGACGGGAAGCCTTGGGCACAGAAATGCACAGGATACCGTTTTCAAACTTTGCGGTAACAGCGGCAGGATCGACCTCTGTTCCGACATAGAAACTGCGGCTGCAGGAACCCGCATAGCGCTCCTGACGGATAAGCTTGCCGTTCTTATCGGTTTCTTCCTTATCAAGTCCCTTGACAGCGCTGATATTCAGGCAGCCGTTTTTCAGTTCGACCGAGATTTCATCTTTCTTGAAACCGGCGAGTTCAATATCCAACTCGTAGGAGTTTTCTGTCTCGCGCACATCGGTCTTCATCATGTTCTTGGCGTGCTTACCATAAAGAGGGTTATGACCCTGAGGCGCCACCATGGCGAAAGGTTCATTAAAGAATTCATCGAAAAGATTTTCACCAAAGATACTGGGCATCATAATTCATTCCTCCATAAATATTAAAATGATTTCTCCGGAAGCCCCGTTGGGCTTCCTTTGATTACGACTTCATTATAGCACCAAAATTAGCACTGTCAATAGGTGAGTGCTAATATTTACAATTGCTCGTTAGTTTGTTAACAAAATATACAATATTGGTTCGAAAAGACACGAAAAATAATAAAAAAAGCCTCCGACAACATAAACGAAGGCAGGGAAAAATGTATTATTTATAGTAAAGAGTACTCGGTTTCATTGAGCTTCCGTTGCGGTTTTGCTTTGACCGGATTGACGGGAGGACAACAGGTCAATGATAATAAGCAAAACAGGAATAACATCTACATCAATGCAAAACAACAAACGATAGTTAACGAGAAACAAGCCCAGCAGATGTTCCATTGATACAAATTGATTTAACAAAACATTCTTAATACAAAGGCAGTAAGCATATGGGGCAAGGCGGGAGAGGGTATGGACAATGGTTGTCTGTTATGCTATATTCTACTCGTGGGTACAATTTCCCTAAATCACTACAGTTTAGCGAAAAAGAAAATAAATAAAACACCATTGCGGCGTTTCCTTAATGAAAAGGGAACGCCGTTTTTCTATTTCGCTACAACCTAAATTTAGCGAAATTGCTGTGCGGCAATCCCCCCAAAAAATTGCTTGGAGGTATTGCAAATGAAGATGACCATTATCAGCGTAGTCCCGACCGACATGGAAGTGAGTGCGGGCAAGTTCCTGAACGAGGTTTATTGCAAGGACGAAAACGGACGAGTAGGTCTGATGTACTCCGCTAAAAGCTATAAACCTGGTGATGCTGCTGATGTCGTTCTGACCCTCAAGGACGGCAAATTCAAGGCAAAGCTGGCTTGATGTAATGCCGCTCGTGCTGGCTGCGGGGCGCAAGCCCCAGCCGCACGACGGCGCGCACGCTGGGCTATGTCTTAGCGTGCGTGTACCGTGTTCCAAAAAAATAAAATAAAGTAGGTAAAAGAAAATGGCAAAGGACGGAATGAAGGATAGAAAATTTCAAGGTTTGTTGATGTAGCGGGCTATCGTATCGGCGGCGTGCGTCCCTCCTATCCTGAGCAGGGTGATGTATATATTTCCCTTAGTGCGGAGAAAAAGGTCACAAGCTGCCAGCAGTATCAAAACGGCTCTTGGGTAGAAGTCGATGGTAGCATCTATTATGCAAATGAGGGTTATCGTTGGTACTCTCTCGATGGGTTCGATATGAGTGTTTTGGTTGTCGGTTATGCAGATTATAGCGACTTCGTTGATAAAAAAGATGATCCTGATGTTGGCTCTGACGCAAACTCTGATGCGGAAGCGACCAGCTTGACAGTGCACCACTATAAAGAGGGTACGACGGATAGGGTGCGGCAGGATACCGTTTATCAAAACTTGGCGGTAGGTTCTTCGTTTACTGTTAATGCCCCGGCTGTTGATGGATACAAAGTCCTTTTGAGTTCGGCTAAAGTTGTTATAGAAAAGGACGGGGAATATACTTTCTATTACGCCACTGATACGGACAACCCCAGTGGGAGCGGCGGCGATGACGATGACAGTGGTGGCAGCTGGCTTGGTAAGCTGTTTGACGGTATTCTGTCCGGTATAAAAGGGCTGCTGAAGGTAGTCTTTGGGTTCGTCGGTGATGTGGTCAATACGCTACTCTCCGGTGTCACCGGTATCATCTCTACGCTGATAGATGCGTTTAAGGCTGTGTTGAGCCTTGGCGGGCATTTCGGGGATTTCCTTACTGCTGCCCTCGGCTTCATTCCTCGTGAGATAATCGACCTGCTGATAGTAGGCATAGCGGTTACTATAGCCTTGGCGATTATTCGCTTTATTCGGGGGTGATGGCATGGAAGATTTAACGCGCTTCTTTGGCGTGGTCTTGGACTTTTTCAAGATGCCTATGACCATTTACGGCTTCACATTCTCCTTTTGGGATATCGCTTTGTGGGGCTGTGTGGCTTACATTGCAATCAGAATTATAAGGGGGCTTTTCGATGGATAATGAATTGATTTTGACCGAACAGAATACAGAAGCTGGTGGGGAAGAGCAGGGGAGTGAAGCCCCTGCTGCCCCTGCCGATGGTGAGCAGCAGGAAGCGGAAGCTATGACGGAAGTGACCGGAACGGTGACGGTAGATAACTTGTATGAACGTCCTATCATGTCCACGCCATTTTCCCAGTACACCGTGACTGAGGGGCTTTTGCTGCTGTCCCTGCTGCTGGGATTGGTGCGGACGATGTTCAGAATTTGGAATAATTAAGGGGGGAGAATATGAGCAGTATTTTTCAAACGCTTTGTGACTTTTTCGGGCTTTCCGGTGTCCCTGCTGATTTTGCGGAATTTATCCCGTGGTTTATGCAAGTGATGCTTGCAATCTGCGTTCTGTGGGGCTGCTGGCGTATGTTCCGCGCTATTATTTGCGCTGTCACCTCCGGGGGTAGGCGCTTATGATGATAAAGGTGTGGCTGGGCTATTTGGTGCGGCTGCCGAAGTTTCTTTTCCTGCTGGTCAAGGATTTGATACCGTACATAAAAAACCGCGCATGGCTCAATTTTGACGGCTGGGGGCTGCATCTGTATGTGGGCAAGTTCGGAGCCGGCAAAACCTGCACGATGGTGCATGATGCCTATGCGCTGGCGAAGCGATACCCAAAGCTGACAATAGTAACGAATTTGCAGCTATCGGGCTTTCCTGCTCATACGCAGGTGCTGCCGCTGCGAACTCCGCAGGATATCCTAAACGCTCCGGAAAATACACTGGTGCTGATTGATGAAATAGGCACGATATTCAATAGCCGGGATTTCGCTGCCAGTAAACAAAGTGTGCCGAAAATCCTATTTCAGCACCTTTGCCAGTGCAGGAAGCGCCATTTGCAGATTTATGCTACTACCCAGCGGTGGAACTTCTTAGATAAGCAGCTGCGGGACATCACCGATACGGTGAGAGTGACCCGCAGCCACTTGGCGCACCCATTTACCCGCATTTGTACGGTCTATACCTATGATGCGGTAGAGTATGATATGGCTTTTAGTAATCCTCAGTACCCGCTTGCTGCCATTGATGCAAGGGTGTACTGTCAAACTGATGCCGACCGTGACCGGTATGATACGCAGCAGCTTATTGATAATATGCTGCAAGCGGATTATATCAGTGATGATGAGATATTGCGCAACAGGGGAGAGCTGCAGCCGGAAGTCACCGGCGAGGTTTCCAATCGCAGCAAGCGCCGTATTCGTAACAACAAAATAGCATAAAGATGCCCCCAGCTTATTCGCTGGGGGTCGTTGTTTTGTGTCTGCTTCTCTTGAGCCTTTTTATAATTTTATCGCCCTCATAAAAAAGGAATACTAATACTGCAAGTTTGAGTAACCCTATGCATATATTGATAAAAAGCTGTAATCCTGTATCCATTTTGTTACTCCCTCCTTGCGCTCTGTGCCTCTTTTAGCTTTAATCTAAGATAGTCAATTTCCTGCCGCTGCTTTGATATGAGCCGGTTGCGGTCTGCTATATCTTTTTCATAGTCGAGTGCCTGTTGCTTGATATCCTGTTTGCGGTCAGCCGCTTTTGCAGATAGAACGCCTATAATGATACACATAATAAATATAATAGCCAGCGCCACAAAAAATAGCACTTGATAAGTTGACCAGACGCTAAACCCGATAAAGCCCATAATTTCGCTCCTTTCCGTCTCTCTACCATAAATCTACCACAAACCCCATAAAAAGTAAATAGGGGAGCGCTGGCGGGCGCAGCTGTCCGACAGCGCTGTGTCTGCAACGGTGCATAGCTGCCGATTTAGGCAAGGGTATGGGTGGAGATTTGCGCAGCAAATACTACCCGACCTTGCCGAATATCGGCAAGCTATGCAATGGTCGGCTT
>JBNMIL010000092.1:0-7470 GCA_050873265.1 Angelakisella sp. | reverse complement strand
GAGGAGCCCTGTCCGCCGCCATCGCCCCAGGAGTAGGTATTGAGATTCGCCGCGGTGGAAAGGATAAGGCTGCCGGTGGTGTGCCATGCCCTCAGCGCTACGGATTCACCGCCCGCGCCGCCATCGCCGCCGTTATATTTCTTATCGCCTTTTTCATTCTCTTTGCCGCCGCTGCCGCCCGAAGCGGCAGTGCCGTTTACGCCCACGCCGGAGCCGCCGCTGCCGCCGTTGCCGGGCTTGGCATCATTCCAGCCGTGGCCGTCGGTGCCGGTCTGTGTACCGGCGGAGCCGCTGCTGCCGGCATGACCTGCCGCACCGCCCGCGCCGCCTGCACCGCCCTGGGAGGTATTATCGTTTTTATTCTCTGCTTTGGTACACTCGGCACCGCCGCCACCTCCGCCGCCGCCGTTGGGCCAGCCGCCTGCACCGCCGCCGCCACCGCAGCCCTGTACATTGCCGTGATGGTCGGAGCTGAGCAGACCGCCCGCACCGCCGCCGGAGCCGCCTGCGCCGCCCGCACCGATAGCAGGAGCGGAAAGTCCGCCGCCGCCACCGTTTCCGCCGCCGCCGGAGTACCACTGATAATGATAAGTGGGTCCGTGCTCTACGGCGACATCTTTCAGGGCGTCGCCGCCCGCAGTGCCCGCCGCGGCATTGCCGCCGGTCACGGTCAGAGTATCCTTGGGGGCGGAACGGGAGGCGGAAAGCTCCTCATCGTGGGCGCTGTAAATAGTAAGCACCGCGCCCTCCGGCACATTAATCGCCGCCGTAGCGCCCGTGATGCCGCCGGCATCGGCGCCGCGCAGGGTGACGCTGCCGTTAATGATGATCTTGGCGCTCGCGCCGGAAGCCAGCGTAATGGGGCTTTGACCCGCGGAAGCGCTGAAATTGATGGGTCCGTTGATGAGCAGCACATCGCCGTTATTCAGTGTCAGCGGGAAGCTGCTGGCAGAGGATACCGTACGTGTGGGCTTTGGCTGCCACGAGATGCTTGCCATCAGCTGAAGCTCCTGCGTTTCCGCCGATACTTCCACCGGTTCCTCCGCCGCCATATCCTCCGCCGGATCGCCGCCGCTCTCCGCGACGGTTTCTGGCTCCGTCATGATCTCCGTTGCGGTCTCCTCCTCGGCATACGCTACCGGCGTGACGGTAACGACCATCATCAAAGCCAGCAGCAGTGCCAGCCATTTTCTCTGCCTCATATGCATACTCCTTCCAAAGCGGCGCGGCGGTACAGCGGGTGGGAAAGCCTTCCGGGAAAAACCGCAAAAAGACGCGCTCCATCCGTTAAAAACAATACGGTCCGAGTACGCCTTCTCTTTTGGTATAAGCGAAGCGAAAAGTCCAATAAACAGGTCAGTTCATCTGTGTCGAACGCTTCCAGAAGCGTTCCCCTGTCCAAAATTTACAGTTGTTCCCATTCGACGAAACGCTACATTTTTTACCACTTTTTGACCCTCTCGCCGCCAAAAGTTCGACCATATTGTAATGAAATCGTCCAAAATCAACAAGGGATTTGGCACAAACGGTTAAAAAATGGCACAAACGGTCACGCTTTTCCTGCTTCCGTCATTTTTTCTTCACAATTGTGTGGTACAATTCATGATGAATGATTTTGTATTCAAAAAGCGGGAGGGGGGAGCCGCTGTGAAGATCGCTGTTATTGATGATGATATCCATGTATCCGAGCAGCTGCGCACCTGCCTGAACGAGCTGCTGGGCAGCGCCTGCGAGATCGACTACTTCCCGAACGGGGAGACCTTCCTGACCGCGTGGCAGCCGGCTGCCTATGACCTTGTCATTCTGGATATTTTTATGGCCGGCATGACCGGACTGGAGGTCGCCCGCCTGATACGGCAGACCGACCGCACCGTAAGGCTTGTCTTTATCACCGCCAGCAATGAATTTGCCAGCGAAAGCTACGAGGTGAACGCCTCCTACTACCTGCGCAAGCCCTTTGACAGCGAGCGGGTCAAGGTCATGCTGAACCGGCTGGATCTGGACGAGATAGAAAAGATACGGACGATAAAGCTGCCCGACGGCACCGCCGCCGTGCTGCGCCGCATCATCTATGTCGATTTTGCGCTGCATCGGGTAACGCTGCACTGCAAGGAGCACAAGGAGGTCGCCGTCCGGTCGAATTTTTCCGAGATAGAACCGCTGCTGTGCGCCTATCCCTACTTTTTCAGCCCGACCAAGGGGGTCATCGTAAATTTTTACGAGGTGGCGGCGCAGGACGGCAGCACCTTCCGCATGAGCGACGGCAGCCTTATCCCCATCAGCCGCCGCAGAGCCAAGGAGGTTCTGGACGCCTACTCCTCCTTTTTATTTGAACAGCTGCGCAAAGGAGGAAAATGACAATGCCCCCGCTTTACCGCATCGCAGAGGTCGCGGTTTATTCCCTGCTGAATTTTCTTCCCTTTCTGGTGCTGGCACTGTATCCGTTCCGGCACAGCCTGCGCTTTTCCCGCAGGGTCACGGGGCTGCTTATTCTGCTGCTCACCTGTCTCCAGCTGGTGCTGGGCGGGTGGGTGGCTTTTTCGCCCGATAACAACGCCGCAACAGCAAGCGCCGTCAGCACCGTGCTGTACGCCGCATTCTACTTTTTGGCGGTCAAAAAGCACTTTGGCAAGATGCTTTTCACCCTGCTGATGATCTCCAATATCGCCAATCTTTCGGTTATCGTCTCCAAGTGCATCGAGGGGCAGCTGTTCCCCGACCTTGCCGTGCAGAGCTACCGCTGGTCGTTTTCCCTTATGCTGTTCCTGGTGGAAGCGCTCTTTTCCGTTCCGCAGCTTTATTACATGAAAACCATTTACACCCCCGCCGTGGAAAAGGAACCCTCCGGCTTGGAGTGGCGGTACCTGTGGCTGATCCCCGCGACCTTTTATGTGATGTGGTACTTCGCCTTTTACGGCAACAACACGCTCAGCAGTCTGGAGCTTGCCCTGCGCCCGCGCAACGCCCTGTTCCTGTTCATCATCAATGTAGGGGAATTCCTTGTTTATTCCGTTGTGGCGCGGCTGATCCTGGAGCAGAACAAGACACTGGCGCTGGGCGAGCAGAACCACCAGCTTGCCATGCAGACCATGCAGTATGAAAGCCTGCAGGAGAAGATAGCCGAGGCGCGCCGTGCCAAGCATGATGTGCGCCACCATATTACCCTGATGCAGGAATACCTGAACGAGGGAAACTACGCCGCGCTGCGGGATTATCTGAACCGCTACGGCAAAAGCCTGCCGGACGATTCCCCGCTCTCCTACTGCGAAAACCCCGCCGCCAATGCCGTGCTGCTGTACTTTGCGCAGCAGGCAAAGGAAGGTGGGATAGAATACACCGTAAAGACCAATATCCCGCGGGAGCTTCCCATACCGGACCCCGATATTTCCGTTCTGCTGGGGAACCTGCTGGAAAACGCGCTGGAGGCGTGCAAAAGGGAGCACGCCGAAAACCGGCAGATCATTATTCGCGCCGATACCGACGGGAACGCCCTGTGCGTCACCGTGGATAACACCTGCACCACAGCGCCCCGACGCACCGCCGGCGGTGAGCTGATCTCTACCAAGCACCGCGGGCGCGGGCTGGGTACCCAGTCGGTCAAAAGCATTGCCGCCCAGCGCGGGGGCGTCTGCCGGTTCGAGGCAAAGGACGGCATGTTCTACGCCTCGGTGTATTGTCCGCTCGGCGCTGCCGCATCGCCTTCCTCCTGCAGCCATTAACTCTCCGGCTGCCTTTCGATACAAGAACCCCTCCGTATGGTGTGCAATACGGAGGGGTTCCTTCTTTGTGTTTATTTCGTTTTTTAGAATTCCGCGAAGCCGGTGGTGCGGGGGAAGGGCAGTACATCACGGATATTGGGGATACCGGTGACATACATGATAAGGCGCTCGAAGCCCAGCCCGAAGCCGGCGTGCCGCGCACCGCCGAAGCGGCGCAGATCGAGGTACCACCAGTAGTCCTCCTCATTGAGACCCAGCTCGTGGATCCGATCCAGCAGGATATCCAGACGCTCCTCACGCTGGCTGCCGCCGATGATCTCGCCGATGCCGGGCACCAGCAGATCCACCGCCGCGACGGTCTTGCCGTCATCGTTCAGGCGCATATAGAACGCCTTGATCTCCTTGGGATAATTGGTGACAAAGACCGGCTTGCCGAAGATCTTTTCGGTGAGGTAGCGCTCGTGCTCGGTCTGCAGGTCAACGCCCCAGCTGACGGGGTACTCAAACTCCACATCTGCCTTTTGCAGCCGCTCGATGGCTTCGGTGTAGCTGCACACGGCAAAGTCGCTGTTCACCACATGGTTCAGGCGCTCCAGCAGCCCCTTATCCACAAAGTTATTGAAGAACTCCAGCTCGCGGGGGCACTGCTCCATTACATAGCGCAGCACATACTTTATCATATCCTCCGCCAGCGCCATATCGTCCTCCAGATCGGCAAAGGCGATCTCCGGCTCGATCATCCAGAACTCGGCGGCGTGACGACCGGTGTAGGATT
The DNA here is from genome assembly GCA_050873265.1 of Angelakisella sp. Classification (GTDB taxonomy): domain Bacteria; phylum Bacillota; class Clostridia; order Oscillospirales; family Ruminococcaceae; genus Angelakisella. The sequence goes on along the minus strand of JBNMIL010000092.1, from coordinate 2,976 downwards.
TTTCGGCGCGGAAGGTGGGTCCGAAGGTATAGATCTTGCCGAACGCCATCGCCATGCACTCGCCCTCCAGCTGACCGCTGACGGTGAGGTTGGTGGCTTTGCCGAAGAAATCCTGGCTGTAATCGATCTTGCCGTCCTCGGTCAGGGGAGGATCGGCGGGATCGATGGTGGTGACGCGGAACATCTCGCCGGCGCCCTCGCAGTCGCTGCCGGTGATGAGCGGAGTGTGGGCATACACAAAGCCTCGCTCGGTAAAGAACTTATGAATACCCTGCGCCGCGACGGAGCGTACACGGAACGCCGCGCTGAAGGTATTGGTACGGGGGCGCAGGTGCTGAATGGTGCGCAAAAACTCCATGCTGTGGCGTTTTTTCTGCAGGGGATAATCGGGGGTGGAGGCGCCCTCCACGGTAATCTCCTCGGCATGGATCTCGAAGGGCTGCTTCGCTTCGGGGGTCAGCAGCAGATGACCGGTGACAATGAGCGCCGCGCCGACATTCTGGCGGGAGATCTCATCGTAATTCGCCAGTTTATTTTCCTCAAACACCACCTGCAGATTGCTGAAATAGCTGCCGTCGTTCAGCTCGATAAAGCCAAGGGCTTTGCTGGAGCGCAGAGTGCGCACCCAGCCGCAGACCGTCACCGGCTCCGCGGTATAGCGGGCAGGCTCCGCAAACAGTGCTTTGATCTCTACTCGTTTCATGGGTCTATCCTTCCTTTTTTCCGAAAGTGATTTATCATATTATAGTACACCAAAGCCGCCCGTGCAATCCTTTCCTTGCCCGCGGAGCAAAAAAATGTCTGCCGCGGCAACTTTTTTGCAAAAAGGGGCTTGCTTTTATGCCGGCGATACGGTATAATAAATTCTCGTCAGGACTTTACTTGACCGTCCTGATAACGACATGGAGATGTCGCCTAGCTGGTCGAGGGCGCACGACTGGAAATCGTGTAACCGTCAAAAGCGGTTCGAGAGTTCGAATCTCTCCATCTCCGCCACAGAAAAACCCGCAGAAATGCGGGTTTTTCCTTTGTTTATGCGGGTTTTCAGCATTTTTAGCTTTTGCAAATCTTGCTGTTTATTGCGGTCTTTTTGCATGTGGGCTACACAGAAACTACACAGTAAAATACCCCCTCCAGTTACGGAGGGGGTATAGTTGCTTTTAGCCCTTGAGGAAGTATTTATACACCGGGTTGCCGCCCTTGGCATATGCCTCTGCTTCCACACAGCGGCTATATATGCTGGATGCAGCATACTTATCTCCAAGGAGGTTCTTCTGCGCTTTGTATATGGAGTACTTATACATATCAATTATACTTTCCAAACAGCAAGCCGCGCGGATCATTGCGACCCGCGCGGCTTTGTTCAGGAAGAGATTATGAAAAAGATGTAGGAAGATGTCTTAATTACTTGACCATCGCGGCCTTCTTTGCCTCTTTCTTGGCCTCCAGCCGGCTTACAATGACGGCACAGGCCGCATCGCCCACGATATTGATGGTGGTACGGCCCATATCAAACAGACGGTCGATACCATAGATGAGCAGGATGCCCTCCACGGGGATTCCTACGCTGGTGAGCACCATCGCCAACATAACCACACCGGCACCGCTGACGCCCGCCGTACCAATGGAAGCCAGGGTCGCGGTCACTACTACCATGACCAATTGGCCAACAGTCAGATTCATGCCGTAGCAGCAGGCCAGGAAGATGGTATTAACAGCCATGTAAACCGCGGTACCGTCCATGTTGATGGTCGCACCCAGCGGCAGCACGAAGGAGGAGACCTCCTCACTGGCACCCAGGTTCACGGCACATTCCTTATTGATGGGCAGGGTAGCCACACTGGAGGTGGAGGAGAATGCAAAGACCATTGCGGGGATCATGCCCTTGAAGAACTTGATGGGGCTCATGCCGCCCATCGTCTTAACGGTGATGGAATAGGTGATAACGGCGTGCAGGATGTATCCCAGATACGCAACACCCAGTACCTTTGCCAGGTCACCCAGAATTTCCGGGCCCTGGTTGGAAACGACCCAGGTCATCATGCAGAATACGCCGATGGGAGAGATCTTAATGATGAACATCATCACCTTCATGAACACTTCGTTCAGGCTCTCGAACAGCTCGGCCGTTGCCCGGCCCTTTTCTCCGGTAAGGATGATCCCGGCACCGATGAGCAACGCAATGACAATGATCTGCAGCATCGAGGCGTTGGCGAAGGGTGCCACGATATTACTGGGGAAGATATCGACGAGGGTGGTCATAAAGTCGGCGCTGGTCGCCTTATCCCATGTGCCCAGCCCCTCGGTGGAAAGCTGCGGGAACCCGCCCTTAAAGATGTTGGCAAGCACCAGGCCGATGATAAGCGCCACAATGGTGGTGCCGATATAATAGACCAGCGTTTTCCAGCCGATGGAGCCGACCTTCTTGATGTCCTTCATGCTGATCATGCCGCACACCATCGAGAACAGCACAATGGGCACTACAATGAACTTGAGCAGATTGACAAAGATGGTACCAATGGGCTTAATAAACTTGGTGGCAAAGGCCGCGCCGCCGGGTACATATACCAGCCCCCAGCCGATGCCCGCACCGATGATGAGTGCTAAAAAGATCCAGAATGCCAGCGACAGCTTCTTTTTACCAGTTGACATAATGTTTACACCTCGTATCACAAAGAATTAATATGTTTCACAGTATAGCACTTAATTCTCATTTGTAAATACTTTTTTGCAAGTTTTTATTTCTCTTAAATTCATTTTTATGCGCCGTACAGGCGAGATGTTCCCTATTTTACGCTTTTTTAGCTAATATGACGAACATTTTTGCATGTTGCGGTTTTCCGTCACTTCATTCTGCGCAATATCCCCTCTCTATTTCCTGCAAGATCCGGCGTTCGGCCCGCAGGGCGTTCCGGCTTTGCCGGAACTGGGCGGCCAAAGGCCGCCTACGCCCGCCTGCGGCGGGCGGCCCTGCGG
>JBNMIL010000091.1:0-7637 GCA_050873265.1 Angelakisella sp. | reverse complement strand
CATGCAGCAGCACCGGCTTTTCCGCTTCCTTCGCCACTCGCAAAAAGGCGTCCAGCTCCCCCAAGTCGTGTCCGTCCACCGGTCCATAGTAGGTAATGCCCATCTCCTCAAACAGCGCGCCGTCCCGCAGGTACAGCCGTTTCAGGTCCTCCTTTACCTGCTCCACACCGTGCACCATGGCGTCCCCCACCACGGGGATCCGCCGCAGCGCCGCCTGGGTGCGGCGTTTGGCGCTGCGGTAGCCGCGGTGCAGGCGGATCCGCTCCAGTGAGTTATGCAAAGCGCCTACATTGGCGCTGATGCTCATACGGTTATCATTCAGAATAATGATCAGCGGCTTTTGATAGTCCCCGATGTGATTGAGTGCCTCGTAGGAAAGTCCGTTGCCAAGCGCGCCGTCACCCACCACCGCCACCACCGCGTTCTTTTCACCCTTCGCCTCCCGCGCCATGGCAAAGCCCAGCGCCGCCGAAAGCGCCGTCCCTGCGTGACCGCCCTCATAGCAGTCGTGGGGGCTTTCGCTGCGGCACTGGAAGCCGGAAAGCCCGTCGGTACAGCGCAGCGTGTCAAAGTCCGCCGCCCGACCGGTCAGCAGCTTATGGGTATAGCACTGGTGCCCCACATCAAAGATGATCTTATCCTCAGGGCTGTGAAAGACGCGGTGCAGCGCCACCGTCAGCTCCACCAACCCCAGATTGGAGGAAAGGTGTCCGCCGGTGTGCGAAACGCTCTCTATAATAAACTCCCGCAGCTCGCCGCACAGCTTTTGGAGCTCTTTCTCGTCCAGGCTTTGCAGAAAAGCAGGGTCTTTGATCTCACTTATATCCATTCACTCGGTTCCTTTTCCAAGGTAAAATTCCGCCAGCTCGCGGTCCTCCGGCGTCGTGATCTTCAGGTTGCGGTAACTGCCCGCCACCAGCTTCACCCGCCGTCCGGCACGCTCCAGCAGCATGCAGTCATCGGTCACGGTCTCCCGCTCGGTCAGGGTGCGGTGCAGCGCCAGCAGCTCCTCCCGCCGGAATGCCTGCGGTGTCTGAATAAGCCATGTCCGGCTGCGGTCGGTCGTCCCAGTGACTGTTTTGTTTTCGTCTGCCAGCTTTACGGTGTCTCGGCTGGGCACCGCAAGGGTCGCGCCGTCCGCCTGCTCCAGCGCCGCCAGACAGTCCGCCAGCATCGCCACCGTCGCCAAGGGGCGCGCCCCGTCATGGATCAGCACCGTCTCACCCCGCGCCGCCTCCAGCGCGTTTTTCACCGAAGCCGCACGGTCCGCGCCGCCGGTCACTACCGTCACCGGCTTTTGGGGGCTAAGCCCTGCCGCAAGCTCCCGCAGGGCAGTCTCCTCCCCCGCTCTCGCCGCCAGTATCACTTCCCCCACCCGCGGGCTTTGCAGGAATACCCGCAGGCTGTATTCCAGCACCGGTCGCCCGCACAGCTTCGCCAGCGTCTTGTTCTCTCCGGTGCCGTAGCGGGTGCTGCTGCCCCCCGCCAGTATAATGCCGCTTACCATGGCTTCGCTCTCCTTTTTCCGCGGCGGTCGCTCTCCGCTTTGTCTCGGGTCGGTCTCCTCGGCTGCGCCCGTCGCCCGACCCTCGCCCGCTCCGCGCGACCGCCGCTTCGGTTTTCCCTTTTCAGCCCACACTGCGGCAGTACACCGCCCAGCGGGTCTGCCCCAACCGCTCCACCGCAGTCTTTGCGGCTTCCTCAGTGGGGTATATTCCGAATACCGCGCTGCCGCTGCCGGTCATCAGCGCCGCCAGCGCACCGCTTTGCCGCAGCTCCCGCCGGAGCTCTCCCAGCTCCGGCAGGGCGGTCACTTCCTCAAACACATTGTAAAGGCTGCCGCACAGCCCCGCAAGATCGCCGTTTTTCAGCGCCGCAGCCGCCGCGTCGGTGGTATCTCGCTGCCGCAGCCGGTCGCCCAGCTCGTCAATGCGGCGGTACATCGCCGGTGTGGCGCAGCCTGCGGCGGGCTTCGTCACTACTAAATGCAGCGGCAGTCGGCTCTCCACCGGCTGCAATATCTCCCCGATACCGGCTGCGATCGCCGTCCCGCCGTTTACGCAGAACGGCACATCGGCACCCAGCTCCGCCGCAAGGGCGGAAAGCCGTTCATTCTCCAGTTCCAGTCCGTACAGCCGGTTCGCCCCGCGCAGATAAGCCGCGGCATCGCTGCTGCCGCCGCCCAGCCCCGCCTCGGTGGGGATATTCTTTTCCAGCGTCGCAGCAATGCCGCCAAGGTTCGGGAACTCCCGCCGCAGCAGCCGGTCGGCACGGGCAATGATATTCTCCCCCGCCGGTATCTTCTCCACATCGTTCAGCGTAAAGCCGGTCTCCCGCCGCTCCAGCACCAGCCGGTCGCACAGGCTGATGCTCTGGAACAGCGACTGTATGGTGTGGTAGCCGTCCGCCCGCCGTCCGGTGACCGCCAGCGTCAGGTTCAGCTTGGCGTATGCCGTCTCCTCCACTCTCTGCATGGTCAGTCCTCCACCGTCAGGATACACAGCACCGAAATGCCCAGTCCCCGTCCGCAGTCGGTCAGTCCCTCGCCGCTGGTGGCGGTAATGCCCACCTGCCGCGGCAGAATATTCAGCAGTCCGGCAATGCTCTCCCGCATGGCGGGGATCATCGGGCTGATCTTAGGGCGCGCACACTCGATGGAAACGCTGAGATGAGATATTTTCCCCTCCAGCGTTTTCAGCGCCTCCCGCAGATATTCCGCCGAATTCGTGATCCCGCTTCGGCACATCTCATCGGCGACCGCCCCCAGTATATTGCGGCAGGTGATGCCGGAGACCGCGTTGGTGATGGCATGCAGCACCACATCGCCGTCGCTGTTGGCGCTTAAGCCCCGTTCCTCTGGGAATACCACGCCGCCTAAGATCAACGGCTTGCCATACCCCTCCTCAAAGCGGTGGCTGTCCTGCCCGATCGCTGCTCTCATGCCGTCACCTCGTTTTCCGTATCCATTCTTCGGTCTGCCGCCGGATCGCAGCGTCCAGCGCCAGTACCTCGTCTATGCTGTTCAGCTCGTGGGCGGCGTGCCGCTCCAACACCGCCTCCACCCCGCGCGGGATATCGGTAAACCGCACCTCCACCGCCAAAAAGCGTGCCACCAGCACCTCGTTGGCGGCGTTCAGTACCACCTGCGCGCTGTGTCCGGCACGCGCGGCGTCTGTCGCCAGCCGCAGGCAGGGGAACTTCCCGTAATCCGGCTTTTGGAACTCCAGCGCCTTCATCGCAAAGATATCCAACCGGTGGGGCGACGGCATACGCTCGGGATAGGAAAGCGCGTATGCAATGGGGATCTCCATATCCGGCGGCGCAATATTCGCCATAATGCTGCCGTCACGGAATTCCACCATCGAGTGAACGATGCTTTGCCGATGAATGACTACCTGTACCTTCTCCACCGGCACATCAAAGAGCCACCGCGCCTCGATGATCTCAAAGCCCTTGTTCATCATGGTGGCGCTGTCTATCGTGATCTTGGGACCCATTTTCCAGGTCGGGTGCCGCAGCGCCTCCTCCGGCGTGATGTCTTCTGTGATCTCTTTCTCAAAAAACGGACCTCCGGAGGCGGTCAGCAATATCCGTTCGATCTCGACGTGGTTTTCTCCCCGCAGGCACTGCATGATGGCGCTGTGCTCGCTGTCCACGGTCAGCAGGGTGGCGCCGCAGTCCTTTGCCGCCTCCATCACCAGCCTGCCGCCTGCCACCAGCACTTCCTTATTGGCAAGCGCCACCGTTTTGCCGCTGCGGATCATGTTCCATGTCGGGCGAAGTCCCGCCACTCCCACCAGTGCCGAAACACCGGTGTCGAAATCGGTCAGACGGCTCACCTGCTCCATGCCGTCCTCGCCCCAGTAAATATCCAGGTTCGGGAACAGCCCGCGCAGCGTCTCGGCGTCCCTTTCCTCGATGATATACACATGGCGGGGCGAAAACTCCCGTATCTGCCCGATGAGCCGCTCCAAATTATGTCCCGCCGCAAGGATCGAAACGCCGAAGCGCTCCCTTTCCCGCCGTACCACATTCAGGGTGCTGCACCCAATGGAGCCGGTGCTGCCGAAAATGGCAAGCTCTTTCATTCCCCGTCGCCCCTTTCGTCCGCGTACTTCTGTCTTAGCTTTTTATTTTATCACATTTCCGCTGCCCCGCGCAACCGCAGGGCGTATTTTTCCGCACGACGGCGGGAACTCCGCAAAGGGCTGTCCCACGCCCGCAGGGCAAGCCGCCTGCGGCGGCTTCGGCGGTCTGCGACCGCCGGCTCCGGCTGCGCCGGAGCGCCCTGCGGGCGTACCTCCATTTTCCCAGCTCTCCAAGTCAAAAGCGGCAAGGCATACCGCCCCGCCGCCTGCTATTCAGGTCTATTCCTCCACCGGACGGATAATGCCCATCGGGGTCTGCTCATGGCTCTGCCCCAGCGGGTTATCCCGCAGGATCGCCGCCATCAGTCCGCGGTCGGTGGAAAGGGGCGCCGCGCCCATAATGACCCCGCCGATATCATTGATATCGGTGATCAGCACCGGCTTACCCAGCGCGGCATAGATCTCCGCCGCCACCTTGTCGGGGTTTTCGGGACCCAGCACCACGTACTCATTGTAGGGCGGCAGGGTACAGTCGCAGGGACCGTCGATGGAGCGCGCCTTTTCGCCCGCCACCTTGTAGAACCACCCGCGGATGCCGAACAGCTTGCCCACGGCGGAAACGGCAGCCGCCACCAGGATACGGAAGGTACCGCACTCCCGCAGCGCCATCTCCATCGTCTCGGGAATCCCCAAACCGATGCCGTAGGGCGTTTTCAGCACAAATTTACACAGGAACTTTGCCAGCGGGCGGGGCTTGATGTCCTTCATCGGAATCGCGCGCTTCTGGGTGCAGGCGACCGCCTTTTCGGTGATGAACAGTGTGTCGCCCTCCTGCATTTCGGGGGCAGCGTACTTCATCACCACATCAACGATGTGGTCGGCGTCGGTGATGACATGCGTTTTGATGCACAGGCGGCGGTACTTTTTACCCTCCGCCTCTATGATCTCATTTTTTCCGGGATTGACTACCATCTGCTCTCCGTCCTCTCTCTTTGCCCATTGTCTGCCGCTTTTTGTAGGCAGCAGACCAGCTTTTTTATACGCACCATTATAGCACTGTCTTTTTCCTCATACAATACCTTCGCTCAAATAACACAGCAGCGCCGTCACCTCGCCGTGGAGCTGCCAGTCTCCGGCGTCCGCGGGTAAAAATGCACACTCTCCGGCACGGATCTTTTCCGTCTCGCCGCCGCAGCACAGCTCGCCCTCCCCTGCTGTCCCCAGCAGGGCGGCAAAGCTGCCGCCGTCGCAGCACCCCGCAGTGTCATTTTACAGGCAATCCACCGTAAAGCACCGGTGCCTTCCCAAATGTCCTCCAAAGTCCCAATTTTGCTCCACCGGCGCGGGGTTCAGCACCGCCAGCGCCTTTTCGGTGTGCAGGGGACGGGGCCTGCCGTCCGCGCCCCGCCGTCCGTAATCGTACAGCCGGTAGGTCACATTGGAGTTCTGCTGGATCTCCGCGATCACCATACCCGCCCCGATGGCATGAACGGTTTTCGGCGGGATATAGAATACATCTCCCGCCTTGACCGGCACACGCAGCAGCAGGTCGGTCAGCGTGTTTCCCCGCAGCCCCCGCTCGATCTCCTCTTTCGTCACCGGTCGGGCAAAGCCGTAGTACAGCGCGGCGTCGGGGGCTGCCTCCAGCACCACCCACATCTCTGCCTTGCCATTCTGGTGCTCCACCCGATGGGCGTAGTCGTCATCGGGGTGCACCTGCACCGAGAGATCCCTCGCCGCGTCGATGAGCTTCACCAGCATCGGGAATTCCGTAAACGCCGCGCACCGCGTCCCGAAAAAGTTTCCTTCGTAATGTTTCGCCGCCTGCGGCAGTGTCAGACCTTTCATTTCGCCCTCGGCAAGGCGGCTCATACCGTCGGGGTGGCAGGAGAGCACCCATGCCTCCGCCAGCGGCTCGCAGTCGCTTTCAATGTGATATTTCTCCCGCAGCAGCTCGCCGCCCCACAGGTAATCCTTGCAGGCAGGCTTCAGCTTCCACATTGGCATGTTGCTTCCTCCCCCGCGGTCATTGTTTTTCCGTTACGTTATTCCGTTACCGCCATGCGCAGCAGCGTCCCCTCCGGCAGCGGCTCCGGGTAATCCATCATAAAGGGCGCAGCAGCGTGCGGAACGCTCTCCACCGGCTCACCCACGGCATTATAAAGCCCCGTCGGGGTAAATTTCCTTACCCCCCGCAGCGGCAGCACCAGCTCCAGCGGCTGCCCCACGGCAAATTTGTTGCGCTGTACGCACAGCAGGCGGTGACGCTCAGCATCGTAGCCGGTCACAACGCCCGCCACCTCCCAGCGGCGGATATACCCGCCGGTCTCATAGCACTGCCCGTTTTCCGGCGCGCCGAACAGAAAGCCCGTAGTATAGTCGCGGTGGCTCACCTTGGTCACTTCCTCCCGCAGCTCCTCGGGGCAGATATAATGCTCGGGGTCCTGCCACATCAGGTCGGTGGCGGCACGGTAGGCGCCCACCGTCACCGCCGTATAGTAGGCGGATTTCGCCCGTCCCTCGATCTTGAAGGAGTGGACGCCCGCCTTTGCCAGCTTATCCAGGTGCTCGATCAGGCACAGGTCCTTGGCGTTCATGATATAGCTGAACCCGCCGTCCTCCTCCACCGGATAGAACTGATTGGGGCGCTTTTCCTCCATCAGGGCATATTTCCAGCGGCAGGGCTGGGTGCAGGCGCCGCGGTTGGCGTCCCGTCCGGTCAGGTACTGCGAAAGCAGGCACCTGCCGGAAAAGCTCACGCACATCGCTCCGTGGACAAAGACCTCCACCTCCATCTCCTGCGGGATACGGCTGCACACGCCCTCTATTTCGGTCAGCGGCAGCTCCCGTGCCAGCACCACCCGCTTGGCGCCCAGCCGGAACAGCTCGGTGGCGGTCAGCCAGTTGGTCACCCCTGCCTGCGTCGAAATATGCAGATCCATATCCGGCACGGCACGGTGCGCCGTCATCAGCACCCCCATATCGCTGATAATAAGGGCGTCCACCCCGATCTCCCGCACCTCGGCAAGGTAGCGGGGCAGCAGGTCTACCTCCTCATTATTCAGCAGGGTATTGCAGGTCAGGTAAAGGCGCTTGCCATAGCTGTGGGTCAGCTTGACCGCCTCCGCCAGCTCCTCCTGTGTAAAGCTCTTGGTTCCGGTGCGCATATTAAACAGCTTCCCGCCAAGATATACCGCGTCCGCGCCGAAGCGCAGCGCCGCCTCCAGCCGTTCCCTGTCGCCCGCCGGTGCCAGAACCTCCGGTTTGTTTTTTGCCATTGTGTAAAGTTCTCTCCTTTTACAGCTTCATCTGGATCGAGCGCCCTACCTCCAGCGCCTTTTCCTCGCCCTGCAGGGCTGCCAGCAGGTAAAGGGCAAAGGTGAGGGCATTGCCCGCGCCGTTGGCGGTAATGACCTTGCCGTCCTGCTGCAAGGGGGCGGCGGTGTAGCTGCCGTGGTACTTTTCGTCGTTCTCAAAGCCGGGGTAGCAGGTGTATTTCCTGCCGTGCAGCAGTCCGTTTTCGCCCAGCACGCTGGGGGCGGCGCAGAT
>JBNMIL010000090.1:0-7652 GCA_050873265.1 Angelakisella sp. | reverse complement strand
CTGCCCCGCGGGCGTCCGCTCTCCCCGCAGGCTATATACAAACCGTATATTTTCTTTCCCCTTTTCCGTTTCGCAATATTACAAATCGTTTTGATACAGGAGGGCAACTATGCCGCAGCTTCCCTCTGCGCTCCCCGCGCAGCTTTTACAATGGTACGATCAGAACCGCCGTATCCTGCCGTGGCGGGAGCAGCCCAGCCCCTACCGCACCTGGATCTCTGAGGTCATGCTCCAGCAGACCCGTGTGGAGGCAGGCATCGCCTATTTCGAGCGCTTTACCGCCGCCCTGCCGGATATCCCCGCCCTTGCCGCCGTGGAGGAGCAGCAGCTCCTCAAGCTATGGGAGGGACTGGGCTATTACAGCCGTGCCCGCAATCTCAAAAAAGCCGCCGTCCTGCTGATGGAGCAGTATGGCGGCACCCTCCCCGCCGACTTTGCGGCGCTGTGCGGGCTGCCGGGGCTGGGTGAATACTCCGCCGGCGCCATCGCCTCCATCGCCTTTGATATTCGGGTGCCCGCCGTAGATGGCAATGTGCTGCGGGTCGCCGCCCGCCTGATGAACGACGACCGCAATATCGAGGATACCGCCGTCAAAAAGGAATTCCGTCAAACGGTGTGGGAGGTACTGCCCCGGCACCGCGTCGGGGATTTCAACCAGTCCCTGATGGAGCTGGGCGCGCTGGTCTGCCTTCCCAATGGGCGTCCGCTGTGCGAAAGCTGTCCGGTGCAAAATCTCTGCGGCGCCTACGCCGCCGGCACCCAGCTTTCCCTGCCCACCCGTCAAAAAAAGCCCCGCCGCCGCAAGGAGGAAAAAACAGTGCTGCTGCTGTGCCGCGCGGGGGAGGTGCAGATCACCCAGCGCCCCGCCGATGGACTGCTTGCCTCGCTGTGGGAGTTCCCCTCTCTCTCCGGTCTGCACACCGCCGCCGAGGTCGCAGAGCTGCTCTCCGTCCCCGCCGATGCCGTGACCCCGCTGGGGCACGCCGTCCATATCTTCACCCACATCGAATGGCAGATGGAGGGCTACCGTGTGGAGCTGCAGCCCGATTCCCCCCTGTGGAACGGCTGCATCTCCGTCCCCGTCGCGGAGCTTTTCGAGCGCTACCCCGTTCCCTCCGCCTACGCCGCCTACCTTAAAACTCTGCGCTGACCCCCACCCTCACAGGGGGGTCGTTTATCTCCCGCCCTTTCCCCGCCCAATTTCCGCAAGCCGCAGGCACCGGCGGGCGTGCTGCGGCGCTCCGCGCCGCGTCGGGCGCCCCCGGCGGGGGCGCCCTCCACTCCCCCGAAAAGCCCGCTTTTCGGGGGCTGCACGCCCGCCGTCTCCCCTTTACACTACCTTCACATGACAAGAGCACATACGGTTTTTGCGGGCAAAAATACCGCCCGACATTGTGCGTCGCGTTGACAGGCGCCAGCCTGCCTGCCGCTCCGCACTTCCTCGTGCGGCGTTTCTGCCGCACAAAAACTCCGCAGGACTTTTCGGCGAGGGAAAATCAGATGATGACAAGGAAGAGGACGCCGGCATACTGGCGTATGCCAAGGACGATGACGCAGTCAGCGCTGATTTGCACCGCCGAAAAGCGTGTGTGTCCTTGTCAAGTGAAGGTACCTATCCTTACTACCCGGAGAACCACCATGGAAAAACTCAACTGTCCCTATCATAAACGCTGCGGCGGCTGCCAGCTCCTGCACCTCACCTACCCCGAGGAGCTCGCCTATAAGCAGTCCGTCGCCCAGAAGCACCTTTCCCGTTTCGGCAGGGTGCAGCCCATACTGGGCGCCGAAGATCCCTGCCACTACCGCAACAAGGTGGAAGCCGCCTTCGGCTGGGATCGCTCCCGCCGCACCGTCATCGCCGGCACCTACGAGCAGGGCAGCCACCGTATCGTCAATATCGAGCGCTGCCTCAATGAGGACGAGGTTGCCGCCGCCATCATCGCCACCGTCCGGCAGCTGCTGCCCTCCTTCCGCCTTGCCCCCTACGATGAGGACGCCCGCACCGGCTTTCTGCGTCATGTACTGGTGCGGCGCGGCGTGCATACCGGCGAGGTCATGGTGGTGTTAGTCACCGCCACACCGGTGTTCCCCTCCCGCCAGAATTTCATTAAGGCGCTCCTGAAGGAGCACCCCGAGATCACCACCATCGTGCAGAATGTGAATGACCGCCGCACCAGCGTACTGCTGGGCGAGCGGGAGCAGGTTCTGTACGGCAAAGGCTTTATCCGCGATACCCTGTGCGGCATGCGCTTTCGCATCTCGCCCCGCTCCTTTTACCAGATCAACCCCGCCCAGACCGAGGTGCTGTACCGCCGTGCCATTGCGGCGGCTGCCCTCACCGGCAGGGAACGGGTGCTGGACGCCTACTGCGGCATCGGCACCATCGGCATGATCGCCGCGGCAGAGGTGGGCGAGGTCATCGGCGTGGAGCAGAACCCCGCCGCCGTGCGGGACGCCATTCGCAACGCCAAAGAAAACGGGGTCGAAAATATCCGCTTCGTCGCCGCCGATGCCACTCGCTGGCTGCTCTCCGCCGCCGAACAGCACCTCCCCCTCGATGTTCTCCTGATGGATCCGCCCCGCAGCGGCAGCACCCCGGAATTTCTCTCCGCCGCCGTCAAGCTGTCGCCCCGCCGCATCGTTTACATCAGCTGCTGCCCCGAAACACAGGCGCGTGACCTTGCCCTGCTGCAAAAGGGCGGCTACCGTGTCACCCTCCTCCAGCCCGTCGATATGTTCCCCCACACCGAGCACATCGAAAATATTGCCGTACTGGAGCGCCGAAGCACACGATAAACATTCGCCGTCCGTTTCTCAATCTTTCCCAACTTTCCATAAAAGGCATCGGGAATGCAAACGCATTCCCGATTCCTTTTTAAGTCGAAGCGCTGATGAAAACCGCCGTATCATTCTCCATCCGGAAGACCAAAGCTACTTCTATCTCCTGCGCATCAATATCCATACTTGGAACAGCCTCGCTTTTTATTTCAACCTCTGCGGTAAAGGAATTATCATCATTTTGGGTGCAGCCGATCAATTCATATTGGTACTGTTCGGGCGACGCAACATAGAACCGGCTGTTAAAATAAAACTGAATTTCATCGCCATTGTCGGCAAGGCAGCCCTCCGGCAGATCGTTTTCCTGACTGTTGAAGTCAAGCCCAAAATACTCACGCGCAAACTCTTCAAGACCACTCCGATCCGTCCAGAAAGTCGTCTGCTCATCTTCTCTTACCAGAGAGCTATCCAAACCACTGGCGAAGATGTGGGCGCTGTATATTTCCCGAAGCTCGTTCTGCCCAAGCTGTGAAAGCGTCGTATTGTAAAGCGGCTCCGAAACGATATATCCAATGGTCGCCCACTTTTCTACCGCGGATCTTCCGGCTTGAACCAATTCCTCCTCGGATAAAAGCGCACCCGTCTGCCCTTCATTCGGGAGATCAGCAGCTTGCTTTCCGCAGGCGCTGAAAGCCAAAAGAATGACACCGATACCGATAAGGAGCAGCTTATATACTGTTTTCATGGGCTTTCCTCCCGCATATATTTTCTCTTTTCCGGTGATCCGGAAGGGCACACCGTCCTCCCTAATAGTACCAAAACCACAGCGGAATATCAACCGGTGACAGGTCGGCGCAGAAAACCGGCGCAAAAAGCACGCCAGCCACATCACCAGATGTTCAACAGCAGCAAAAAGACGGCTCCGCCCGCTCGGGCAGAACCGTCCGTTTTTATTCTTCGCAAATTCTCAAAGCTGGATATTCCCCTGCTCCTCATTCTTCCTGGCGCGCTTTTTGTTGCCCGCCACGGTGATCACAATGATAAATACCACCGCCACGATCGCCGCGATCCCGATGATCCCCCAGTCGGAAAGTCCCTCCTTTTCGGGCTCCGCGGGCGCATCCGGCACCACCGGCTCGGCGTTCTCCTCCACCGCCACCATGCTGTCATACTCGGCATAGCGCTCAGTCAGGGCAGCCACCTCCGTCGCGTCGGTCTTTATCACCACCCGGAAATCCTTCCCCTCGGTGCCATAGCCGCCGTTCGCTCCCCAGCCGATGCTCACCGTTCCGGTCAACCCGTTTTCCGCCATGTCCTTGGTAATGGCAGCGGCACACTCCGCCAGTGCGGTGTGGCTGTACTCACCGGCAAAGAAGGTCAGCGTCTCCCCGTCAGTCAGCGTCCCCCGCAGCTCCTTTTGGCGCGCTTCGGTGTTATCGGTCAGCAGAATTGCCAAACAGCTCGTCTCGGTATTGTAAAAAACGCCGGTCACATCGTCCGGGTAGCCGTCCTGCTCCCAACGGGCAAATAGCTCATAGCTGGTCAGCGCCAGCGCGGGCACCGCCATCAGCAGCGGCAAAAGCAGTGCCAGCAGCACCGCTACTATTCTTTTTGTCATTTTCATTCGGGGGATCTCCTTTTACTTCACTCTAAATTGCTTCAGGTAGCCGGTGCAGCCCTCGCGGATCTCACGGTACGCCTTTTCAAAGTCGCCGCTGTACCACGGGTCGTCAATATCGTGCGGGTCGTCGGTGTAGTCCAGCAGCAGCCGGATCTTCCCCTCAGGGTCTCCGCCGTTCAGCCGCAGCAGTCCGCGCCGGTTGCGTTCCTCCATACACAGGATATCATCAAACGCCGCATAGTCCGCCTTGCCAAAGCGCCGCGCCTCGTGCCGCGCCGGTCGGATGCCGTGCGCCAGCAGCACTGCCACCGCCCGCCGGTCCATCGGATTGCCTTCCTCCTCGTCGCTCACCCCGCAGCTGTCCACCCACAGGGAGTCGCCCCAGCCGGCAGCCTGCGCCATCACCCGCATCAGCGTCGCCGCCATCGGGCTGCGGCAGATATTGCCGTGGCACACCAGTAAAACACTTCGCACTTTTGCTTCCCCCTGTCGTGGTCAGCCCGCCGTCCGCGGGTCTTTTTCCTTGCTTAGGGTATTGTATCACACCACGCGTCACAGCGCAATGGATAAAACCCCATCACAGCCCGCACCGGCAAAAGCTCCCGTCCGCAGGGATCACGGACGGGGCTATTCTATCCACCTGATCTGCTCCATCGCCACACTGCTGCCGTCGGTAAACAGCAGTCCGGCAGGGTGTTCCTCTATCCGTTTCAGGCGGGCGGTCTTGGTCAGGTAGGCGCCGCCGGCTTTCCGCTCGTCCGGCTTAAAGTAGCCCACCGTTACCTCCGGCTGTTCACCCAGCCGTTCCCGCAGCGCCTGCAGCCTGCGGTCCAGCGCCGCCTTTTCCTCCTCGGTCAGCTCGGTCTCATGCTCCGTCACCCGCGCTGTCTCCTGCAGCGCGTCCTCATGCCCGTCCAGCGCCGCAAACGGCGCAAACTGCACCGCCCGCTCCCGGTTCGGCATCGGCGGGTGCTTGGGACTGTACCGCCGCCCCCGCCCGATGATCTCCTCATATCGCTTTTCCATGCTCCGCCCCCCTTTCTCGCCTTGCGGCAGATATTTTCGTCCCCCGTCCGGCAGACCGTCACACTGTATCAGCCTGTTTTTCGGCGTTTTCCAAAGCGCCGCCTGCCTTTCCCCGATTTTCCAATCCTCGCAGGCTTTTCTCTCCATGACCTCCGGCTGGATTTGTTTTTTTGGGTCTGCCTTTCAGCCCATGTTTCACGCGCCCCGCAGGGCGAGGCTTCGCCTCGCGGCGCCGCCCTGCGGGCGGCACCCGCGGCGGCTTCGCCGCCGCCCCTGCGGGGTGCCTATCCCGCTTCTTCCCCAATTATCGCCCGCTCCGGCAAGGCGCCTCCTCTCCGTCTTTTCCCCAGCCAAATACCAACCGACAGCTTACGCCTTGTGCCCGCCGATCTGCTTGTTCCGCTCCCGTGCCGTCGCTCCCTCCAGGTAGCTGCTGCCCTTCAGAATGGCGTTTTTGCCGTAGCGGTTCTTGATGTCGATGATCGCCTGCTGGCGGTGCTGCTCCCGTTCCAACTCTGCCTCCTGCTCCTCGGCTTTCTGTACCTGTTCCGCCGCGTCACCGAATAGGGAAAGCTGCATTCCCTCCGGCGGTGGGGCAGCGTCCCGCTCCGGTATCACATGGTTGGCGGTCACGGTGATCCGCCGGATCAGCAGCATGGGATCGGTGATGCGGTCGTAAAGCCGCAGCATCGCCTCGGTCATCAGGCGGGAGGAGGCGGTCTGCCGCCCCAGATTTTCGCTGCTGTGTGCCTGCTTCGGCACCTGTCTGCCATAGCGGTCGGTCGTCACCTCGCCCCGGTAGGCGGTACGGCGCGTCAGGTCGCTCAGGTTCTCGATATCGTAGCCCACCGTCAGCACCACCTGGTCGGTCACCAGCTTTTTCTCCACCAGCTCCAGCGCCAGCACCTCGGTCATTTCCCGCACGATGAGTCGGGCTTTTTCGTTGGGGTAGGGGCATTGCAGCACCTGCCCCGAGCCAAGGCTGCTGGAGGCGGGTTTATATGCCTTGATATCGGCGATGGTGCAGGGCTCCACGCCCCACGCATGGTCGATCAGCAAGCCGGCGTTCACGCCGAAGGTGCGGTAGAACCACTCCTCGTCCCACTCCGCCCGCAGGGCGATATCCCCCATGGTGTGCATTCCGGCAGCCTCCAGCCGGCGGGCAGTACCTGCCCCCACCCGCCAAAAGTCGGTCAGGGGACGGTGCTCCCACAGCAGGCGGCGGTAGGTCATCTCGTTCAGCTGGGCAATGCGCACCCCGTTGCTGTCCGCTTCGATGTGCTTGGCGACGATATCCATTGCCACCTTGCACAGGTACAGGTTGCTGCCGATGCCCGCCGTGGCGGTAATTCCGGTGGTTTTCAGCACCTCCAGCACCAGCCGCATGGCAAATTCACGGGCGGTCAGCCCATAGGTTTTCAGGTAGGGCGTCGCGTCGATAAACACCTCGTCGATGGAGTAGACATGGATATCCTCCGGCGCCACAAACCGCAGGTAGGTCTGGTAGATCTCGGTGCTGGTTTTGAGGTAATGTGCCATCTGCGGCTTTGCCACGATGTAATCCAGCTCCAGCGCGGGGTCGGCGGCAAGCTCCGGCGCCTGACAGGACTTCCCGGTAAAAGTCCTCCCCGGCGCGCGCCGGCGACGCGCGTTATTTACCTCGCGCACGCGCTGCACCACCTCAAACAGACGCGCGCGACCGGAGATCCCATACACCTTGAGCGCGGGCGAAACCGCCAGACAGATGGTTTTCTCGGTGCGGGCGGCGTCCGCCACCACCAGGTTAGTGGTCATGGGATTCAGTCCCCGCTCCACGCACTCCACCGAGGCGAAGAAGGATTTTAAGTCAATGGCGATATAGCACTTTTCCGCTGAATTCATCGCCTCTTTGTCCCCCTTTCATTCCTTTGCCCGACAAGAGTACAAACGGTTTTCGCGGAGCTTTTCGGCGTGGGAAAATCAGAGGATCACACCGTCCGTGCTGACTTTCACCGCCGGAAAAGCATATGTGTCCTCGTCACGCGAGAGTACCGCTTCCGCAAAATATCGCAAACATTTGTTCGCTCTCTAATTCCATTGTAGCGCGTTTTTTCGGTTTTGGCAAGGGGTAAATTTTTCTTTTTTTCGAAGATTTTTCGCAATCGGCTGGGTATGGCGCACCAGAGAGAGGGGGAACGGTAAGCCGGAAGGAGCCGCGCCCCGCAGGGGCGGCGGCGCAGCCGCCGCG
>JBNMIL010000089.1:0-7681 GCA_050873265.1 Angelakisella sp. | reverse complement strand
CCCCTCCTCAGAGGAGGGGACAGGGGTGGTGGTTCGCCATTCCGCGCTCCAGCGCGGCAGGCGATAAAATGCGTCGCAGACACCCTATAAGCACCGTTTAGCCCACGCTTCGGGACGGCATAGCCGTTCCGAGCGGGCATATGGAGTCCCCGCAAGGTCGCAAGACCTTGTGGGGAGAGGAGGACGCACCGCAGCGGAGAGGGCTGCCCGTAGTGTAACGGAGGGTCTGCCCGATTTAAGCGGAGGTTGCGTCCGACGAGCGTGGGGGTCTTGGGGCTCGCCCCAAGCCGCTTTTGGGTACTTTTGGCGGTGCAAAAGTACCGCCCCGCCGGCAGGCGTACAAATTAGGTTACAATCAAAACTTTGCGACGCCGTCAGGCGAGAAGAAACTAAGCCGCAGCAACCTATTTCCCAAAAAAGGAGGTCTCCCCATGCCCGCCCCCTACCGCACCAACGCCGCCCCCGCCGAAGATGAGTTCACGGAGAAAAAAAGCCGCTTCATCGGCTACATCGCCCCCGTCAGCACCGAGCAGGAGGCGACCGCCTTCATCGAGGAGATCCGCGCCCGCCACCGGGAAGCCCGCCACAACTGCTATGCCTACCGCCTGCGGCAGAATAATCTCGCCCGCTTCTCCGATGACGGCGAGCCGTCCGGCACCGCCGGACGCCCCATTTTGGAGGTGCTCCAGCGGGAGGAGCTTACCGATGTCTGTGTCGTTGTCACCCGCTATTTCGGCGGGATTTTACTGGGCACAGGCGGGCTGGCGCGCGCCTATACGCAGGGCTGCAAAATAGCGGTCGCCGCCGCCGAGGTGCTGTGTATGCACCCCGCCGCGGAATGTACCCTCACCGCCGATTACGGCTTTTACGGCAAGCTGCAAAACCTGCTGCCCCAGTACGGCGCCGTGCCGCTGGATACCGCCTTTGAGGGCGATGTCACCGTGCGCTTCATGCTGCGGCAGGAGCGTCTTGCCCCCTTTGCCAAGGCGCTGGAGGAACTGAGCGCCGGTACCCTTGCCCCCGCCGTTTTGGAGGAAAGGTATTACCCATTCCCCGAATGATCCCATACAGTTCACCAACAGCCGCGAAGTCAAAAAAGGAGGTTCCCTATGGAGTACACCCGTCTCGGTCGAACCGGTCTTTCCGTCAGCCGCACCTCGTTCGGCGCGCTGCCGATCCAAAGGGTCCCGGAGGTGCAGTCCACCGCCCTTCTCCGCGCCGCCTACGAAGCAGGCGTCAATTTCTACGATACTGCCAACGCCTACACCGACAGCGAGTATAAGCTCGGGCAGGCGCTGGGCGATGTCCGTAAAAATATCATCATCGCCACCAAGACCGCGCCCGCCGCCCCCGCGGTCATGCAGCAGCGGCTGGAGCAGAGCCTTAAAATGCTCAAAACCGATTATATCGATATTTACCAGCTCCATTGTGCTCCCAAGGTCTACCGCCCCGATGAGGAGGACGGCATCTACGACTTTATGCTGCAAAAGAAAAAGGAGGGCGTCATTCGCCACATCTCCATCACCGCCCACCGCATCACCGTCGCGGAGGAAGCGCTGGAAAGCGGACTGTACGATACCCTGCAATACCCGTTTTCGGTGCTGGCGGATGAGCGGGAATTAAAGCTCGCACAGCGTGCCAAGGAGTTGGATATCGGCTTCATCGCCATGAAAGCCATGGCGGGCGGACTGATCCAACACCCCGAGGTCACCTTCGCGTTCCTGCGGCAGTACCCGCAGGTGGTGCCCATCTACGGCGTGCAGCGCATGGAGGAGCTGCGCCAGTGGCTTTCGCTGGAAAACGATCCGCCCCTCTGGAGCGAGGAGATGCAGCGGCTGGCGGCGGAGGAAAAGGAAGCCCTCGGCGGGGATTTCTGCCGCAGCTGCGGCTATTGCATGCCCTGCCCCATGGGCATCGAGATCCCCAATGCCGCCCGCATGTCGCTTTTGATGACCCGCTTCCCCTATAAGCCCTATATCACCGCCGAGTGGCAGGCAAAGATGCACAAGATCGAGGACTGCGTCAACTGCCGCCGCTGCGTCGCTCACTGCCCCTATTCGCTGGATACCCCCCGCCTGCTGCGGGATCAGCTGAGGTGGTACGAGGACTTCTGTGAGCAGCACAAATCGGAGCTGGGCTGATGCGAAAGCCCGTCCTCGGACAGTTCCTGCAAGCCGTGAGACAAGCCCGCAGGGCGTTCCGGCTTTGCCGGAACCGGCGGTCTGCGACCGCCGAGCTTGCCTGCGGCAGACTGCCCTGCGGGCTTCCCCACGCGCCAACTTCGTCTACCCCCCCGCCAAAATGTTTCCGTGAAACTTTCCGTGAAACATTTTGGCGGTTTTCTCCCGCGTGCGCGGGGGTGCGCGCGGGCACACAGGGGTACGCCCGCCGCCCGCGCGGGAAGGCTTCGGCAAAAATTTTGCCCGCCGACCCCGTTCCAAAAATTTTTTGCAAAAATTTGTCCGGATAGACAGGAATTCGCCGACCGGACTGCGTACTAAGTAAGTAGAGGGGGTAAAAAATACCCCGTTCCCACCAAAACCGCCAAAACCAAAAGGAGAGACAGCATGACCATTCGAGAGCAGCAGGAGGCACTGGAGCACGAGATCCTTTCGCCCCGCGCCGCCTTTGCCGATGAAAGTCGCGGCAGAGAAAGACCTGAGGAGGAGTGCCCCATGCGCACCCCGTTCCAAAGGGATCGGGACCGTATCCTGCACTGCAATGCCTTTCGCCGCCTGACCCACAAAACACAGGTCTTTCTCTCGCCGGAGGGCGACCATTACCGCACCCGGCTGACCCACACCTTGGAGGTCAGCCAGATCGCCCGTACCCTCAGCCGTGCCCTGCGGCTCAATGAGGACCTGACCGAAGCCATTGCTCTGGGGCACGACCTGGGGCATACCCCCTTCGGCCATGCCGGAGAATATGCCCTACAGGACGTTTTTGACCCCGAGTTCCACCACGCCGCCCAAAGCATTCGGGTCGTGACCAAGCTGGAACGGGACGGCAGGGGGCTGAACCTCACCGAGGAGGTGAGAGAGGGCATTTTAGCGCACAGCGACGGTCAGGCATGGAGCCGGACACAGGAGGGCAGAGTGGTGCGCTATGCCGATAAGATCGCCTACATGAACCACGATATCGAGGACGCCATTCGTGCCGGGATCCTTACCGAGGAGGACCTGCCGTGGGAGGTCCGGCTGCGCTTCGGCAACGGCAAAAGCCGCCGCATCAGCGGTATGCTGCAAGCCCTCATCGAGCACAGCGACGAAACGGTGCAGATGGACGAGGAAAGCGAGAAGAATTTCCTGACCCTCAAGCGCTTTTTGTTTGAGGCGGTGTACAAAAACCCCGTCGCCAAGGGCGAGGAGGGCAAGGCAAAGGACATCGTGCGGTATCTTTACGGCTACTATGTCGCCAACCCGCACAGGCTGCCGGACTTTTACCGCGGCATTGCCGAGGAGGAGGGCGCCCCCCGCGCCGCCGCCGACTTCATCAGCGGCATGAGCGACCGTTACTGCGTCGACCTCTACGAGGGCATGGTCATTCCCCGCTCCTGGTCGGTGCTGTAAGCGGTAACCCGCCCGCTGCGGATTTCACCGAGACCATGGGTCGCGGTGAGAGGGTGCGGGAGATAGTTTTGCCGAGGACGGGGGGAAGAAAGCCGAAAAGTGTTTACTTGCTTCCCCCAGAGTTCCCCTCCTCTGAGGAGGGGACAGGGGTGGTGGTTCGCCCTTCCGTGCTCCAGCACGGGGGCGATAAAAATGCGTCGCAGACACCCTATAAGCACCGTTTAGCCCACGCTTCGGGACGGCGCAGCCGTTCCGAGCGGGCTAATGGGGTCCCCGCAAGGTCGTAAGACCTTGTGGGGAGAGGAGGACGCACCGCAGCGGAGAGGGCTGCCCGTAGTGTAACGGAGGGTCTGCCCGATTTAAGCGTAGGTTGCGTCCGACGAGCGTGGGGTCTCGGGGTGCCCCCGAGCGTGTTTTGCAATATGGGGACCCTGACGGGTCGCACAACCCGTTGGGGAAAGGAGGAACGGCAGAGCGTTGGAGGGTTGTCTATTCCATGGGAATAGCGACCCGACATGGAGCGCAGCCCGTGACGACGCGCACGAGCAAAAGGAAGTCCCCGCCGGATAGGCGTACAAATTAAAACCTTTTGTAAGGCTCTGCGACGCCGATAGGCGACAGCAAACCAAGTCAAAATCGCCTTCATTTCTCCCACCCTCTCCCAATACTGCAAACTTTTTGTAAAAGTTTGTGCGAATTCAACACTTTTACTGCAAATTTTCCCGTTTTCGTCCGTATTGGTGAGAGGGGTCTTTTCCTTATGATGTTTTCTTCCTGCCGCGCGCCGCCCGATGATGATTTCTTTGTTCAATACGCTGTTCAATTCGTGTGGAAAATTTGGTGCTTTTCGGGGTTCCTGTGTTGTAATCCGACCCCGAATATGCTACTAGATATAATAGGTATCTATCCCTATGGGAACTGTCGTAGGGAGAAAATGAAATGAGGTTCAATATGGATTCTTTTTCCGATGTTTTTGAGAGGGTAAAGCTGCTTTGCCGCGGCGAGATGAGCGAGGTCGCCTACGGGCTGTGGATCAACGATCTGGAGCTGATCTCCCTTGACGGCGAGACCGCCCGACTGATGGGCAGCACCCAGATGAAGCGGGATATCGCCGATAATAAGTACAACGCCCTTTTGGCAAGCTGCTTCGAGCAGATCATCGGTTTCCCCGTCAAGGTCGAGATCTACTCCCGCGAGACGCCGCCCCCCTCCCCTGCCGCCAATGCCGCGGCAGCCGAGCAGGAGTTCCAGCCTGAAAAGGAATATTCCTTTGAGACCTTCGTGGTGGGCAGCGGCAACAGCATGGCGCATGCCGCCGCGTGGGCGGTCGCCAACAACCCCGCCAAGAGCTACAACCCCCTGTTTATGTACGGCGGCAGCGGCTTGGGCAAGACCCATCTGATCTACGCCATCTGCGGCAAGATAAGGCAGAACCACCCCGACTATAAGCTGCTTTATGTCAAGGGCGAGGAATTCGCCAATGAATTGATCCTGGCGATCCGCGACCGCACCACCGCCGAATTTAAGGAAAAATACCGGCAGGCGGATCTTTTGGCGGTCGATGATATTCAGTTCATCGCCGGCAAGGAGAGCACGCAGGAGGAATTCTTCCATACCTTTAATTCGCTGTACGAATGCGGCAAGCAGATCATTCTGACCAGCGACCGTCCCCCCAAGGAGATCAAAACACTGGAGGACAGGCTCCGCAGCCGGTTCGAGTGGGGTCTGCTGGTCGATGTGCAGCCGCCGGACTATGAGACCCGTATGGCGATCATCACCCGCAAGGCGGATAGCCTGGGCATGAAGATGCCGGAAGATGTGGCGGCATTCATCGCCGGCAAGGTAAAGGATAATGTGCGGCAGCTGGAGGGCGTTGTGAAGCGGCTGGACGCCCACGCCCGTCTGAACGGCTCCCCCATTACCATGATGCTGGCGGAAAACGCCATTCAGGATATCATGACCGACCAAACCCCGCTGCCTGTCACCGTCGACCGCATTATAGATGAGGTGGCGCGCACCTACAGCGTTACGGCGGAGGATATCCGCGGCAAGAGCCGCAGCAACCAGATCTCCGCGGCACGGCAGGTCGCCATGTATGTGGTGCGGGAGATCACCGGCATGACCCAGCTGGAGATCGGGCAGGAATTCGGCGGGCGCGACCATACCACCGTGATCTACGCGCTGTCGCAGGTCACAAAAATACTGGAAAGCGACCCCCGCAAAAAAGAGGTCATTGAAGATATCATCAAAAATATCCGCAATGCCGATACTTAAAATTTCTTTCCACCGGTTTTTCACATTCCACCGGCAGGTTTCCACCGCCGTGTGAAAAAAAAAAGATTTTTCCACAGTCTCCACAAATTTTCAGGGGTGCTTTCCATATTGCAAAAAGGGGAAGAAACCCGCTTGTCCATCGGGAAAGCGCGGGCATTTCCACTTTTCAAGGTCCCCTACTATTACAACTGATGTTTATATATTGTATTCCAGCACGGCACATAAATTTTGAAAGAAAGTGAGCATGACCAAAGCCGGAAAATGGGGAAAGTAAGAATTATTCCGGCGGCGGTCACAAGGAGGACGACAGCATGATGATGAAATTTACCTGCAACACCGCGGCGCTGGTCAGCGGCATCAATTCCGCGCTGCTGGCGGTAAGCCCCAAAAGCACGCTTTTGGCTTTGGAGGGCATCTTAGTCCGCGCGCACACGCGGGAAATTACCATGATGAGTTATAACTTGGAAATGGGCATCACCGCCAGCCTGGAGGCACAGGTAGAAAAGACCGGCGAGATCATCATTCCCGCCAAGGTGTTTTCCGATATTATCCGCCGCATCGAGAGCGACGAGGTGACCATTGAGGCGGACGACCGGTGTCTGGTACAGATCACCGGCGGTGTTTCGCAGTTCACCATTCTGGGCATGACCTCGGAGGAATTCCCCGAGCTGCCCTCGGTGGGCGAGGCGCAGGGCTTTACCATGCCGATGGAGACCCTTTCCTCCATGGTGGATATGACCCGCTATGCCATAGCGACCAACGATACCAAGCCCGTGCAGACCGGCTGCCTGTTTGAGCTGCAGGACGGCGAGCTGACGGTGGTGGCGGTCGATGGCTTCCGGCTGGCGCTGCGGCGGGAAAAGGTGAGCCACGAGGAGCCGATGCGCTTTATCGTCCCCGGCAAGACGCTGGGCGAGCTGCTGAAGCTGATGACCGAGGAGGGCAACATCTCCATCGAGGCGAGCCGCAAGCATATTTTGTTTGATATGGGCAACCGCACGCTGGTCAGCCGTCTGCTGGAAGGTGAATTCCTTGATTACCACGCGGCGATCCCGCGGGAAAGCAGCACCGCCGTGGTGGTGAACACCCGCGCCCTCATCAATTCCATCGAGCGCACCAGCCTGCTGATCAGCGACCGTCTGCGCAGCCCGCTGCGGGTGGATTTCGGCGAATCGGTCATTAAGATGAGCTGCTCCACCAGCATTGGCAAGGCGTACGATGAATGCTGCTGCTCCACAACGGGCAACCTGTTGGAGATGGGCTTTAATAACCGCTTTTTGCTGGACGCCCTGAAGAATGTCGATACCGATATGGTGCGGCTGGAGCTGTGCGGACCCTTAAGCCCCATGAAGGTGCTGCCCTTGGAGGGAGAGCACTTCCTGTTCCTCGTGCTGCCGATGAGACTGCGGGCGGAGTAAGAAAAAATATTTAGATAGAGAAAAGCCATCTCCGCGATACAAATTTGCAAAATAGGTAAAACAACGGGTCGCGGTGCGCGGGAGCGGGAGATAGATTTGCCGAGGAAGATGAAAACAGATTAAAAAGTGTTTACCGGCTGCTCCCATAGTCCCCCTCCTCTGAGGGGCAAGGAATTGGAGCGCCGCCGGTGGCGGAAACAGCGACAATTCCTTGGGGAGCGACAGGAGCAATGCGAGCGAGCAAGCGAAGCAGTGCGACTTTGGAGCGACAAGGGCAAAAGAGGGGTGGTGGTTCGCCATTCCGCGCTCCAGCGCGGCAGGCGATAAAAATGCGTCGCAGACACCCTATAAGCACCGTTTAGCCCACGCTTCGGGACGGCGCAGCCCGTTCCGAGCGGGCGTTCCGGTGCGTCGGGGTCT
>JBNMIL010000088.1:0-7700 GCA_050873265.1 Angelakisella sp. | reverse complement strand
TGCGGCGACCGTCAAACTTGAAGTCATCGAGCCGTTCCTTCGCTACATAGAAATCGGCGCAGCCTACCGCAAACTGTTCCATGCTCATACCGGAAGCCGTGCAGCAAACAGCGGCTGCTGCTATGGTATTAAAGAAATTGAAGGTGGTATTGTAGGTGACATGGACAGGGGTGCCGTTTATGGTGATGCACTTGCCCGCAAAGTCAGCATCGGTGCCGAAGAAATCCGGCTGATGGGAGCCGTAATCGCAATGGGAGCAGTGGAATTTGCCCAGATGATTGTAATGGTAGAACTCGTAGTTCATCGGGTGGAAGCAGTGCGGACAGATCTTGCAGTCATTGGTGCCGCTGACACAGTGATCGGTAGAGCGCTCGGTGCGGTCCATTGCAAAGTAAACCGTTTTGTAATTCCCCGCAAGGTTCTGGCTGATCGGCTCATTGGCATTGAGGATCAAGGTCATATCAGGGTGCTTGGCGATCGCCTCCGCGATCTTCTCGAAGACCAGATCGGGATTGCCGTTGCGGACGACCTGATCCCGCAGGAGGTTGAGCACAAGGTAGTAATCCACAGGGATCTCCGCAAAAATAAAGCGCGACCAGCACTCATCTACCTCCAGCACTACATAGTCGGCGCGGACGACGCCGCCCAGCGTGCAGGCGGAAAGCAGCGTAGTTGCCACACCGGCAGTCAGATTGGAGCCCTTGGCGTTATTGATGACGGTAAAGCCATTTTTGCGCAGGACATGGGCTATGAGATTGGAGGTGGTGGTTTTGCCGTTGGAGCCGGTGACGCAGATGACTCGACCGGAGAAACGGAGTTTGCGCAACACATGCGGGTACAGACGCAGCGCGATGCGCCCGGGAAGATCGGTGCCACCGCCCAGCAGCGCGCCGACAGCGCTTAGTACACGGCACAGCAGCGCCGTAAAAAAGAATCGAATCGTATCGGTTCCCTCCTTTTAGGTAAACTGGAAAAATAATAGAAGTATTATATCACAACGCCCCGCCTTTTTCAATGAAACGACCTACATTTGGCGGGGAATATCCCACATTTGGCGTAATGCATTTGAGTAGATCCATAGATATATTGCTGACAAAGGCTGCAGACCGGCAAATTCATTCCCTTTTCGGCAAAAAGTGAGCCGCCCCGGCAAAAGGCGGCTGCACACTATGAAAATGTTGAGTTATGCTTCCAGCATTTCTTCGGCGCTCTTCAGGGCGCTTTCGGTAATGCTTTCGCCCACCATGATGCGTGCCAGCTCCTGTACACGCTGCGGGCGGGTCAGTTCCTCCACGCGGGTAAAGGTGCGCCCGTCCTCCACCGTTTTGTAAATGCGGTAGTGGTGGGCGGCGCAGGCGGCGACCGGCGCCAGATGGGTGACGCAGATGACCTGCCGGTGACGCGCGACCTCGGCAAGCTTTTTACCGATCTTTTGCGCGGCGCGACCGGAAACGCCGGTATCCACTTCATCAAAAATGATGGTACCGATGCCATCCTTTTCCGCCAGCACATTCTTGATCGCCAGCATGATGCGCGCCAATTCGCCGCCGGAGGCGATCTTCGCCAATGGCTTTGCCTCCTCGCCGGTATTGGTGCAGATCATGAACTCCATTTCATCGGCGCCGGTAGGACCGTAGGGCTTTTCCCGACGGGTGATAGAGAATTTGACCCCTGCCATATCAAGGTACTTGAGCTCCGCCTCCACCTGCTCCGAAAACTCCGCGGCGGCGGCAAGGCGGCGGGCGGTCAGCGCTTCGGCAGCCGCGCGCAGCGCAAGGTTCGCTTCGTCCAGCTCCCGCTGCAGGCGGGCAGCCAGCTCATCGCTGAGCTCCAGCGACTGATATTCCTCGCTGATCTTATCGTAATAAGCCAGTATCTCGGCAATGCTGCTGCCGTACTTCTTTTTCAGCTTATAGATGGTATCCAGCCGTGCTTCAATGGCGTTCAGCTGGCGGGGATCAAAGTCGGCATCCTCCAGCGTATCGCGGGCACGGCTGCCCAACTCCTCCAGCATGTAGTAGGCATCGCTGAGTTTTTCGCCGTATTCCTCGAATTCCGGCATATACTTGGCGGCGGTGTCCAAATCGGAGGAGACCTCCTCCAGCGCTTCCAAAGCGCCGCGCAGCTCCTCACCGTCGCCGTTGAGCAAAGTATAGACAGCGCCCAATGCTTCCGTAATACGTTCGGCATTGCGGATCCGCTTCTGCTGCTCCGCCAGCTGCTCTTCTTCCCCATCAGTCAGCTTGGCATTGCCGATCTCCCTCAGCTGAAATTGCAGAATATCCATGCGCTGCAGCTTGTAGCTTTCGTCCATCTGCAGCT
Source organism: Angelakisella sp. (assembly GCA_050873265.1). GTDB lineage: Bacteria > Bacillota > Clostridia > Oscillospirales > Ruminococcaceae > Angelakisella. Next base: position 5,378 of record JBNMIL010000088.1, on the reverse strand, counting down.
TGTCCAGACGGGCGGCGCAGTCGCACATTTTTTCGTAGGCAGCGGTATATGCCGCAAGCTCCTGAGGATATTCCCCGAAGCTATCCAAGAAGCCGAGATGCTTTTCCGCGCTGAGCAGCTCCTGATTATCGTGCTGCCCGTGGATATCAATAAGCAGCGAGCAGACCTCCCGCAGCATGGCGGCGGTAGCGGGACGCCCGTCCAGACGGCACTGCCCCTTGCCGGATAGGTCGATCTCCCGCTGTACCAATAGCTGATGATCCTCCGGCGGGTAGCCAAGGGCGGCTATCCTGTCGCAAAGCGGCTCCGGTATCTCGGTAAAGAGTGCCGAGACGGTGGCACGGGTCTCGCCGGTGCGAATGATCTCACGGAACACACGACCACCCAAAACGGCATTGATGGCACTGATGAGAATGGTCTTACCGGCGCCGGTCTCGCCTGTGAAAACATGGAAGCCCTGCTGAAAATCGATGGTGGCTTGCCGGATAACGGCGATATTTTCGATGTAAAGCTGAGAAAGCATGGTCGTTCCCCTTTCCCTTTTGACAAACGATCAGCGGGAGAGATTTTTCTTCATCAGTTCCCGCAGGTGGGTGCAGAATTCATCGGCAAAGTGCTCGGTTTTTAGCAGGACAAAAATGGTATTTTCGCCCGCGATGGTGCCGAGGATCTCCGGACGGCTGCTGTTATCCACCGCCTCGCACACGGCGGAAGCCATAGCGGAGTGTGTTTTGATGACAACGATATTACCGGCGCAATCCACCGAGCGGATACTGCGCATAAAGACCGAATCGCCGGAAAGCTGCAGGGTATCGGCGGGGGCAGTACTGCTTTGGGTATAGTAATAAATACCGTTGGGAGACAGCACCTTGACCAGCCGAAGCTCCCGAATATCACGGGAAATGGTTGCTTGCGTGGCAAAAAAGCCATTTGCCTCCAGAAGAGATTGCAGTTCCTCCTGTGTGGTAACGGTATGGTTCTGGATCAGCTCCAGAATTTTGGCGTGGCGTGTTGCTTTCATGGTCATTAACCCCTTTGCAGCAATTTGTGGGACAGTATCTCGAAAAATTCGTATTCGCCAAAGGAAACAAAACGGGCGGTCTTATTGCTTTTTTGTACCGTGACCGGTGTCTGCGGCAGCAGCTCGATACGCTCTCTGCCATCGACCACCACACACATGGACTGCCGGCAGGTGATGGAAACGCTGCGTCCCGCCGAAACGACGATAGGGCGCACTGAAACGCTGTGCGGACAGATGGGGACAACGGAAATGGCGAAAAGTGCCGGATCGATGACAGGCCCACCCGCGGACAGCGAGTAAGCGGTGGAGCCTGTGGGGGTGGACAGGATAAGCCCATCGGCGGAATATTCGCTCATACGGCGACCGTCGCAGTCGATGGTCAGATCGATGATATTGGTCATCACCGGTTTGGTAAGAACGATATCATTGAGGGCAAAGGGAACGGTCAGTTCCTCCCCTGCCGCGGTCATACGGGAAAGCGAGATGCCGAGGCGCTCCTCGATGGTATATCCGCCCGCAAGAATACGGTCGAAAGCGGACGCCGCCCCGTGCGGCTCCACCTGCGCCAAAAAGCCCAGCCGACCGGCATTGATGCCGAGAACCGGCAGACCGTATGCGGCGGAACAATGCGCACCATCAATGATGGTGCCGTCGCCGCCGATGCAGATGATCATATCCGCATGGCGGCAGCCGATAGCGGTATCGGCTATCTGCACATTGGCTGGGTAAGACGCCCCTGCCACAGGCGCCGCCCAGATACCGCAGCCGCACGCATGAAGCGTCTGACAGACCTCCTCGGTAACAGCAGGGACATTTTCCCGGGAAAAGTTGGCGATCAGGAAAAAATCCATGCGGCAGACCTCCTTTTTGGTTTCATTTATTCGCTGAGTGTCTGATGGGAAAGCCGGACGATCTCCGCCGGTGCGGGGAGTTCGGCGGGGTATTCCCCTTTTTTCAGGTGCATCAGGTACTCGATGTTGCCCTCCGGTCCCTTGACCGGCGAAAAGGTGAGGTGGATAGGTGTAAAGCCATTATCCTTTGCAAAGGAAAGAGCGTTTTCCACGACCATAACATGAGTGCTTTCTTCCCGCACCACGCCCTTTTTGCCGACCAGCTCCCGTCCCGCCTCAAACTGCGGCTTGATAAGACAGACGGCTTCGCCGCCCTCTTTAAGCAGGGTATGCAGTACCGGCAGCACCAGCTTGAGCGAGATAAAGGAGACATCGACCGAGGCGAAATCCAGCGGCTCCGGTACCTCTTTTTCAGTAACATGACGGATATTGGTACGTTCCAGATTGACGACCCGTTCATCGCAGCGGAGCTTCCACGCAAGCTGTCCGTAGCCGACATCAATAGCATAGACCTTGACGGCGCCGTTTTGCAGCATACAATCGGTAAAGCCGCCGGTGGAGGCACCGATATCGGCGCAGATACAGCCATCCAGCCGCAGGTCAAATTCCTTCATGGCTTTTTCCAGCTTTAAGCCACCGCGGCTGACATAGGCAAGCTGGTCGCCCCGCACCTCGATCTCGTCCTCGGGGGAAACGGTCATACCTGCCTTATCCGCCTTTTGGTGATTGACATACACCTGACCTGCCATAATGATGCCCTTGGCACGGTCGCGCCCGGTGCAAAGCCCGCGCTCGACCAGTGCGGCATCCAGTCTTGTTTTTTCTGTCATGGTTCGGGTCTCTCCCCTGTCTTTTTAGTGATCCCGCTTTGCCAGAGTATCGGCAAGCTGGTATAAAAGCTCATCGTCCAACGGGGTGCCTTTTACGGCAAGGTCAGCCTCCAGCACCAGCCGGCGCACCATTTCCTTTGCCTTTTCCACACCGTACAGGGTGATGTAGGTTGTTTTATTGTTTTCGGCGTCGCTGGTGCTTTTGCCCAACTCCTCGCTGCTTTCAGTCGCGTCCAGAATATCATCGACGATCTGGAATGCCAGACCGACCTTGGCGGCATAAAGATCCGCCTGCAAAATAACATCACGCGGGGCGCCTGCCGCAAGGCAGCCCAGCACCGCCGCCGCCCGAATGAGCGCGCCGGTCTTCATGCTGTGCATCGATTCCAGCTGCTCCGGCGTCATGGGAACTTCCTCCGGCGTGGTATCAATGACCTGCCCGCCGATCATCCCCTCAACGCCTGCCGCACGCGCCAGCTGATTGACGCAGCGAAGCACCGTTTCCGCCGGCAGGCTGCCGTTAAAATAAGCCGCTGACGCCGCCGCAAATGCATGGGTCAGCAGGGCATCACCCGCCAACAGCGCTGTTCCCTCGCCAAACTGAATATGGCAGGAGGGCTTGCCGCGCCGCAAATCGTCATTATCCATGCAGGGCAGGTCATCATGGATCAGCGAATAAGCATGGATCATCTCGACAGCAGCCGCCAAAGGCAGCGCCGCCTGCACATCACCGCCACATAGCTCGCACATGGCAAGGGTAAGACAGCCGCGGATCCGCTTGCCGCCGCCCAATAGACTATATGCCATCGCCTCGCTTACCTTGCCCTGCGGCAATTCCGCCGAGGGCAGATACTGCGGCAGCGCGGCTTCCAGCATGGCACAGTAGGCGGGATAACGCTCATTCCAGTTCATTTGCTTCGCCCTCCAGCTCCATTTTGCCCATTTCTACCGTCTGGCGTGCCGCCGAGAGCAGTTCATCACAGCTGCGGCTAAGCTCCACGCCCTTGGTGTAAAGTGCCAGCGCCTCCTCCAGCGGAAGCTCCTCGGCAGAGAGGCGGGCAACGATATTTTCCAGCTCCAAAAGCTCTTTTTCCAATGATTTTTGCGCCATAGGTTACTCCTTTCGGATATCGACGGCTGTTACGGTGGAACGGATCTCTCCGTCCTTCAGACGGGTCAGCAGGGTATCCCCTCTCCTGACCGCACGGCAGGAATACAGCGGGGTATTTGCCGCCTCTCGAATCGTATAGGTGATGCTATAGCCCCGCTCTACCGGTAAAGCGGGATCCAAAAGCGCCAACTGCCCACGCAGATGGCTGACCCGCTGGGTGCGCTGCCACAGAATGTGTTCCATATTCCCTTGCAATAATTGCGTAAGGTAATCCAGCCGCTGGCGATTTTTGCTCCATAGCACCATGGGGGAACGCGCACGCAGCACCCGCTGCAGCGATACGGTATGCTGTCGCGCTGCGCCCAACCGGCGTTCCATTGCCTGCTGTAAGCCTGTTTTGGCAATCCGCAGCCCGGTAAGCAGTTCCGCCTTGGAAACACAGCAGTACTGGCAGGCGGCTGTCGGGGTCGCCGCCCGGATATCGGCAACCTCATCAAGCAAGGTCAGGTCAACATCATGCCCAACGGCGGAAATGACCGGCACCGGTGAAGATGCCGCTGCCCGCAGCAGGCGCTCATCATTAAAAACAGCCAATGTTTCCGCCGCGCCGCCGCCCCGCGCGATGATAAGAACATCACAGCGACCCTCTGCAACGGCACAGTGCAGCGCATAAAGCATCTGATTCACCGCCGACTCACCCTGCACCGTGGCGGGATACAAAACCAGCGGAATGAGATCATTGTGTCGTCGCATACCGGTAATGATATCCTGTACCGCGGCACCCTCGGCTGAGGTAATGATGCCAACCGCCCGCGGGAAGCGAGGCGCCTTGCGCTTGCGCTCCGGAGAAAGCAGCCCCTCCGCCAGCAGCTTTTGCCGCAAGGCGGTATAATCGGCACTGCCTGTCCCCTGCCCCATGCTTTGAATATCATAGGCGGCAAGCTGGTACTGCCCATCCCGCTCGTACAGGGTAACGGCACCCCGCACGATGACCACGCTGCCCTCCTGCGGAAAAGCCGAAAGTCTTTCGGCATAGCGGGCAAACATGACGCAGCGCAGGGAGGCGTCTCCCTCGGTAAGAGTAAAGTAGAAGTGCCCCGTGCGGCTGCGCCAGCTTACACTGGTCAGTTCCCCCTTGACCAATACATCCCCCAGCAGCGGGTTTTCCTCCAGCTGCGCCTTGACATAGCGATTGAGCTGTGAGACTTTGATGATCTGTGCCGGCACGGTTGACGCCTCCCCTCTTCTCTATTCTCCACTATTGCGCTATTGCAGAAAGGGAGCCTGCCGCCCTAAGGCAGCAGCACTCCCCACTATCATTCCTCGGCTTCCTTGGGGAGAGCCGCTTCGCCCATTGTGCCGCGGACGTAGCCGCCCAGCACACCGTTGATATAGGCGGCGTCCTCGGGACCGGCATATTTCTTTGCCAGCTCCACCGCCTCATTGATGACCGCGCCAACGGGAGCATCCTTGATATAAGCGATCTCGGTGATCGCCAGCATCAGGATCGCCAAGGAGACCTTGGGCAAGCGGGCAGCCTTCCACTTTTTGCTGTACTGCTCCAC
>JBNMIL010000087.1:0-8002 GCA_050873265.1 Angelakisella sp. | reverse complement strand
CCCGCGCACGGGGCTGCCTCACACGCTGCGGGTGATCTCTTTGAAGCAGGAAACGATGGAGCAGAACAGCCTGCTGGCAAGGGGTATGGTCTACCCACGGAAGTACACGGAGCTGCGCTACACGCTGGAGCCGCCGCTGCCGGCAGGGGACTTTACCGTGCAGGACGCCACGCCAAACGATGAAGTGCACTTTAGCACCGCGGAGGACGGGGTTTCGATGGAGGGCAGCGCCTGCATCGGCATCATCGGCGGCGCGGACGGCCCGACGGCGATCTTCGTCACGGGGGAAAAGGGCAAAGCCGCCGATGAGGTGCGGACGGCATATTCCTCGCTGCGCTACGAGCCGGCGGAGACGGTGACATGGCGGATCCGCTTTATGGAGCGCCCCAAGGAGGATATAACGGTGACACTGCTGCCGTGAGCCTTATTAAAAAGAACAGCTTATATGATCGGTACGGTTCCTGGTGAGCCGTGCCGTTTTTATATGCGTGCGCAAAATTGCAGGATACCAAACGATGAAGCTGCGTTAAAATGAAACTGCGATAGAAATAATCATGCAGAATATACCGTCAAAATAGACAAAAAAGCAATAAAACAGGAACAATAAGCACAAGCGAAGCATAAAAATGAATTATTCTAAAAGAAAAACTTGCAAAAATACTTTACAAAATGAAATTTAGTGCTATACTGTGAAACATATTCAAACTGTGATACGAGGTGTAACCATTATGTCAACCGCTAAAAAGAAACTGTCACTGGCAGGCTGGATCTTCATTGCACTGATTTTGGGCTGTCTGCTCGGCTGGGGTCTTATCTATCTGCCGGGGGGTGCCGCATTTGCCACCAAATATATAAAGCCCATCGGTACCATCTTCGTCAACCTGCTCAAGTTCATTGTAGTGCCCATCGTGCTGTTCTCGATGGTGTGCGGCATGATCAGCATGAAGGATATCAAGAAGGTCGGTTCCATCGGCTGGAAAACGATGGTCTATTATATCTGTACCACCATTGTGGCGCTGGTGATCGGGCTGGTGCTTGCCAATCTCTTTAAGGGCGGTTTCCCGCGGCTTTCCACCGAGGGGCTGGGCACCTGGGACAAACCGGTGAGCGCCGACTTTATGACCACGCTGGTGGATATCTTCCCCAGCAATATTATTACTCCCTTCGCGAATTCCTCGATGCTGCAGATCATTGTCATCGCGCTGTTCATCGGTGCCGGCATTATCCTTGCCGGTGAAAAGGGCAAGCCCGCGGCGGAGCTCTTTGAGAGCCTGAACGAAGTATTTATGCGGGTGATGATGTTTATCATCAAGGTTTCTCCCATCGGTGTTTTCTGCATGATGACCTGGGTGGTTGCGGTACAGGGTCCGGATATCCTGGGCGACCTTGCCAAGGTGCTGGGCGTTGCCTATCTCGGCTATATTCTGCACGCTGTCATTACTTATTCCATTACTGTCAAGACGATGGGCGGTCTTAGCCCCATCAAGTTCTTCAAGGGCATGATCCCAGCCATGGCTTTCGCGTTCTCCTCCACCTCCAGCGTAGCGACGCTGCCCATCAATAAGGAGTGCGCCGTCAATCTGGGGGCCAGCGAGGAGATTTCCTCCTTTGTACTGCCGCTGGGCGCGACCATCAACATGGATGGCACCGCCGTTTACATGGCGGTAAACACCATCTTCCTTGCCTGCTGCTACGGCATGGAGCTGACCCTCGGGCAGCTTGTCATGGTCGTTGTGACTGCGACCCTTGCCTCCATCGGTACGGCGGGCGTCAGCGGCGCCGGTGTGGTAATGCTGGCGATGGTACTGACCAGCGTCGGTATCCCCGTCGAGGGTATTCTGCTCATTTACGGGATCGACCGTCTGTTTGATATGGGTCGTACCACCATTAACATCGTGGGCGATGCGGCGTGCGCCATCATTGTCAGCCGGCTGGAAGCCAAGAAAGAGGCAAAGAAAGCCGCTATGGTGAAATAATATCAAGACACTTTCTTCTTTTCATAAATCTCTTCCTGAACACAAACCGCGCGGGTCGAAAGACCCGCGCGGTTTGCCATAAAGTATTCTATGGTTGTAAGCTCTCTCCATCTCCGCCAAATAAAAAAGGAGCCAAAAGGCTCTCTGCTGGTAAGACAGTAAATTCAAATTTCTTGGAACAGGCATGATCTCGGTCATGCCTGTTCCGCTTTTAGCAGCTCATCTACGGGAATGTAGCCCATAAGGTCGTACTCGATATGCACCTTCTGTCTGCGCTTGCCGCTGGACTTGTCCGGTGTATCCACATAGACCGCCTTCACAAGCTCTCTGAGGGCATAGGGCGTTAGCTCCGTGAGGGTGCTGTTCCTCTTTACCCGCTGAACAAACTGCTCTATATTCTCTGCCTGTTGTTCCTGTTCATGGATTTGCTGTTGCAGATCTTTGACCTCGGATTTGAGGTTTTTCTGTTCCTCGGTGTAGTTTTTGCTCATCATGGCGAATCGTTCATCATCCAGCTGACCGGCTACATTGTCCTCGTAAATGCGGATGAAAAGGCGGTCAAGCTCTCCGATCCGCTTCTCAGCCTGCGCCAACCGCTTCTGATACAGCCGCAGTGATTCTTCGCTCTGCATACGGAGCTTTTGCTCCATTTCAGAGCGGAAGTAAGCCTCGTAGCGTGTGACTACCGATATGACCTCCTGAATGTGATTCCAGACGATCTGTTCCAGCACAACGGCACGGATATAATGCCCGCTGCACTTGTCCTTGTTGGCACGATGGGTGGAGCAGATGAAGAAGTCCTGCCGCTTTTCAAAATAGCTGGTGGTGAAGTAGTAGAGCTTCTGCTTACAGCCGTTGCAGAATACCAGGCCGGAGAACATATTGCTTTTTCCCGTCGCTGTTCTGCGGTGTCGCTGCTGCCTGATCTCCTGTACCTTACCAAAGACTTCCAGAGAGATAATTGCCGGGTGGGTATTATAGAAAATTTTGCGATTTTCCATTGGATTTTCCCGCTGCTTCTTGTCCCAGATGGAGTTGGTATAGGTCTTGAAATTGATCGTGCAGCCTGTGTACTCCATGTATTCAAGAATGTAAGCAACGGTGCTTTCGTGCCAGCGATACTCGTTCTCTGGGGCCTGATGCGGTGTTTTTCTGCCCTCCCGCTGCTTGTATGCGGTGGGGTTCAGCACTTTTTCCTTTTCCAACAGAGCGGCGATCTGACTCGGTCCTTTTCCCTCCATGCAGAGCGCAAAGATCCTCTTCGCGACCTGTGCCGCTTCCTCGTCAACCACCCATTTTTTAGGATCATCGGAGTCACGCTTGTAGCCGTAGGGAACGTTGGTGGTCAAGCGTTCTCCACGCTCACCCTTTGCCTTGTTGACGGCACGGATTTTGCGGCTGGTATCCTTGGCATATCTTGATATCAAAAAGCCGTTGAGCGATAGCGAGATCACGCTGACGAGGACGGAAGTAAAAAAGCTGTTGCAGACCGTTGACCCGACAGGCGATGAGGTGCTTGTGAACTACGATCCTGCGGGTGGCATGGGCTATCCGTCCAAGGCATGGTATAGTCGAGCGCTTGATGCCACCGTAAAGGCAGCGATGGATTATAGTGACAGCGACAGTGAAATCCTTGCGGAAATTGCAAATGGAGGCGCTGGAGCTGGTGCTGTTCTCGAAGCTGTGCGCAATACGCTTGGCTATGATGGATACATTGTAGAGGGCAAGTATGACAACGCTACCGTATATGTCGCATTTGACAGCAGTCAATTCAAGAACATTGACAATACCACCCCAACCGAAAGCAAGGATATCCGCTACTCACTAATGGAAGATGCCCAGTACATGGCGGATATCGATAGAGCTGTATCTGACGCTACGCAGAAAGCCAATGACGAGTTGCAAGCCGCGCAGGCAGAGGTAAAGAATTTGCGCAAGCAGCTGCTTGAAATGCGCTATCGCACAGAGTATGCGGAGCTGCAAACCAAGGTGACGGAGAAGCCGACCGTAGACCCCATTAAAGCGAAAAAGGATATCGGGCGGTTTCTGCGGAAGAATGGCATCACAAGCGAGGACACCATCACAACGCTTACTGCGGAAATTGAGGACGCTTTCAACAGCGTATATCGTTGGGAGAAAACGGACATTGACGCTGCCGCAAAGAAAGCTGCGGATGCCATTCTGAAAGAAGCGACTATTGCTGACCCGCTGAAAGTAGAAAAGGCGGATATCCGCAAGAGCCTTTCTCAAAGAACATTTGTAATCGGCGAGCAGCTGCGCGGGGATATTGTTCGAAAGTACGGCTCCCTTACAAACTTCCGCAAGAAATACGGGAACATCATCCGCATTAAGACACGGGAGAACGCCAAGGCTGGTGAGGGAGTAGCATTTGATGTTGCCTATTCCGAGCTGCAAAGCGAGTTCCCCGGCATCTTCCGGGACGCGGCTACCGAATGGGAAACCTTTGAAAATACGGTAGAAGCAGCGGACTATGCAAAGGATTCTGAACGCATACCCCTTGCGTATGCCGTTGATGAGGACGAGTTTGCCGAGAGTATCATAAACCAGCTCACCGATCTACTGTGGAGTCAAAAGGAGCTTGTCACCGAGGCGGACAAGGCAAAAGCAAAAGCAGACGCGGCAACAGAAAAGGCAGTAGAAGCGGAGCGGCAGAGATCCGAAAAAGAAGCAGCTGCAAATGACCGCTGGCGTGAAGCGGAAACCAAGCTCCTTGCCGATATGGCAGCAGCCAAAGAGCGGGAGAAAGCTGCAAAGGCTCGTGCAGACTTCATGCAGAAGTATGATTCCCTTTCCAAGCAGTACCGCGCTGACCTGCGGGCGAACAACCAGCAAGTGCGGGAAAAGTATGATGAGAAGCTGACCGAAGCCAAGGACGAGTTCAACCGGCGAAGGACGCAGGATCGCATTGACCGTGTGGTGCGTGAGGATCAGGCTAAGAGCAAAGCCAGGTTGAGGGCGGCGGAACAGAAATCCACCACTACGGAAGATGTTGCCAAGGTGCTGACCGAGATGCCGAAGAAGGACAAGGAAGCCTTTAAGGCGAAAGCAGCCGAAAGCTGGCGGACATTCAAGCGCCAGTGGATCAACACAAAGGATGAGCTGGAGCGCTTCGGAAATGCTGTGGGCGACATCCGTATCACCTATGCCGCGAATAATGTGGGGCAGGCAGCTGCGGCGGCGCAGTACTCCATTGGCGGTGCTGGACAATACGACCTTAATGGCAAGAAAATCGGTGACAAAAACCTTATACAGGTATTTGAACCGGCAAAAAAGGCTGGGCTGAACGAGGAGTTTTACACCTACCTGCTGCATGAGCACAATGTAGACCGCATGAGTGTCCGCGAAAGGGCGCAGCAGCAGCTTGCAGAGCTTCGGACAAAACTGAATAAGGAAGTCAAGGGCTTTGCAGAAATGACAGATGAGAACATCTACACAGCTGCAGGTGATGATGCCAAACTTAGAAAGTCGTACACCGAGGAGCAGATCGCTGCTGCCAAGCAGTATAAACAGTTGCAGGCGTGGGCAGAGAAGCAGTTTGACAAGCCTGTATTCGGCAGCAGCGTGACTGCAGACGATAGCCGTGCCGCCGCAGCTGACCTGCTGGATGCACACCCTGAATTTGAGAAGTGGGCAAAGGATGTGTATGCCTACCTTGATGGGTTGATGGAAGTGCGAAAGCAGGGCGGACTCGTGAGCGCTGATATGGCTCAGTACATGAAGGAACTGTATCCGCACTATGTTCCCACCTACCGCGATATGCCCAGCACCTCCGGCGGCTACTCCAACCCCAACAGCGTTGCGGTGAACAGCACCATCAAGTCCGCAAAAGGTGGCAACCAGGATATCATGCCGCTGATCGACAGTATTGCCAGGCAGACCTTGCAGACCTTCTCCGCAGCAAAAAAGAACATTCTGGGCAATATGCTGTATGAAGATGCAATGGATACTACCCGTGATATCTCGGAATACATTCAGAGTGTTACAGAGGAAGGCGATCTCGTTGACCTTGATGCGGATTACGCAGAGAACCTCAAGAACACGCTGCGCATTTGGGTGGATGGCAAACCGGTTACTCTGCACATGAGCGAAGCAATGGCCGATGGGTTTAGACCCATTGAGCAATCCAATTCCTTTGGAATGAAAGCATTGCGCTCCATCAACAGCACATTCAAGAAGCTGGTCACGCAATGGAACCCTGTATTCATCGTGCGGAATTTCGTTCGTGACGCACAGTCCGCATTGTACTTTACCCATTACAGCAATGCCACATTCATCAAGAACTACGGCAAGGCCGTAAAGGAAATCGCAACGAACGGGAAGTATTGGCAGCTCTATCAGGCAATGGGCGGAAAAGGAACTACCTATTATGACCCAAAGACGGGGCTTTCTGACCGACACCATTTCAAGAACGGTGCAGTCGATAAAGTGGCTGGTGGGTGGAATAGAGTAATCGACATCCTCTCCTTTGCCAATGAAGCGGTCGAGCAGTACCCTCGCCTTGCTGAATTTATCAGTACGATGGAGGCGACCGGAGATGTGCAGCAGGCGCTCTATAACGCAGCAGACATCACAACGAACTTTGGCCGTGGCGGCTTCGCCGCCCGCAAGCTGAATGCATCTCTCGTACCTTTCTTCAACCCCGGTATGCAGGGCCTTTCCAAGAACATTCGCAATGTCATTGACCGGCGCGGCTGGAAAGAGATTGGACAGCTGATCTCCCGCTTGCTTATCAACGGCGTTGCACCCGGTATCATTATGGGTCTGCTGTATGATGGGCTGAAAGAGGACGATGACTACAAGGAGCTTTCCAACTACATCAAGGATAGCAACATCCTCATCAAGGTCGGAGATAACAAGTTTATCAAGATCCCGATGGGGCGTGAACCATCCGTCATTACGGCGTTTACTAACCGTATGTGGCGTTGGCTGAAAGGGGAACCTGCGAGCAGCGCGTTTGCTGGTTATCCGTCTTTCGCTGTCGAACAGCTTGCCCCGAACAACCCGCTGACCAACAACATCTTCGCCGGTATTACTGCGATGAGCACCAATAAGACCTGGTACGGTGGAGACATCGTATCCAGCTACATGGAGGAAAAGCCTGACTACCTGCAATACGATGAAAGCACCGATGCGTTCTCCATTTGGCTCGGTGAGATTACACGACACGGGAAGAACGGCATCGAGGGGCTTTCCCCGAAGAAGGTCAATTACCTGATTGACCAGTATTCCGGCTTTATCGGCGACTGGTTGCTTCCGGCGCTTTCCAAGAAAGCTGATGTCCCTGCGGTGGTAAAGGCGTTTGTCGTTGATAGCGTCCGGCAGAACCGGCTGGGCAGCGACTTCTATGATGCGCTGGACGAAGCCAAGCAGGTAAAGGAGACCGAGTTTGCGACAGCTGCCGATGATGCGACATATTCCTACCTGTATAAGCAGAGCAAGGCGGCGTCCGAGATCACGAAGCAACTCAAGGAAATCTACAACAGCGGCGAAAAGACCCGCAAGGAGAAGATGAGCGAGGCTCGTGACCTGCTTGAACTGCGGAATGAGATTTACCGCAATGCTCTACTGACTGTTGGCACCTATGAGGAAACAGCCAAGAGCATTGATAGTGCAGACAGCGATGTAGTAAAGCGCGAAGCCAACCGCAAGGCGTTTGGCGCGGAATATGCACTAAAGGCTTACAATAAAGATGTGGGAGAGAAAGCTGCCGAGTATGTGGCACAGGGCGTTACCTATGACCAATACTATGCGGCATACTTTGCAACCCGCGGCGTCACCGGCGACAAGGACGAGAATGGTAAAACTATCACCAATTCTGCCAGCCGGAAAAAGAAAGAAGCCATTGACAAAGCTGTGCCCAACGCTACCACAAAGCAGAAGCACCTTTTGTACGAGGCACTCGGAGTGTCAGAGAAGGTGTGGTAAAGAGATGCCCCCTCCGTAACTGGAGGGGGCATTTTACTGTGTAGTTTCTGTGTAGTCTATATGCAAAAAGACCGCAAGAT
>JBNMIL010000086.1:0-8007 GCA_050873265.1 Angelakisella sp. | reverse complement strand
TCCTATATAGCAAGGCGGTGAATCCCTTGATTGATCTGCAAGGAGTTACCAAGACCTATCCCAACGGTGTCTGCGCGCTGGATGGGGTGGATCTACATATCGAAAAAGGCGAATTCGTCTTTGTGGTGGGTCATTCCGGCGCCGGTAAAAGCACCCTTATCAAGACCCTGCTGCGGGAGGAAGTCCCCACCGAGGGCGATGTCACGGTGAACGGGCACGACCTCATTCACATGAAGCAGCGGGAGATCCCCTATTTCCGCCGTACCATCGGCGTGGTGTTTCAGGATTTCCGGCTCATTCCCACCATGACGGTATTCGATAATGTTGCCTTTGCCCTACAGGTAACGGGCGTACCGCGGCGCTTTATCCGCCGACGTGTCCCCTATATCCTTAACCTGCTGGGGCTGGACGATAAGTACAAGCACTATCCGCCGGAGCTTTCCGGCGGCGAGCAGCAGCGCGTGGCACTGGCGCGCGCGCTGGTCAATAATCCCGACCTGCTCATTGCCGATGAACCCACCGGCAATATCGATCCGGAGCTTTCCTACGAGATCGTGGAGCTGCTGGACGAGATCAACAAGACCGGCACCACCATTTTGATGGTAACGCACGAGCATGAGCTGGTAAGCCGCTTCCGCCACCGTACCGTGACACTGGAGAAGGGACGCATTATCCGCGATCAGGGAGGTGCTCCCCATGTTTAAGAATTCCTTTGGCTATCTGGTCAAAGAGGGACTGCGCAATATCCGCGCCAACCGACAGATGTCGGTCGCTTCCATCGGCGTGCTCATCGCCTGCATGGTGCTCATCGGCGGGGCGCTGCTGCTTTCCCTCAATATCAATTCCCTCATGGGCTATGTCGAGAGCTTCAATGAGGTCGTGGTCTGGATCGAGGACGATCTGGGCAGCACCGGCATCGAGATGCTGAAAGCCGAGATCGACGCCCTGCCCAATATCGCCTCCAAGCAGTATATCAGCAAGGAGGACGCACTCAAGGAGCTGAGCGATACCCTTGGCAGCCAGAGCTTTTTGGAGGGCTTTGAGCAATACGCCGATGAAAACCCGCTGCCCGCCTCCTTCCGGCTCAAGGTAAACAGTCTGGAAAACCTGCCGGAGACCGTCAAGGCGCTGGAAAACCTGAACGGCGTGGAAAGCGTGGAATCCAGCAATGAGGTCGCCACCACGCTGGTGGGCATCAAGACGGCGATCCATGTGGCGGGGCTTACCATCGTCGCTATTTTGATGGTGGTTTCCGTCATCATCATTGCCAATACCGTCCGCGTGACCATCTTCAACCGCCGGCGGGAGATCAATATTATGAAGTATGTCGGCGCCACCAATGCCTTTATCCGATTCCCCTTCTTGGTGGAGGGCATGGTCATCGGGCTGATCTCCGCCCTCATTGCCTTCGGGCTTTTGTGGGTGGGCACCCACTTCCTTTACCAGTGGGTCGGGCAGTCCGCCAGCGGCTGGCTTCAGCTTGCGTACCAGAGCCTCATTCCGTTTGTCTCCATCGCCCCGCAGATGCTGCTGGGCTTTGTGGCGGCGGGCGTGCTGTTCGGTATGGTCGGCAGCTTTATCTTTGTCGGAAAATATCTTAAAGTATAACGCAGGAAATCCGCCCGTTATCGGCACTTAAATAACAGGCGGGTCTCCCTTTTGACGACCTGAAGTTTGACAAAAAGGAACACCCACAGCAAATGTGCAAACGGAAAGGACAAGGCAAATACCATGAGAAGCTATACCAAACGGATCTTGGCGGCATTGATGTGCGCTGCGGTGCTGGTGGTCTCTACCCCGATCACCGCCTACGCGGACAGCACGCTGGATCACCTCAATGACCAGTACAGCGAGCTGGAAAAGCAGCAGCAGGCGCTGAAGGATAAGCTGAACCAGACCAAGACCGAAAAGGAAAAGCAGGAAGCGATCCGCAACAACCTCAATAATCAGATCACTACTACCCAGAAGCAGATCACGCTGCTGGATAACAAGATTAACTACCTGCAGAATGATATTGCCGAAAAGGAAGATCGCATCAATGAGCTGAGCGCCGAGGTGCTGGAGCAGCAGGATCTTTTTATGAAGCGGATCCGCTCCATCTACAAAACCAGCGTCGGCACCAGCATGCTGGGCATGGTCTTCGGCGTGGACAGCCTTGGCAGTTATTTAAGCTACGGCAAGTACCTCAGCCGTATCTCGGAGCATGACAGCACCCTTCTGCAGAACCTCGCCGATAACATCACCGAGCTGCGGACGCTGCAGCAGCAGATGCAGGAGGAAAAAGAGGATCTGGCGGATACCAAGGTGACGGCGGAAAGTAAAAAGGCAAGCCTCACCAGCCAGAAGACCGATGTGGAAAGCACCCTGCAGGATATCAAAAAGATGGAGCAGGAATACCTTGCCGATCAGGCTGCTATCCAAAAAGAGATGAAGCAGATCCAGGCGGATATCGACGCCATCTATGCCGCCAATGCCGGCAACGGCAGTCAGGTGGATTACAGCACCACCGGTTTTATTTATCCGGTCAAGGGCTATACTTACATCAGCAGCTATTATGGCTGGCGCTTCAATAATACCGATTACCACACCGGTATCGATTTCCCCGCCCCCGCCAATACCCCCATTCGCGCCTCCGCCTCCGGCACCGTCATTTATGTGCGTACCGGCGCGGGCTACGGCAGAGCGTGGGGCTACGGCAACTATCTCATCGTTGACCACGGCGGCGGCTTTTCCACCCTGTATGCCCACTGCACCTCGGTGGCGGTCAGTGTGGGAGATACCGTCACCAAGGGACAGACCATCGCCTATGTGGGCACCACCGGCTGGTCTACCGGCTATCACCTCCACTTCGAGATCCGCCGCAACGGCGCGCATACCAATCCGCTCAATTATCTGTAATGGCACTGTGTAGGCACTGTATGCAGGTAAGCAGCGTTACAACAGGAGCATAAAACAGCATGAACAAAAAAATTTCGCTTGGCGCAGCCATCGCCTATATGGCTATCGTGGCGGCAGTCGCCTTTTCCCTTACCATGATCTACTCGATGAACCTGTTCAATGTCAAAATGACAGGCATCACCGAGCGGGAAAAAATGTATAGTGCCCTGCACGAGGTCGACCTGTATGTACGGGAAAACTACTACGGCACCATCAATGAGGAGGAGCTGCAGGAGGCGATCTCCCGCGGCTACATCGAGGGGCTGGAGGACGCCAACGCCCGCTACTTTACCGCGGCGGAGTACGAGGCATATACCCAGTCCGGCACCGGCAGGTATGTCGGTGTGGGTCTGGTGACCGAGCTTGACGCCTCCGGCTACCTGCTGGTCAAGGAGGTCTACCCCGATTCTCCGGCGCAGATGGCGGGCATCAAGGTCGGCGCGCTTATCATCAATGTAAACGGCACCCGCGTGACCGAAAGCAACAATGAGACCATGGCGGGTCGCCTGCGCGGCGAAGCCGGCACCAAGGTCACGCTGACCATTCAGCAGGACAGCCAGGAAAACAATTACGAGCTGACGCTGCGCGCCATTGATGTTCCCACCGTAAAGACCGCCATGGCAAGCGATGATATTGCCTATATCAGCTTTACCGAGTGGAACGGCACCACCGCCGACCAGTTTATCGCGCAGCTGAATACCCTTAAGGCGCAGGGCATCAGGGGTATTCTGCTGGATGTCCGCGGCATTACCAGCAACGAGCTTTCCTACGCCGTGCGCATTGCCGATCCGCTGCTGCCCAGCGGCACTGTGGCGTATTCCCGCGATAAGATCGGCAGCCTGACCGCCGTAGCGCAGTCCGATGCCAACTGCTGGGACGTGCCGATGGTCGTTCTGGCAGATGAGACCACCGGCGGTACCGCCGAGCTGCTGGTCATGGCGCTGCAGGACTTCGGCAGAGCCAAGGTGGTCGGTGGCCGCACCGCCGGCAACGGCGATATCACCGAGATCTTCAAGCTCTCGGGCGGCTCCGCCATTCAGGTCACCACGGCGCAGTACGCCGGTCCCAAGCAAAAGACCTTCGGCGAGCACGGCGTCGGTCCCGACTACGAGGTGGAGCTTGCCGCCAGTGAGGGCAGCCGCAGCGATATCCTGGGCAATGCCGAGCTGGACGCCCCCTACAAGAAGGCGATGGAGGTTCTCGCCGCCGCGATCCGATAAGAAAAAACGCATACCCGCTGCCGGTTCCGTGATGGAGCCGGCGGCTTTTTATTCTCTGCAAAATCGCACAATTTGTTTCACGTGAAACATTTGTTCTTTTTGAGGGGCAAAAAAAGGGGCGGCACGGCTCCGCTCCCCGTCGGGTCGCCGCCCGCAGGCGCCGCACCGACCCTCCCCATGCTCCGCCGCGCCGCCCCCCGTATCCCCCAGCACCTGTGCAGGTCGCTGTCCCATCGGCTTGTACTAAAGTGCCGTGTCCCCGCATAGGATAGGGATAGGACAGGCAAAGGGGGTACGGGGCATGTTTATGACGGTGACGGTCGAGGAGGGCAGGGAACCGCTGCGGCAGCGGCTGGCGCGGCTGCTACGGGGGGATATGCTGGAGTGGGAGGACTGCTTCTGCGGTGGGAACCGCTACCGGCGGGTGGTGTGGCACGGCGCGGCGGAGCGCCTGCCGTGGAGCCGTCTGGCACTGCTGTGCCCCCGTCCCCGTACACCGGTGCTGCTGCCGCCGGATATTCTGCCCCCGCAGGGCTGCCCGGTGCGGGATTACCGCCCGCGGGACTTTACGGCAAGGCTGACGGTGGCTGCCGCGCGGCAGGCGATGGAGCAATGTCCCGTGCAGGGCAGCGGGCTGCTGGGACTGCTGGATCCGCAGGGCATCGCGCCGTGGGCATGCGGGGAGTGGCTGAACTGCTGCCGCGGGATAAAGATCTACACACTGCGGCGCAGCCGCTACGCGGCAATGGAAACGCTGCTGCGGGAGGAATACGGGCTGCCGCTGCTGTGGGCGGAGACCCCCGCCGAGCTGGAGGACTGCGTGCTGTGTGCTTCGCCTTACCCCACGGGGGTGCTGCGGGTGCGCCGCCCGGTGCTGACCGCCGACCGCAGCGCCGTGCAGGGCAGCCCCACGGTGAACCGCCTGACCCTTGCCCTGCCGCCGGAGCGGGCGGCGGAGGTGCCGCGGGGGGTGGAGCCGACCGCCTTTTGGGGCATGGTGACGGAGTGCGGCACCCGACGGGTGGAGCTGCCGCTTGGGATCGGGCAGTGCCGCATTGATGGACGGTTGGCGGAATTTGGGGAACTGGCAAGGCTTATTCGCACTTGACAATCGGGGCAGAAGAAACTATAATAATTAAACTATTGTCGGGCAGCCGGAACGCTTTGCCCGCCGTAAAGGAGCTGTATTTCATGGTAAACACCATTCAAATGACCCAGACCGGCTACGATGAGCTGGCAAAAGAGCTGGAAGAGCTGAAAACGACCAAACGCAGCGAGATCGCGGAGAAGATCAAGATCGCCCGCGGCTACGGCGACCTTTCCGAAAACAGTGAATATGATGCTGCCAAAAACGAACAGGCGGAGATAGAAGCCCGCATTGCCGTGCTGGAGGAGCAGCTGAAGCATGTGACCATCGTGGATACCGACAGCCTTTCGCTTGATGTGGTGGGCGTCGGCTCCAAGGTGAAGGTGCTGGATATGGACATGGAGGAAGAGGGCGAGTACCTCATCGTGGGCGCCATGGAGGTGGGCCACGAGATGAACACCATTTCCGACCAGTCCCCCGTGGGTCACGCGCTGATCGGGCATAAAAAGGGCGAGATCGTAACGGTGGAAGCCCCCGGCGGCGCCTTTGAAATGAAGATCCTGGATATCAGCAAGTAAACTCCCCGCAAAAAGGCAGAAAAGTTTCCCGCTTTTCTGCTTTTTTATTTGCCCTGCGGGGCTGGTTTATGGTAGAATACCATATGTATGAGTATGTTTCCGGTGCGGGGCGCTTTGCCCGTGCCGATGAAGGAGGACAAATATGAGCGAAGAAAAGGTCATGAATCCGGCGGCGGAAGCCGAGGCGGAGGAGGAACGCCTGCATGAGCAGGTAAAGGTGCGTCGGGACAAGCTGGCGGCGCTGTGCGAGGCCGGCAAGAACCCCTACGAGATCACCAAATATGACTGGGATACCAAGACCGCGGAGATCCGCGAGAGGTTTGAGGAGCTGGAGGGCAAGACGGTACGCATTGCCGGACGCATGATGAGCCGCCGCGTGATGGGCAAGGCGAGCTTTATGGACCTTCTGGATTCCACCGGACGGCTGCAGGTATATGTGCGCCGTGACGATGTGGGCGAGGAGGACTACGCCGACTTTAAGAAGTGGGATATCGGCGATATCCTGGGTGTGGAGGGTACGGTATTCCGCACCCAAAAGGGTGAGATCTCCGTCCACACCACCCATATCAAGCTGCTTTCCAAGTCTCTGCTGCCCCTGCCGGAGAAGTTCCACGGGCTGCGGGATACCGATACCCGCTACCGTCAGCGCTATGTTGACCTGATCGTGAACCCTGAGGTGCGCGAGACCTTCTACAAGCGCAGCCGTATCCTTACTGAGATCCGCCGCTATCTGGACGAGAAGGGCTTCTTGGAGGTAGATACCCCCATTCTGGTGCCGCTGGAGATCGGCGCCTCCGCCCGTCCCTTTGTGACCCACCACAACACGCTGGATATGGATATGTACCTGCGCATCGAGACCGAGCTGTACCTCAAGCGGCTCATCGTGGGCGGCATGGACCGTGTGTACGAGGTGGGACGCATCTTCCGCAACGAGGGCATGGATACCAAGCACAACCCCGAATTCACCACCGTGGAGCTGTACCAGGCGTACACCGACTACAAGGGCATGATGGATCTGGTGGAGGAGCTTTACACCCGTCTGGCGCAGAATGTCTGCGGCAGCACCAAGATTACCTATCAGGGCGTGGAGCTGGATCTGGGTCACTGGGAGCGCCTGACCATGGCGGAATCGGTGAAGAAGTACGCCGGCGTGGACTACTACGACTGGAAGACCGACGAGGACGCCCGTGCCGCCGCCAAGGAGAAGCATGTGGAGGTTCCCGCCGACGCCACCAAGGGCACTGTGCTGGCGGAGTTCTTTGACGCCTATGTAGAGGAGAACCTGATCCAGCCGACCTTTATCTATGACTATCCGGTGGAGAACAGCCCGTTGGCGAAGCGCAAGCCGGAGGATCCAGCCTTTACCGAGCGCTTTGAGTATTTCATCTGCGCGACCGAGTACGGCAACGCGTTCAGCGAGCTGAACGACCCCATCGACCAGAAGGCGCGCTTTGAGCGTCAGGTGGAGGCAAAGCGCCGCGAGGAGCCGAACACCCGCGCCGAGGTGGACTATGACTTTGTGACCGCGCTGGAGTACGGCATGGCGCCCACCGGCGGTCTGGGCTTTGGTGTGGACCGTCTGGTGATGCTGCTGACCGATTCGGCGTCGATCCGTGATGTGCTGCTGTTCCCGACAATGAAACCTTTGGACTCTGACAAGAAGGTTTCCAAGGAAGCTTCGGCTCCTGCGGAGGCCACTCAGACGGCTCCCGCTGTGGAAGAAAAAATTGATTTTTCCAATGTTCAGATTGAGCCACTGTTCCAGGATCAGGTGGATTTTGACACCTTCTCCAAGAGTGATTTCCGTGCCGTAAAGGTCAAGGAATGCGATGCCGTGAAGAAGTCCAAAAAGCTCTTAAAGTTCGTTTTGGACGACGGAACCGGCACAGATCGGGTCATTTTGAGCGGAATTCACGAGTATTATGAGCCGGAAGAACTGGTCGGTAAGACCTGCATTGCAATCACCAATCTGCCTCCGAGAGCGATGATGGGTATCGACTCCTGCGGTATGCTGATCTCTGCCGTGCATCACGAAAACGGCGAGGAAAAGCTCCATTTGCTGATGGTTGATCCCCACATCCCCGCCGGCGCAAAGCTCTATTGATTGCCCCCCTGATCGGGTTAAAAAAGCCTCTCGTACACCAATCCGTACACCAATTTACACCAAGGGTGCACCACGGATGCC
>JBNMIL010000085.1:0-8072 GCA_050873265.1 Angelakisella sp. | reverse complement strand
CTCTCTTGCAGGGCGCCCCCTCTTTGCAAAACGATCCACCGGATCATTTTGCAAATTCAGCCCCCTGCGGAGCGCCCTCCGGAAAAAGGAGATTTCGCCCATTGAGATGGGCGACCAAGGCGCTGCCTTTGGAAACCGCAAGCCTTTTGGAAAAGGCTTGACCGAAAACTTTGCGTTTTGCTCCCGTTACTTTTTGCGGAGGACTGCGGAAGTATTATCTATGACAACACCCCATCTTCAAACAGCTTGCGTGTGATGTGGATAAACGCTTTGGTAAGCGGGGAGATGTTCTTCTCATTGCGCACGGCGATGCCGATGCTGCGGTGCGGCTGATCCGCCAAAGGGCGGATACACACGGAAAAGGCGTACAGCTTCACCATCATGGTGGGGACGATGCTGACCCCCAGACCGCTTGCCACGCTGGTGATGACCTCGTGGTAATCGTGTACCATGTGGGGAAAGCGCAGCGTGACATTGGACTGCGCCAGAAGCGACGCCACATCGTTAAAGCGATCCTGCGTCGGGCGGATAAAGTCCTCGCCGTTCAGATCGGCATAGGTAATGACTTCTTTTTGACCGAGCGGGTGATCGGGCGGCGTAATAACGACCAGCGGATCCTCCGCCAGATAGTAGGATTTAAGCCCCGAATGCACCGGCAGCCGGCAAAAGCCGCAATCCACCTGCCCCGCCTTTACCCAGTGCTCAACATCCGCATAGCTGGCGCGCTGCGTTTCCAGCTGCACATTGGGGTACTGTGCGCGCAGCTCCTTGAGGATCGCGGGCAGCCATAATGTCATGGCGCTGGTAAAGCCGCCCACGCGCAGCAGCCCTGTCTCCGTCCCCTGCAGGAAGGCTGCCGTCTGCATCAGCTGACCGCTCCAGTACAGAATTTCCTGCGCCATCGGCAGCAGACGCAGCCCCGCCGCGGTCAGCTCCACCCCCTTTCGGCTGCGTGCCAGCAGCTCAATTCCGCCCAGCTCCTGCTCCAGCGATTGCAGCATGTGACTGGCGCCGCTTTGCGTATATTGCAGGCTTTGCGCCGCATCGGTAATGTTTTTGAGGTGTGCCGCCCGCACGAACATTTCCAGCTTATCGGTGTCCATCGTTTGACCCTCCTTTTCCCTAACATGCAGTTTTTGCATGTTAGGCAGAAGAAATATGCGTTTTACTTGTGTGTCCTTGTGCTCTATACTAAACCCAGCGCTAATATTTTGTCAAGAAAAAGCAGAAATCCGGATAATTTGCACAAAAATTGAAGGAGTTGGGTTCTATGAACACAGAAGCACTTGAAAGCAGCGGCGGCAAAACAGCCGGTCAAACCGCTGCCGCAGCGGCGCCTCCCCAGGTAAAAAAGGCGATCAGCCGGGAAACCTTTCTTTTCATTGCGATTTTTGCGATCCTTTTCGGCTTTATCGGCAGCCGAATGGGCGGCGTGAACATGGTAAGCACCATGCTGAACACTGCTTCGGATCTACTGATCAACACCTGCTTCTACATTATGGCGATCGCGGTGGTCGCCGGCGCGCTGGCGGCGCTGCTTTCGGAATTTGGCGTGATTGCGCTGTTCAACCGGCTGCTTTCGCCCCTGATGAAGCCGCTGTACGGTCTGCCGGGCGCGAGCGTAGTAAGCGTGCTGACCTGCTATCTTTCCGATAATCCCGCTATCCTGACCCTGTGCGACGATACCGGCTTCCGCAAATATTTCAAAAAGTATCAGCTGCCCGCGCTGACGAATATCGGCACGGCTTTCGGCATGGGGCTGATCGTGACCGTATTCATGATGGGGCTTTCCGGCGGCGGCGTAAGCTATGTGGTTCCGGCGCTCCTTGGTAATGTGGGCGCTATCGTCGGCAGCATTGTTTCGACCCGGCTGTTCATGATAAAGAGCCGCAAGGTGCTGGGTGATGATCCTGTTGTCCCCACCGGTGAGTCCGGCGGTTACGATATCTTGAAATACCGCGAGGTACGCCCCGGCAATGTTGGGGAACGCATCCTGAACGCGGCGCTGGAGGGCGGCAGCAGCGGTGTAAAGGTGGGCGTATCCATCATTCCCGGCGTACTTGTCATCTGCACCCTCGTCATGCTGCTTTCCAACGGTGCCGGTGCGGACGGCTACACAGGCGCTGCCTATCAGGGCATTGCACTGCTCCCCGCCCTGGCAGAGAAGATCAGCTTTATTCTTACTCCCCTGTTCGGCTTTTCCGATCCCTCCTGTGTAGCAGTCCCCATTACCGCGCTGGGCAGTGCGGGTGCTGCCATCGGCATTGTGCCCAACATGGTAGCCAATGGTCTTGCCAACAGCAATGACGTTGCGGTATTCACAGCCATGTGCATGTGCTGGAGCGGATACCTGAGCACCCATGTAGCGATGATGGACGCGCTGAAATGCCGTCAGCTGACCGGTCACGCTATTCTGAGCCATACCGTCGGCGGTTTGTGCGCGGGCATCGCGGCACATCTTTTGTACATGCTGTATGCTGTGATTATCTAAGTAGCCTTGGGCGGATCCGCCGCCCTTAACATAATTCAACAGAAAAGAGGTAAAGCAAATGAGCACCATTCATGAGACCCGTATGGAAGCCCTGCGCAAGGTCATGCGCGAACAGTCCGTGGACTGTGTGGCGATCTGCAATTCGCCCAACCTGTTCTATACCACCGGCTACGCCCCTAAAAAGGACGAGCGCTTTCAGGTCGTATTTGTTCCGCAGGAGGGTGAGCCGATCCTGGCGGTACCCAAGATGTACCATGTGCACTCGGTAAAGGACTGCGCCGTAAAAGACCAGCGCACCTGGGTGGACGGCGTGGATATGCTGAGCTTTGTAAAAGAGATCCTGACCGAGCTGGGCGTATGCAACGGTAAGATCGCCATTGACGATACCTTTGAGTTCCGCACCTTTAACCTGATCCGCATGGCAGCCCCCAAGGCGGAGTTTGTACTGGGCAGCAACCTGTTTACCCTGCTGCGCATGCGCAAGAGCGCCGATGAGATCGACTTGATGAAGAAATCCGGCGAGCTGAGCGACTGGGCGATGCAGATGGTAATTGACCAGCTGCTGACCGGCAAGAGCGAAGCCGAGCTGAAGACCTGGATCGAATACGAGCTGGCGCAAAAGGGCATGAGAGACGGCTTCTCCAACCTGATCGCCTTCGGCTCCAATACCGGTTCCGCCCACCATGTAAGCGGCGACCGCGTAGCGCAGAAGGGCGACGCTGTTTATCTGGATCTGGGCGGCGCGTATATACACTACTGGTCCGATATCACCCGCTCGCTGCACATCGGCAAGCCCAGCGCTGCCTATGTAGAGGTTTACAACCGTGTGCGTGAGGCACAGCAGCTTGCCTTTGAGGCGATCAAGCCGGGCGTGCGTGCCTGCGATGTACATATGCTGGCATGGAACTACCTGGACAAGCACGGTCTGGCGCAGTATTTCACCCATCGTCTGGGGCACGGTGAGGGTCTGGACGGGCATGAGCTACCCAACCTTGCCAAGGACTGCGATATTATTCTGGAGCCGGGCATGACCTTCTCCTGCGAGCCGGGCGTATATAACGGCGAGTTCGGCGTGCGCATTGAGGACACCGTATGCGTGACCGAGACCGGCGCCATTTCCTTTAACCACTACACGAAGGACCTGATTGTGCTGGAGTAAGCGGCGTACCGGTCAAGACGCAATGTATTTGTGATATAAAAGGAGGAAATAAAAGTGTACACAGAGGTAGCCAATCAAGGATGGCTGTATGTAGTTGTAGCCGTGATCCTGGCAGTTGTACTGGCACAGACACTCGCATTCATGAAGAAAGCGTGGGGACGCTCCCTGGAGCTGGGGGTAACGCGCGCACAGGCGAAAAAAGGCATCACGATCGGCTTTGGCGTAAGCATTATGCCCACCGTTGCCGTACTGGTCGTATTGTTTACCCTTATTCCCCTGCTGGGCGGTCCGCTTGCATGGTTCCGTCTTTCCGTTATCGGCTCCGCCACCTTTGAGACGATGGCAAGCCAGTGGGCTGTCACCGGTATGGGTGAAGAATTCATTATCGGCGGTTTCTCCATCAGCGCGTGGGTAGCGGCTGCGTGGGTATGCACCATCGCCGGCATCACCAACATCATCTGGATGGCGATCGCCTGCAAGCCCTGCGATGTTGCCTTTAACAAGATGACCGGCAAGGTGGATATGAAGTGGATCGGTATTCTGGGCACCTGCGCCATCATGGGCATTATGGGTTATCTTTCCGTTACCGAGACCAAAAACGGCAATAAGCGGCTTATCTTCCTGATCAGCTTTGTATGCTCGTTCCTGATCTCGCTGCTAATCAAGAAGGTGCCGAAGCTGAAGAAGCTGAAGGACTGGAACCTGAGTATCAGCTTGATCGTTGGTATGCTGGCGGCGTGCCTGATCTATCATCCGTAAAGGGGAGGAATGAGAAATGAGTGCAAACGAAAAGAAATCTTTGAGTTCCTATAATACATGGGTGCATCGGTTCGGCATTGCCAGCAGCCTGGTGATCGCTGTGGTCATGATGGCGTTTCCCGTGGCGTGCAGTATCGTATTTGGTGAATGGCCGGACTGGAAAGCGATCCTTCCCGCGCTGATCAGCGCCGTGGCGTGGCTTGCCCCCTACTGGATCAGCCAGACCCTTGGCTTTATGCAGTCTATGGGTCCCGGCGCGCTGTACAGCTCCTATGTAACCGGCAACACCACCAACCTGAAGCTGCCCGCCATTATGGCAACGCAGAGCATGTGTGAGGTAGAGCCCTGCTCCGAGGCGGCGCACTGCGTGGCAGTCCTCGCTTCCGGCGGTTCCGCGATCTGCGTTATGCTTATCCTTACCATCGGCGTGTGCTTCTCCGGCGCGATCGAGCCGCTGGTCAATAATCCCACCTTCTCGCCCGCCTTCACCTATGCGGTATCCGCCCTGTTCGGCAGCGTAGTCGCTACCAATATTTGCGACAAAAAGAAGATCGGCTACTGGGTCACTCCGTTTTTGGTTGCACTGTTCTTCTGCTACTGCACCGATGTGGCAAGCTCCTGGTACATGCTGATCGCCATTGCGGCTTCCATGCTGGTAGGTCGTGTGGTATATGTTCGCAACAAGAAAAAGGAAGAAAGCGCTGCCGCGTGATCTCCTCAATGACAAAGATCCCCCGACCTTTCCGGTCGGGGGACCCTTTTTGTTTTGTTCTAAGTAAGGCTCTTACTTATTTCTTGCGAATGAGAGCGGAGGCGGTGAGGGTGAGGGCGACTGCCGCGACGAGAGCCGCGGTAACGCCGAAGCTATTCGCTGCGCCGGTGGAGGGGTTTGCCTGACCGCCGGTGGTCTCCTCGGTGGAGGGAACGCGGACAGTGACATCGCCGCCTTCGGTGGTGATGGAGCCGTCGGTCTTGGCTACGACCTTTTCGGTGACGGATTTGGGATCACCGAGGCTGTTCTTTACGGTCGTATCGCCGGTGGGGGTGATGGTGGCGGTCACATCGTAGGACTCCTTGCCCTCACGATAGTCGCCCAGCAGGATATCACCATTGGTGCCGACGGTATTGGTAAAGGTGTTGTTGTTCAGGGTAACATTGAGGGCGCCTTCCTCATTATTATTTACGAAGCGGGCGGGAGCAAAGTAATCGTTGCTGGGATCGACCTTGCCGCAGCCATCAAAGGTGCAGTTTTCGACAGTAACGGTCATTGTGCCGGACTGCTTGTGGGCGATATTGATGGGCGCGCAGTTATTGCTGAACTCACAGCTGACAATATTGATGCTGCCATCGGCAGTAGTGTGAACGATGGAATCGGAGAAGCCGTTGGCTTTGCAATCCTGCATAACGAGATTGAGCGTGGCGGTACCGGTAGAACCATCGCGGTACATCAGGAAATTATAGCCGTCATTTTCGCAGTTATAGAGGTTGATATTCCATGTATCGGCACGGTCGCCGACAGGCTGACCCCAGACAACGATATTTTTGGCATTGTAGATATTGATGGTAGTATTGGCATTTACCGGAGCCGCATAGGTACCGATAGAAAGATCGCCGCCGGAGAAATCGGCGCCGTTGCCGTAGATGGTCAGATCCTTGGTAACATCGGTATGGGTCTGCAGGGCGATGGCGGCATTCTCTTTGCAGTAAAGGGTGGTTCCTCTATCCGCGTCCTTGAGCGCAGCGGTAAGGCTGGCATACTGCTTGCCGTTTTCATCGACGACCACATTGCCCTCGGTAAAATCGGCAAAATCGGCGGGATACTTGGTTTCACCGGACAGACCGGCTGCCATGGAAACGACCGGCACCATGACGACCAGCATGAGAAGCGCCAGTGCCAAACTTGCAAATTTCTTCATAACGCAATACCTCTTTCTTTTTAGGGTTTCCCCTCTTTTTTCCGGCAAGATAGATCATGTTTGTGTGCAAACATGATCTCCCCATATGGGGAGATGCCTTGTATCTCATTTTACCTATATTTTCCGCAAAATTCAATCTCTTGATGGACAGTTTTCACAAAATTGGAGATTTCACTAAAGCTTAGAAAACATGTTTACTAAGAAATTGACAGTGTTGCGAGATGAAGAAAAGCAGGGGACGCCCCATGGATCGGGCGTCCCCTGTAAATTTGGTTAGAACGGTTTATTCTTACTTTTTACGCAGAAGAGCAGAGGCGGTGAGAGTGAGCACGACTGCCGCGGCGAGGGCTGCGGTAACGCCGACACTATCTGCCGCACCGGTGGTGGGGTTGGGCTGCTGCTCCTCCGGAACACGGACGGTGATATTGCCGCCGGTACCGGCAGTGATGAGCAATGTTCTGACAAAGTCGTCCGACATTACGGGGCAAAAGCCCTCGGCACGGGCGACATACTCCCAGCGGACACCGGCAGTAAGGCTGTCACGCTCCGCAGCGTATGTGGTGGAACCGGTCGCGACCATGCCGCTGCCGATGGCAGGCGCTTCCCGAAGCCAAGCCGCGGCACTGGGCGCGGAGAGGAACACGGTGCCGCCGGTCACAGACATGGTAGCGCCGCCGTATGTGGTGCTGATCCTCTCAAAGTCCTCCAGTGAATAAACAATGACTGCCGGTCTTTGGCGGAGCAGTTCAACATCGCCGCCGGAGACATTAAGACCCTCGACAACACATGCTTCTTTGGCAGTGACAGAAGCACTGCCGCCGGAAACGGTGAACGTACCAATGATGCCTTCACCGTTGCTATGAACAGTGAGGCTGCCGCCGGAAACAACGGCATTGCCCGAAATGGCGGTGGCGGGGTTTACCTCATTATTGAAGCCTGCCGAAATACGGACATTACCGCCCCTGACCTCGATGCAGCCATCGATGGCGTCATTGAGGCAGATAAAATCAACGGTGCCGCTTTCTACAAAGAAGTCCGCGCAACTTACTCCGGATACGGTAAGTGAGCCGGTGCCGGTGATGATGACTGTATCGTTGACATACACCGGTTCATCGCCGCTATGATAATCATAATGGTAGGATTTGATGCCTTGACCTTCAGCACCGACATTGTTTGTGCCGTTCAGCACGATGGTAGAGCCGGCGGGGAGATAGAAGTCACGCATGGTGGCATCAGTGAGGGTAAGGGTCTTGGTCTCCTTGTTCCAAACCCAGCCCTCCCCGCTTCTGCTTTCTCCCACATCGAAGTTCTGGCTATTCTGATCTTCCGCCAAGGCGGTGAGGGGGAGCATAACTGCCAGCAGGAGCACTGCGAGCAGAATGGACAGCACCTTTTTCATTGGTATTCCTCCTTATGAATGGTGTGAATGAGAGACGGTCTCTCCGGATATAGTATGGCATCTTTAGCGTACCCTATTTACAAGAATTTGTCAATATATTATGAAGAGAATGACAGGAAATGTGGTTGGATTTGACACAGTTCACAAAAATGAACAGCTTGGCTGTACTACCATGGAAAACTAAGGCGCCAGTTGGTTATTTTCACCTGTTTGGTGAAAAGGTAGCCGGTAAAGGACGCAAGTAAGGGGGTGCCCTCTCTTGCAGGGCGCCCCCTCTTTGCAAAACGATCCACCGGATCATTTTGCAAATTCAGCCCCCTGCGGAGCGCCCTCCGGAATGCTATGAGG
>JBNMIL010000084.1:0-8106 GCA_050873265.1 Angelakisella sp. | reverse complement strand
TTATAGTTTTATTTAAGAATACCTTGCCGCATATTTTTTACTCCTTTTCTGGATTAAATCATTGTATCACATCAGTTTTAGGAAAGCAAGTACCTAAAAGAAATTTTTCTTCCCCTTATATGTAACAATCATACCGGCTTCCTAGCGTTCAGAATGTTTTCTGCTGTCTGCTGTGGTGTTTGGTTGGAATTGTCCAACCAAAAGCCGATCCGTGGTGTTGTCTGCATTTTACTAAATACAAATTCAATGTATACAGAAAGATATAAGGAGTGGGAGGGATTCCGCCGTAGTTGGCATTGTAGGAAAATCCAAAAGTTTAGATTTTCCCACAATGCTTATCTTTTGGTCTTTGGTTCGGAATAGTGTAGTGCTGGCGGTCTATCTCTTGTTTTCGGTTGCTTGCTTCCTTACCGTACATGAGCATTATATCAAGGTTCATGGTGTTGAACCGAACAACTGAAAACCGAAAGGAGGATCATAATGGAAAACAAGTTGAACGAAAAGTTTCTTGCCAAGGCAAGAAACGCAAAAAGCGCGCAGGAGCTGACGGCACTCCTCGCCGAGGAGCAGATCACCGCAACGCCCGAACAGGTTGAGGCGCTGTTTCAAAAGCTCCATTCCGACGCCGAGTCGCTCTCGGATGAGGACCTGGCGAATGTCGCAGGCGGCGCTCTGTCGTGGGAACACCGGTTTAACAAGCCGCCTTTCGCCTGATTATTTATCCGCTTTCCTCATCAGGAGGAGCTAACGCAGGCGCTTTCGTGCCAAAGGGCGCTTACCAACACCAAACCATTTTGGCAGCCCGAGTGCGGCAGCACAGGTACATTTGTATCTGCGCTGCCGCACTTCGTTGTTCGTGGCGCTTGCTTCTTCATTCATGCCATGCCGGCTTTTCCTTTAAGGCTGGACTGTGCAAGGCGCTTTACGCTTTACCAGTCTTATGACGCGCCGGCGGTTATAGCGCTGCATCACCACAAACATCATGTCAAGCAGGGCGGACAGCACCGAGGTAATGATGAATACCGGATAAGCGCCGAAAACGGCGCCCGCCGCGATGGGCAGGAAGCTCAATACGGCGATCACCTCATGCACAAGCTCCGCCTGACACATTGCCTGCGCGATCTCTTGCCATGTATGTATGCGCGGGTCAAACTGCGTGGGGTCATAGGTCGGCATGCTGTGCTTCCACCTTTTTACCCCCAGCTTTTCGTACAGTGCCGCTTCCCGCCTGCCGACCTGATACCACCGTTTTTCGTAATCCGCCTTGTTGCGCATCACGGTGCGGAGCACGAGCCCGGTCAGCAGCCGCATGACAAAATGATAGGAGATCGTCCCGAAGGTAATGGCAAGGGGAAGGAATGTATCATTGGCGGTCACACTGTACAAAACGGTCAGGGCGGCGGTACCCGCCAAAAGGCAGGCTGTGACCCAGTTTATCAGCTTTGCCATGCCTGTCCCCCCTTTTGATCTATAAATTATATACTAAGGCTTTTACTGATCGGCGCTTTGACCTCCGGTGCGCGCGACTGTATGCGGCAGCTTTCCGTTTGCCAATGCGGAGCACAGCATGAAAAGATCCGAAACGGGGATAAACAGAAATGACGGCATCAGACAGCGGGTAAAGAGATTTCCGCGGCATTTCCCCCGCCGGATACGGTGTCCCATAACGGCGAGGCAGATCACCGCGCCGAAGCTCATGAAAAGCGTCACCAGCATGCTGCCGTAGCAGGAAAGGACAGTATGTACCGTTAAAGGCGCGGCTTGCGCCGACAGAAGCAGTCCGGCGGTATCCAGTGCGGCGAACAGCACGGTCAGCATACACATCCAGCGCAGGATAACACCGCCGCCGATGCCAAGCCCCCCGCCCCAAGGAATCCCGGCGCGCCGGCACCATGCTTCGTAGATGCGCAGGTGCGGCTCGTTCTGGCGCCCCTCGATAAACCCGCAGTTGGAAACCGCATAGAGCTTAAAACGGAGCGCCCTTTCCCGGCTGAATTCCTCCGCCTGCTCCAAAAAGGCGACGACATGCGCCGGTGCCGAATCTACATAAAGCGGCGCCGAGATGACCACCGCCTCCGCCCACGGAAGCAGCGAAAAAGCCTGCGCGTGATCCCTCGCCCCACGGAGCGGGCAGGTTTTGACCTCGCAGCCCGCCAAAAACAGCCGCAGCAAAGAGGAATAGAACGCCGAGGCGCTGCCGCGTGTTTTGGGACTGGCATTCAAGATCAGCACTTTCATTCCTTTATCACCTCCACGAGTTGCCCCAATCTTTCGGCAAAGGACACCTGTACCGAAGAAAAGCCCATATTTACACGGTTCGCCTCCGCCAGCTGCCTTGCCGTATCACGCTCAAAATCCGTAACGGCTCCGTAGAAGAAAACCTTGAGCTTTGGGTGATTTCTGTACCGCAGCGGGTGGTGGACACGCCCACCGCGATAGGTGAAAAACGGCAGGCTGACCGCAATGGAGCGATCCAGCACCCGCTTGACCTCAGGGCTGAAGCCGCCGTAGCAGCAGCGGGAGAGAACGATGACCTCCCGACAGCACCCGATCTGCGCACTGACCGTTTGCAGGCTATCCCTAATGACGCACTGCCCCGGCGTCCGCAGCCAGCACTTGAAGCAGCCCTGACAGAACGCTGCCTTTTGGCTTGCGCCAATGACGGTGTACCCCTTGGTCTCCGGCTGCACATCGGCAAGCTGCGACGATGTCAAATCGTGAATCAAAACGATTTCTGCCTTATTCATGGCGCTCCTCATTTCTTTATACTGATAGTTCTGCGCCGATAGCCTTTTTGCGGCTGTTTGCGCCGCAATACAGGTGAATCCCCGGCGCCGCATTGCAGAAAGCGCTTAGCCGGTTCCGCAGAACCGGCTTTTGCGATAATGACTTTTTCATATTCTTTATCATTCCCGTTCTGTTATTCTGTCCCCTCCCGCGCGGCGGGTCGAAGGGAAAGGTTCATGAGCTCAAAATCGATGTATCGTCCATTGATCTTGAAAAAAGCCGGAACGGTACACAGCCTGTGAAAGCCGTATTTTTCGTACAGCCGAATGGCGCGGGCGTTATCGCTGCGCACCTCCAGATCGAGCTGCTCAAAGCCGTTTTCCTTGGCAAAGGCAAGGATCGCTTCCATCAGGGCGGAAGCGGCGCCGCTGCCCCACCATGCCCTTTTTACACTGATGCCGAAATCGCCGCGGTGGTTCATGCGCTTGTGCCTGCGGTTCAGGCTGGCGGTACCGATGATCTCGCCGTTTGCCATGGCAAGATAACGGACATGATCTGCCGAACCGGTCTGCTCACGCAGGCGGGCTTGCATCGCTTCCGGACTGAGCGAAACACCCTCCGCACCGTAATTGAGGTTTTCCGTTTCGCCGCCCACGATCTTCTGATACTCCTGCAGCGCCGCGGCGTCCTCCGTTCGGGCGCGCACAATGATGAACGGTTCTTCTTTTATATTCATACGTTTTGGTTCCCTTTCGTTCTTAGACGGGTTTCGATCCTTTCGGTAAAACGGTTGATGTGCGCGCTCAGCAGCGGAGCAACGCTCTCTTTATCGGCTGCCCCATCGTACACGCTGTACAGCAGGAACATCGGTCCGTAGAACTCCAGCGCCAGCTGTGCGGCGGCTTCGTCGCTCTCGGTCAGCTTGCGGAAGATCGCCGCCATGTACCCGACCGGTCCCGCCGCAAGGTATTCCTGATAAAGCCGCGCGAGCTTCAGGTCGCGGTATTGCTCCAGCGTCAGCATCTTACGAAAATTGGCGGAAAAGGTATCCTTTGTCCAGTGGTCGAACTGCGCCGCGCTGTACGCGCGGATCTTTTCGACCGGAACCTTCTGATAAGCCTCCGCGAAGCCGTCCGGCTCCGTTTCCGGCATCTCATATTCCTCGGCGCGCTCATAGTCCATTTTGTTCATGCGCTCCACGATGCTGTCGAGGATCGCCTGCTTGCCGGTGTAGTGCTTATACAAGGCGGCTTTGGTGATCCCCAGCCGCTCGGCAATATCGCTCATGGAAGTACCGAGATACCCGCTTTGCGCGAACAGCTCCAGCGCCGTTTCCAAGATCCGGTTCTTTGTGCTGCCTGCCATGGTCGTCCCCCTCTCGCCTGTATCCGTTTGGCAATCCATATTATAGTTACCGAATGGTCACTTGTCAAGGAATTTTCGTAGCGAAAATTTGTTCGCAAATGGTGGTTCCCAAACGAGAGAAAGTGTGGTAAAATAGGGATAGAAGCGCGGTCTAAGCCGTCGGTGGGGCGCCGCAGGCAAGCCGCAAAGCGGCTTCGGCGGTCACAGACCGCCGGCTCCGGCGCAGCCGGAGCGCCTGCGGCGCCCTGCCCCCACCCCGCATAAGCCAAAATAAGGAGGAACCACCCATGGCAGCACCTCTCGCGGATCGGATCCGTCCGCAGTCTCTTGATGAAATGGTCGGTCAGCAGCATTTGCTGGGACCGAACGGTCTGCTGCGCCGTATCGCGGAAAGCGGCACCCTGCCCAATCTTATTTTCTACGGTCCCTCCGGCGTAGGCAAGACCACCGCCGCGCGCATCATTGCGGCGGGTGCGGGCAAAAAGCTGTACCGGCTTAATGGCACTACCGCTTCGACCGGTGACATTAAGGCACTCATTGCCGATCTGGGCGGCTTTGACGCCATGGGCGGTGTGGTGCTGTACCTTGATGAGATCCAGTACCTTAACAAAAAGCAGCAGCAGACCCTGCTGGAATACATCGAGGACGGCTCCATCACCCTTATCGCCTCGACTACCGAGAACCCCTATTTCTATGTCTACAACGCTATTTTAAGCCGCTGCACGGTGTTTGAGTTCAAGCCCGTAGATGCCGCCGAGGTGGAAAAATACCTGCATACCGCACTGGAAAAGCTGCGGCAGCAATCCCCCGCGCTGACTGCCGAGGAGGGCGCTTTGGCGCACATTGCCGCCTGCTGCGGCGGAGATGTCCGTAAGGCGGCAAACGCACTGGAGATCTGCGCCCTGGGCGCTTTGGCGACCACCGGCGAACCGGTCATCACACTGGCGGACGCCCGACAAGCCGCCCAGCGCAGCGCCATGCGGTACGACCGTGAGGGCGACCAGCACTACGACCTGCTTTCCGCCCTGCAAAAATCCATTCGCGGTTCCGATGCCGATGCTG
Organism: Angelakisella sp.; assembly: GCA_050873265.1. Taxonomy (GTDB): domain Bacteria; phylum Bacillota; class Clostridia; order Oscillospirales; family Ruminococcaceae; genus Angelakisella. The sequence goes on along the minus strand of JBNMIL010000084.1, from coordinate 2,952 downwards.
CCGTACACTATCTGGGACGGCTGCTGGAGGCGGGCGACCTGCTTTCTCCCTGCCGCCGCCTGCTGGTCATCGCCGCCGAGGACATCGGACTGGCGTACCCACAAGCCATCGCCATTGTAAAGGCGTGCGTTGATGCCGCCGTGCAGCTGGGTCTGCCGGAGGCGCGTATCCCATTGGCGGAGGCTGCCGTACTGCTGGCTACCGCTCCCAAATCCAATGCCTCCTATATGGCGATCAATGCCGCAATGGCGGATATTCAAAAGGGCAAGGGACAGGGCTTTCCCCGCTGCCTGCAGAATGTCCACTATGACAGCGCCGAGGTGGAGCAAAAGGGGCAGAACTACCTTTATCCGCACGATTTTCCCAACCACTGGGTGGCGCAGCAGTACCTGCCCGATGACCTGGTGGGGACCACCTACTATCACTACGGAGATAACAAAACCGAGCAAGCCGCCCGTACCTACTGGGAGACCCGCAAAAAGGAGAAATGACCATGGGCTTTTGGATCTTTATGTTCATCTGCGCTCTGCTTATCCCCATTATCATGGTGGCTGCCGGCGGCGCCATGTACCATGGCAAATTCAGCACCATCAATTCCGTTGCCGGCTACCGCACCCGCCGCTCCATGAAGAACCAGCAGACATGGGATTTTGCCCATCGGGAGTGCGGTCGGCTGTGGCGGCGGTGGGGCTGGGTCTCCCTTGCGGTCACCGTCATCATGATGCTGCCGTTTTGGGGGAAAAGCGAAAATTTAGTCGGTACTGCCGGCGCCGTCATCAGCACATTGCAGCTTATTTTGCTGCTTACCTCCATAGCGGTCGTGGAGCACCGGCTGAAACAGCATTTTGACGATGACGGCTCCCCGCGTGCCTAAAATTACACATAATGGTATAAAAAAGAGAGTACCCCGTGCGGAAATACTCTCTTTTACTTTTCCCTGATATCCTCGATAAGGAGCTGCAAATGCCCTACCGCGCGGGGCGAAAGCCCGCTGACATCCAGCGTCTGCCGCCCGTCCAGCCCCAACAGGTAGTCGGTGGAAACTGCCAGCGCCTGCGCCAGCTTTACCAGCATTTCGATGGAGGGCTGGATATTATCGTTTTCCCAGTTGGAAACGCTCTGCTTGGTCACGCCCAGCAGACCGGCAAGCTCCACCTGGCTCATGCCGCGCGCCTGCCGCACCTCCCGTATCCTCTGGTTCAGCATTTTCACCAACTCCATGCATTAAATATCTCAATACTATTGTATTATATTCGTTGACACTTTCAAAATACTATGGTATTGTTATTTTGTACCACAAAGTCAAAAAGAGAGAGAACACGGCATTCATTGGTACACAAAGAAAAAGCCGCCGAAGGCTCTCTGCTGGTAAGACAGTAAAACTCAAATTTCGTGGAACAGGCATGATCTCGGTCATGCCTGTTCCGCTTTTAGCAGCTCATCCACGGGAATGTAGCCCACAAGGTCGTACTCGATATGTACCTTCTGTCTGCGCTTGCCGCTGGACTTGTCAGGGGCATCTACATAGACCGCCTTCACAAGCTCTCTGAGGGCATAGGGGGTCAGTTCCGTGAGGGAGCTGTTCCTCTTTACCCGCTGAACAAACTGCTCTATATTCTCTGCCTGTTGTTCATGTTCATGGATTTGCTGTTGCAGATTCTTGACCTCGGCTTTGAGGGCTTTCTGTTCCTCGGTGTAGTTCTTGCTCATCATGGCGAAGCGTTCATCATCCAGCCGACCGGCTACATTGTCCTCGTAAATGCGGATGAAAAGACGGTCAAGTTCTCCGATTCGCTTCTCAGCCTGTGCCAGCCGCTTTTGATACAGCCGCAGCGATTCCTCGCTCTGTATACGGAGCTTTTGCTCCATTTCAGAACGGAAATACGCCTCATAGCGAGTGACTACCGATATGACCTCCTGAATGTGCTTCCAGACGATTTGTTCCAGCACAACGGCACGGATATAATGTCCGCTGCACTTGTCCTTGTTGGCACGATGGGTAGAGCAGATGAAGAAGTCCTGCCGCTTTTCAAAATAGCTGGTGGTAGAGTAGTAGAGCTTCTGCTTGCAGTCGTTGCAGAACACCAAGCCGGAGAACATATTGCTCTTGCCCGTTGCCGTTCTGCGGTGCCGCTGCTGCCTGATCTCCTGCACCTTATCAAAGACTTCTAACGAAATAATCGCCGGGTGGGTGTTATAGAAAATCTTGCGATTCTCCATTGGATTTTCCCGCTGCTTCTTATCCCAGATGGAGTTGGTATAGGTCTTGAAATTGACCGTGCAGCCTGTGTACTCCATGTATTCGAGGATGTAAGCAACGGTGCTTTCGTGCCAGCGATATTCATTCTCTGGAGCCTGATGCGGTGTTTTTCTCCCCTCCCGCTGTTTGTAGGCAGTGGGGTTCAGCACCTTTTCTTTTTCCAGCAGGGCGGCGATCTGGCTCGGTCCTTTTCCCTCCATACAGAGTGCGAAGATCCGCTTCACGACCTGTGCAGCTTCCTCGTCAATCACCCATTTCTTAGGATCGTCAGAGTCACGCTTATAGCCGTAGGGAACGTTGGTGGTCAAGCGCTCTCCGCGCTCCCCCTTTGCCTTGTTGACGGCGCGGATTTTACGGCTGGTATCCTTGGAATACCACTCGTTGAACCAGTTCTTGATACCAGCCATGTCGCTGTCGGTGCTGTTGGGATCGATGGTGTCGAAGTGGTCGTTGATGGCAATATACCGCACGCCGTACTGAGGAAACGTGTAGTTGATATAAAGCCCTGTCAGCGAGGAATTACGACCGAGTCTTGAAAGATCTTTCGTAATCACCACTTCCACATGACCGGCTTCAATTTCCGCAAGCATCTTCTGAAAACCGGGGCGGTTGGAAAAATCCACGCCGCTGTACCCGTCATCAATAAAGAACGTCGGGTTCGGAAAGTGCTGAGATTTTGCATACTCCATTAA
>JBNMIL010000083.1:0-8207 GCA_050873265.1 Angelakisella sp. | reverse complement strand
GTGCTGGGTACCGCCAGCATGGTCGATGGACTCATCGAACGCTACCGCGAGGAGCTGGGCGAGGTGCCCACCGTGGTTGCCTGCGGCGGGCTTTCCCCCGCTATCGTGCCGCACTGCCGCACCAATATCATTCTCGATCAGGATCTGCTGCTGGACGGTCTGCTGGCGATCTACCGCCGCAATACCCCGCCCAAACAGCGCTGATTGCATTTCCCGCTCCTGCCCCTTTGGGTGGGAGCGTTGCTTTCTCAGCGTATTTTCTGCGGGGCAGGGAGACAGGGCGCAGCCCCGCCGGCGCTTTGCGCCGGCGAAGCGGACTTCGTCCGCTTGCCCGCCTTCGGCGGGCGGGCTGCGCCCCGTTCTCACCACCGCTCCCCTTTAACCCCCTCCCTTGCGGCAGCCATTGCTCTATGCTATATTAAAAAGCAGATGGAAAAGTCAGACTTTACGGAGGAGAAGCAGTTGAGCATAACGATCCGAAAAATGAAGGAAAGCGACGCCGATGCGCTGTACCGCCTGCTATCCGATCCGGCGGTCATGCGCTATCTGGAACCGCCCTATGACAGAGCACAGACCAAGGCGTTCCTGCGCCGTGCGGGGCTAAGCACCCCGCCGCTGGTGCGCGCCGCCGAAGAAAACGGGACCTTTATCGGCTATGTTATCTATCACCCATACGATGAGCAAAGCGTTGAGATCGGTTGGGTGCTCCTCCCGTCGCATTGGGGGCGCGGATATGCGTCGGCATTGACAGATCAGCTGATCCGCAGAGCAAAAGAGGAGCAAAAAAGCGTTGTTATCGAGTGTGCTCCGGCGCAGAAGGCAACGGCACGGATCGCGGAAAGGAAAGGCTTTCGTTATTGCGGGATCTGTGACGGATTAGCGGTCTATCGGCTTGAATAACAGACCCGGTGGTTCCCGCCCATTTCGCTTCATTTGCCCCTTGCATTTTACCCCCCTATCTGTTATGATATGTCGCGGGAAGCCGCCCCCAGCCGCACGAGCTGTCGGATTGAGCTTCCCTAATATTTGCGCTGTATCCCATCTGCCGCAGGCAAGCCCGCCGCGCTTTCCGTCCGCAGGGGCGTATCCCACAGGGGAACGCCACCCGCCGCAACCGGTCAGTGCCCCGCGCCATGCCGTATCTGGCAAAAGGAATAGCAGCAAGGAGGATTATCATGTCAAGCTCTACCAATCGCACCCGTAGCCTTACCACGCTGGGTATCCTCACCGCCATCATTCTGGTGATGACCTTCACCCCCCTCGGGTACATCAAAACACTGGGTCTGGAGATCACGCTCCTGCACATTCCCGTCATTCTCGGTGCCGCGCTTACCGGTCCCGTCGGCGGCATGGTGCTGGGCGGCGTGTTCGGGCTTACCAGCTTCTTTCAGTGCTTTGGCTTAAGTACCTTCGGCACCACCTTGTTCAGCATCAACCCTTTCGGCACCTTTATTGTCTGCGTCATTCCCCGTGTCCTGCTGGGTCTCGTTGCCGCTTATCTCTACCGTGCCTTTGATCACCTCGCCGGCAAGTGGAGCGGTACCATTACGGGTGCCCTGTCCACCCTCTGCCACACTGCCATGTTCATGGGTACGCTGGTGCTGTTCTTCTACACCAGCGATTATTTGCAGGGCATCGCGCAGTACTACGGCGCCACCAATATCTTCGCTTTCATCATTGCCTTTGTCGGTCTGCAGGGGCTTCTGGAGATCGTCCTCGCCGCCATTGTCGTCGGCGCGCTGGTGCCGATCGTCAAAAAAGCCCGCCGTGCGTAACCTATCCCCATAAAAATAAGAGGTATCCACTCTCGGATACCTCTTTTCTTATGTCCGGTTTTAGTCCAGCGGGTGCTCCAGCGCCATAAAGGCGCCCTTGACATCTTCGCCCGCGGGGTAATGATACTCCTCGTCATGCTCCGCCTCGGGGTTGCCTACGCGGTGCGTCGGGATAAAGAGGGGAATGGGGCAGTCGTCCACCGCCTTGATGACCCGCGCGCGGTTCTCCTCGGTGTCCTCCAGCGAAAGCGCCGCCAGCAGCGTCGGGGTAGTAAAATGCTCCCCGTAGGGGATACGAATCACCGTCTCCCATACCTCGCGCTCAAAGTCACTCCCGCCGGGCGCCAGCGGCAGCGTAAAGATCACACGATGCCCTGTCCAGTATTCCTGTATCTGCTGGAAGCCCTTTTTCAGCAGCGGGGTCTCCTCCTCGTCACAGTCCACCTCCAGCCCGTCGCCAAAGATCACACGGCTCAGCGCGTAATCATCATTTTCCACCAGCGTGATCCACCCGGGACCCAGCTCCCTCGTAAATTTCTTCATACTCATTCCTCCCTATAATATACAAACTGTATATATTCAATTTTTTTACGCAATTTGCGGCATGATACGGCGGCACGCCTCCGCTTTGTCTCGGGTCGCCGTCCCTGCGGGACAGCAACCCTCGCCCGCTCCCCCGCGCCGCCTCACTTGCAGTACTTCCGGAAGATCTCCAGATACCGGTCGCCAAAGGAGACCAGCGTCACATCGTCCAGCGGCAGCACCAGCGGGTCGGCAAGCCAGTTGCCCAGGGCGTCCACCCGCTTCATGGTCAGGTAGCGGCTGTCCACCTTTGTAATGCGTCCTAAAAAGTACAGTGATTCCTCCGGATTGCCTTCGCACTCCACGGCAGCCCAGCCGGCGTATTTCGCCATAATGCCCTCCAGCAGCTCCCGCCAGCCGCGGCAGGCAAAGTCCGGCGCCTTTACCGCGTCATACAGCTTTTCGGCGGTCATCACCTTTTTCAGGAACGGCACATCGTCCATCTGCTCCGCCTCGGTGATGTCACCGGTGCGCACCGCGCAGTAGCCGTCCAGCGTAAAGTTGGACTGCCGCTGCAGTACCACCAGTTCGTTTTCCACCGCCACAGGGATACCGGAATACTCCGGCGCCACCAGTCCGTCACGGTACAGCACCATCATGTTTTTTTGCTGCATTGCCTTTTGCAGCAGGTCTTTTTCCTGCATATCATGTCCCTCCCGGGGAGCGTCCCGCTTTCGCCAGCTCCCATTCCTTCAGCTCTTTCAGTTCATTATAGATCGCTACATAGCTCTTGTGCCGACTTTCGGGGATCAGTCCCTCCCGCACCGCCTCCAGCACAGCGCAGCCCTGCTCGGTGCGGTGGCTGCACCCCGTGTAGCGGCAGCGGTCTTTGTACCGCGTCATCTCGGGGAAGCACTCCGCCAGCTCGGCGGCAGGCATCGGCTCGCTGCGGGTAAACTCCAGCGCCGAAAAGCCCGGCGTATCGCACAGCCAGCCGCCGTGCCCGTCGGGGAACAGCTCCACATGGCGGGTGGTGTGCCGTCCCCGCCCCAGCTTTTTGCTTATCTCACCGGTAGCAAGCCCCAGCTCGGGGTACAGGGCATTCATCAGGCTGCTTTTGCCCGCGCCGCTGTTGCCGCAAAAGGCGGTAATGCCGCCCCGCAGCAGCAGCGAAGCAGCCTCCAGCCCCTCGCCGGTCAGGTTGTTTACCACGGCGGTGGGGTAGCCTGCCCTGTGGTAGATCTCCACCCATGGGGCAGGGTCGGCAAGGTCGGGCTTGGTAAAGATCATCACCACCGGGATCTCCCGACGCGCGGCAATGGCGGTCAGCTGGTCAATGACCAGCGCGTTGGGGGCAGGGTCGGCAAGCGAGATGACCAGTGCCAGCCGGTCAAGGTTCGCCACCGGCGGTCTCTGTAAGGTGTTTTTTCTCGGCGCTATCGCCGTAATGCTTCCGCAGCCCGGCTCCGTCGGCTCAAAGCTGCACCGGTCGCCCACCAGCAGGGTGGTCTGGTCTTTGCGGAAGATGCCTCGTCCGCGGCATTCGGTTCGGGTGCCGTCCTCGCTGATGACGGTATAAAACCCGCCCAGCGAGCGCAGGATCAGCCCCTCCATTTATTCACCAAAGGCGGCGGAATAGTCAGCCGTCCAGTAGTATTGTCCGCTCTCAAAGTCCACCGAAGCGCTCTTATACACCACGCCGTCAATGAGCACATCGACCATGCAGGTGCCGCTGCCCTTCAGCGAAATGGAGATCAGTCGGGTGTTGCGCGGCTCGATCACCTCGCTGTAAACGGTGGAGCCGTTCAGCACGGCAGTCACATTCACGGTGCCGGGCATATCGGGCGGCGTGGTCTGCAGCACCACCGTCGCGGAGCCCTCCACATTGGCGGCGTCCACCGTGCCGACCACCAGCGTGATCTTGCTGCCGATGGGCACCATGCTGGGGGAGGCGGGGGACTGGCTCATCACCAGACCGTCGTACTGGTAGTCGGTCAGCTGGTAGGTGACCGCCACATCAAACTGCGCGTCCCGCAGCGTCTGCACGGCAGCCTCCTCAGGGTAGCCAAGCACCTCCGGCACCTGCACCTTTTCCTTGTCGCTGCCCACGCTGACATACACCACTACGGTGGTGCCGGAGGCAACGCTCTGTCCGGCGTCGGGGCTGGTGCGCACCACGCTGCCCTCCGCTATGGTATCACTGGCGATCTCGGTGGTGGAATACTTCAGCCCCAGGCTTACCAGCTTGGCGTAAACGGCGGTCGCCTCCTGGTTGGTAAAGGTCGGGATCGTCACCATCTTGCTGCCGGCGCTCACCCACACCTGCACGGTGCTGCCCTTTTTTACGCTGCTGCCGGCGTTGGGGCTTTGCCGGTAGATCTGACCGGCATCGTAATCGGCGTTGTAGTCCTCGCTCTCCAGCTTGATCTTCACGCCGGGGTAGGCGCTGCCGGAGGAAGCCGTGGTGTAGTCCACCCCGACCAGGTTGGGCAGCGTGATGTCCTCCACCGTCTTAAAGGGCTGGTAGATCTGGAACATGACCAGCACAAAGAGGAGGGAAGCCGCCACTACGCCGCAGGTCACGGCAAACAGCTTGGAAAGGGGCGTGGTCAGCCGGTCGCCCAGCTTTTTCTTCTTGTTATTTTCACCCATTTTCACAGGCTTTTTCTCGGGTCTCCCCCCTGAATTTTTGGTTATAATGCCGGAAGCCTCGCCGCCCTTTTTCATGGGCTTACCGGTCTTGGCGGTATAGGCGGGGAAGGTCGTTTTGGGGTCGGCAAGCCAGCGGCGCAGGTCGGCTATCATCTCGCCGCAGCTCTGGTAGCGGCTGTCGGGGTCCTTCGCCATGGCGTGCAGGGTAATCTGCTCCAGCCCCACCGGCACATTGGGGTTCAGGCTGCGCAGCGTCTTGGGGCTTTGCTCTACCTGCTGCAATGCCACACTGATGGGGGATTCCCCGTCAAAGGGCAGCTTGCCGCTCAGCATCTCAAACAGGATCACGCCCACCGAGTAGATGTCGGTGCGCTGATCCACCGCGCCGCCCAGCGCCTGCTCGGGGCTGATGTAGTGGACGGAGCCGATGGCGTTGCCGTCGATGGTGCGGCTCTGGCTCATGGCAAATCTTGCAATACCAAAGTCCATCACCTTTACTTCGCCCTTTTCGGTCACCATGATATTCTGGGGCTTCACATCGCGGTGGACAATGCCGTTTTCATGGGCGCACTGCAGTGCCGTCAGCACCAGACCGGCAATATTGGCGGCGGTTTTGCCGCTGATGGGCTTTTTCTGCTCGATATACTCCTTCAAGGTGATGCCGCTTACATACTCCATCACCAGATAGGGGTTGGGGGCGTCCAGCACCACATCGTAAATTTTGACGATATTGGGGTGGGAAAGCGCGTTGATGGCGCGGCTTTCATTGCGGAAGCGCCGCAGATATTCCTCATCGGCGGCATATTCATCACGCAGCATCTTTACCGCTACCGTCCGCAGCGCCTCGGCGTCAAAGGCACGGTAAACATTGCACATGCCGCCCACACCCACCAGTTCTTCGATGAGGTAGCGGTCAGCCAGCTTGGTACCCAGTATATTTTCCATGTGTTTCGTTCTCCTCTCAGCGGTTGTGGATCAGTACGGCGGTGATGTTGTCCGGACCGCCCGCGGCGTTTGCTTTGTCTATCAGGGTGTGGATATCCCCGCCGTCCAGAATTTCCGGCAGCATAGCGGCAAGCTCCTCCGGCGGCAGGCTGTTGTAAAGACCGTCGGAGCATAGCAGCAGCGCATCTCCTCGGGCAAGGTCTATCACGGTATGGTCGGGCAGCACCTCCGGCTCCACCCCGATGGCTCGGGTAATGGCGTGCCGGTCGGGGTGACGGGCGGCGTCCTCGGGGGTCAGCAGCCCCTGCCGCACCAGCTCCGCCACTGCCGTGTGGTCTTGGGTCAGCTGGGTCAGCCTCCCCTCCCGCAGCAGGTAACAGCGGCTGTCGCCCACATTGGCAACCAGCGCTGTCCCGTCACTGATGACGGCGGCGCACAGGGTGCTGCCCATGCCGCGCAGCGCCCCGCCGTTTTGCTCGCTTCGGGTATAAACGGCACGGTTGGCGCCCGCCACGGCGGTCTCCAGCAGCAGCCGCAGGCTGCGTTCCTCCATGTGGGGGCGCAGACTGCTTTCCACCATGCGGCGCACCTCCTCGGCGGCAATCCCGGCGGCAATGCCGCCGCCTACCTCACCGCCCATGCCGTCACAGACGACGGCATAGCCGCACCACCGGTCAAATACCTCGCCGGCAAAGCGGTCCTCATTGGCTTCCCGCACCATTCCGCGGTCTGTCGCTCCGTAGATATGCAGCATCTCTCGTCCCCCTCCTTCGGGAAGGCTTTTCTGTCATCACAGCACAGTTGTCTTTTTGTCGCTTCAGCACTCACCGGTTTTACCGGCTTCCGCCCGCCGCAGCTGCCCGCAGGCGGCGGCAATGTCGCTGCCCAGCTCCCGCCGGACGGTGGCGTTCAGTCCCAGCGCTCCCAGCCGTGCCGCAAAGCGCTGTACCGCCCCCTTATCGGGTCGTTTGGTGCCGCGCTCCGCCACAGGGTTCACCGGGATCAGATTCACATGGCAGTTCTGCCCGCCCAAGAGCCTTGCCAGCGCCTCGGCATGGGCAGGGCTGTCATTCACACCGGCGATCAGGGCATATTCGTAGCTGATGCGCCGACCGGTTTTGGCAAAGTAGTTTTTGCAGCTTTCCATCAGCCGCGCGATGTTGTATTGCCGGTTCACCGGCATAATGGCGCTGCGGGTCTCATCATCGGCGGCGTGCAGCGAGATGGAAAGGGTCAGCCCCAGTCCCAGCTCCGCCAGCTCATCGATGCGGTCACACAGTCCGCAGGTCGAAAGCGAAACATGCCGCAGGCTCAGGTTCCTGCCCTCCGGCGAGGATAGTATCGTCAAAAAATCCAGCACATTGCGGTAATTATCCAGCGGCTCACCAATGCCCATCAGCACCAGCGAGGAGATCGGCTCTCCCGCCTGCCGCTCGGCTTCGTACACCTCCCCCAGCATTTCGGCAGGGGTCAGGCTGCGCACCAGCCCGCCCAGCGTGGAGGCGCAGAATTTGCACCCCATACGGCACCCCACCTGGGTGGAGATGCAGAGGCTCAGCCCGTGCTCGTACCGCATCAATACGGCTTCCACACAGTTCCGGTCGGGCAGCTCCAAAAGGAGCTTCACGGTTTCGTCCAGCCGGCTTTCCAGCCGGCGGCGGGTGGTCAGCACCGTCAGGAAGGCGGTCTGCTCCAGCTTCTGCCGCAGCGCCGCGGAAAGGTTGGTCATTTCGGCAAAGGAGCCGACCCGTTTTTCATGCACCCACCGGTAGATCTGACCGGCGCGGAATTTCGGCTCCCCCAGCGTGCCGGTGACCCATTCGGTCAGCCGCGGCAGCGTCATGGAGGAAATATCGACTTTTTCCATGCTCGTTTGGCTCCTTTCGGAAATTTTGGTGTTTCCCTGCGCGCACGCGGGTAAGGGAAGCAGAAAATCAAAAAACATCTTCCACTAATACGGACGAAAACGGGGAAATTTGCAGTAAAAGTGTTGAATTCGCACAAAGTTTCATAAAAAGTTTACGGGTTTGGGAAATGGTGGGAGGAAAGCGGTTGATTTGTGCGGTCAATCCCTCCGGTTCGCTGCGCTCACCACCTCCCTTTACGCAAGGGAGGCTTGAGGGTAACGGGTCGCGGTGAGAGGGTGCGGGAGATAGATTTGCCGAGGAAAGAGGCGGCAAACCACAAAGTATTTGTTCACCCGCACCATAGGTCCCCTCCTTTGAGGGGCAAGGAATTGGAGCGCCGCCGGTGGCGGATACAGCGACAATTCCTTGGGGAGCGACAGGAGCAATGCGAGCGAACCAGCAAAGC
>JBNMIL010000082.1:0-8308 GCA_050873265.1 Angelakisella sp. | reverse complement strand
ATTCAGGGTAGTGCGCAGCGCTTCCCGCTGGGTCTGCAGCCGCTGCAGGCGGGCATACTCCAGGGTGGAAAGCGACGACTGCGCCGCCTGCTCCTGCGCGTCGCACCGGTCCCGCAGGGCGACCATCTGCTCGTACTGCTCCAGGGTCTTTTGCAGCACCGCTACCTCGGTGGAGGTGACGGTGGAGCCGAGACTTGCCTGATCGCGGGCGCTTTCCAGCTGCAGCACAGCGGAAACAAGCTGGGAATAGGCGGTGCCGCTTTGCTCCTCCAGCTTCTTTTTGCCGTCCTCAATCTGCTTGCGGGAATCCTTGAGCTGCTTTTCGGCTTCGGCAAGGGAGCTGTCGATGGCTGCCAGTACCTTTTCGTTCAGGGCGTCGATCTTGGATTGATCCAGCTCCACCCGGATCTGGCTTTCCACCAGACCGCTGCCGGAAACGGAGGCAACGCCGTCCACCCGCTCCAGCGCCGGAATGACGGTAGTGGAGGCAAACCGCGAAAGCTCCTCGCGCGCCATATTGTCGCTATCCACCGCCAGAACCATGATGGGCAGCATATCGGGGTTGATCTTCATTAAAACGGGGCTGCCGGCACCGTCGGGCAGGCTGCCGCTGATCTGATCGAGGCTGGCGTTCATTTCGATCATGGCGGAATCCATGCCGGTGCCTTCCTCGAACTCCAGCACCACGATGCTGACATTCTCCTGCGAGATGCTGGTGATATTCTTGACGCCGCTGGTGGTCGCCAGCGCTGCCTCCAGCGTTTTGGTCACGCTTTGCTCCACCTGCTCCGGGCTGGCGCCGACATAGGTGGTATAGGCGATGGCACAGGGCAGATCCATATTGGGCAGAAGGTCGGTGGTCATGTTGATGAACGACATGACGCCGAGAATGAGCACCAGCACGACCGCGACGAATACGGTCATCGGTTTTTTGACACTGAGGCGGGAAAGCATAGGGCGGTTTCTCCATTTCCTAAGGCAGAATAAATAGATAAAAAAGACCGACCGACCGGTCAGTCGGAAAAATCTGTCCCTATTTTACCGCATTTGCGGCGAAAGGCAATAGGCAAAGTGTTAACTTTCCGTGAAAGTTGTAGCGCCCTGCGGGGAAAGTATGCTATACTGGTCACAGAGAATTAAAATCCAAGCAGAATTCGGGCGGCGACCCCGCCGCGGCAGCCTGCGGCTGCCGCGTGGGCGCCCCTGCGGGGCGCCCGGCTCCGGCGCAGCCGGAGCCGGGGTCGCCGGTGCAGCCCGTGCCATAAAGGAGGGTAATAGTCATGTATCACATTCTGGTGGTGGACGATGAAGCCAAGATACGGGAGATCATTAAAAAATACGCGGTATTCGAGGGCTATCGGGTCAGCGAAGCCGCCAACGGCATGGAGGCGATAGACCTGTGCCGTACCGAGCCGTTTGACCTGATCATCATGGATGTAATGATGCCGGAGCTGGACGGCTTTTCCGCCTGTCGGGAGATCCGCAAATACAGCCGTACCCCCATCATCATGCTTTCGGCGCGCGGCGAGGAATATGACCGGATCCACGGCTTTGAGCTGGGGATCGACGACTATGTGGTAAAGCCCTTTTCCCCCAAGGAGCTGATGATGCGGGTCGCCGCCATCATCAAGCGCAGCGGCGGGGAGGAAAACAGCCGCTTTGTCTTTGAGGGGCTGACGGTGGATTTTACCGCACGGCTGGTATTTATTGACGAGCAGCGCATAGAGATGTCCCCCAAGGAGTACGACCTTTTCTTCTACATGGTGCGCAACCGCGGCGTGGCGCTCACCCGCGAACGGCTGATCCATGATGTGTGGGGCTACGACTTTTACGGCGACGACCGCACGCTGGATACCCATGTAAAGCTGCTGCGCAAGAGTCTGGGCAGATACAGCCGGTGCATCATTACACTAAGAGGAGTTGGATACCGCTTTGAGACCGTGGCAGAGCCGGAGGCAGCCGAGGACTGAGCCGGAGGACGGACAGCCCTCCCCTGCCCCGCAGACGAAACAAAGCCGTTTTTCCCACCTTGGCATCCGCTGGAGGCTGGTGGGCAGCTTTGCTATGTTTGTGGCGCTGCTGCTGATGCTGCTGTGGCTTTTGCAGATCGTTTTTCTGGAGAGCTTCTACAAAACCATCAAGACCAATTCCATCAAGAATACCGCGCAGGAGATCGCCGCCAGTATCAATGATGAAAACTTCTACACCGAGGTAAATCGCCTGACCCGTCAGGATATGATCTGCGTGCATGTGGTACACGCCGACGGCACACCGCTGCTGACCTCCGGCAACCAACCCTCCTGTATCCTGCACATGCTGCTTACCGACCAGGTGGCGCTGCTGTTCCGGCAGGCGGAGGAGGGCGGCGGCACAGTGCTGGAAAACTATCAGCTGCTGGAGCTTTCCCCTGCCATGCAGGGCAGGGTCTCGGCGCAGAATGCCTCCACGGAGCAGCTTTTGTACGGCATACTGACGCAGCGGGGCGAGGGCGAGGAAGCCGAGCCGGTGATGGTGATGGTAGACGCCACCATTACCCCCATCAACACCACGGTGGAAACGCTGCGGGCGCAGCTTATCATTATTACCCTTATCATGACGGCGTTTTCGGTGCTGCTGGTGCTGCTGCTTTCCGCCATGATCTCCCGCCCCATCACCCGCATTACCAAAAGCGCCAAGCAGCTTGCCACCGGCGACTACACGACCCAATTTACCGGCGGCACCTACCGCGAGGTCACCGAGCTTGCCGATACGCTGAACTATGCCAGCCGTGAGCTGAGCAAGGTGGAACGGCTGCGGCAGGAGTTCATTGCCAATGTGAGCCACGACCTGCGCACCCCGCTGACCATGATCACCGGCTATGCCGAGGTCATGCGTGACCTGCCGGGCGAGAACACGCCGGAAAATGTGCAGATCATCATAGATGAGGCGCGCCGCCTGACTGACCTGGTCAATGACCTGCTGGATCTTTCCCGCCTGCAATCCGGCGCACAGCAGCCCCAGCCGGAGCCGCTGAACCTGACCGAGATGATCCGCGGCATCATGGGGCGGTACGCCAAGCTGGTGCTGCATGACGGCTATACCATCACGCTGGAGGCGGACAAGGACGCTATGGTAATGGCAGACCGGCTGCGCATGACGCAGGTGCTGTATAATCTGATCAATAACGCCATCAACTACGCGGGCAGCGACCGTGCCGTGCTGGTGCGCCAGACGGTGACAGCGGACGCGGTGCGGGTAGAGGTCATCGACCACGGCGAGGGGATCCCTGCCGAAAGCCTGCCCTATGTGTGGGACCGCTACTACAAGGTGGATAAGAACCACCGCCGCTCCACGGTGGGCGCGGGGCTGGGGCTTTCCATCGTCAAGGGCGTGCTGGAAGCCCACGGCGCCGAGTACGGCGTGCAGAGCACCGTCGGCGAAGGCAGCGATTTCTGGTTCCGACTGCCGCTGCTGCCGCGGGACAGCGCTTTAAGCGCCCAAAGTGAAGAAAATCATTCCGATTTTTCCTGATTTCTTCACACAGACGTCACATTCGCCGTATATGATAAAGGTGTGGAATAAATCAGGGCAAAAAGCCCGACCGAAGGTTTTTCTTTCTCCTCCTTATCTTCATTCTTCTTATCATTTTCGTTTTGTCCTCATTTTCTTTTTCCTTCGGTTCATTCCCCAAAATCCTGCGCCGGCTGCAAACGGCGGCAGGAACCAGTTTTACCAGAAGCTCCCGCACTGTAAAAAGGTGCGGGAGCTTTTCTGCACTTGCGGCGGCGCTCTCCCCTGCCATAGCAGAGTTTTTTAAGTTTTTATGAATTAAGCACTCGCCGCATTGACGGCAGAGGGGTAAAATGGTATGCTGACTGTACTACTGCCAATAGTACGGTTTGCGTGGAAAAACATTTTGCATTTTCTGCTTTTCGGTGCAATAAAATCCGGCGAGCCGCACACTTATTATAGGGTAACACTATCACATTACATTTTCCCTTGGCTGACACTGAGGGAATATGGGGAGAGGAGGAAGTGCTGTGCAGTATATGGTGGAGACCAAAGATCTCCGCAAGGTGTACCGTACCGGCGATGAAAAGGTCGTGGCGCTGGATAACATCGACCTGACCATCGAGCAGGGGCAGGTGTGCTGTATTCTGGGTACCTCCGGCAGCGGTAAATCCACGCTGCTGAACCAGCTTGCAGGCTTGGAAAAGCCCACACGCGGCACCGTAAAGATCAAGGGAAAGCTGATCTCCAAAATGAGCGAAAAGGAGCTGGCGCTGTTCCGTCAGAAGCACATCGGCTTTGTGTTCCAGTCCTACAACCTCATTCAGGGCATGACCGCCGTGGAAAATGTCGCCATGCCGCTGATGTTCCGGCGGGTGCCGCGCAAAAAGCGGGAAGCCGCTGCCCGCGCCATGCTGGAGCAGGTGGGGCTGGGCGAGCGCATGGATCACCGCCCCAATGAAATGAGCGGCGGTCAGCAGCAGCGCGTCGGCATTGCCCGCGCCTTTGTTACCGATCCCGAGGTGGTATTCGCCGATGAGCCGACCGGCAACCTGGATACCAAGACCACCCGCGAGATCATGGAGATGTTCCTGCGCTTTGCGCGGGAAAAGGGCACGACCATCATACTGGTCACCCATGACCGCAGCCTGGCGGAATACTGTGACCGCATTGTGACTATCTCCGACGGACGCATTATTTCCAATGAAGACCACCGCCACACCAAGGCGGCGGAAGAACCCGCTGCCGCTCCCGCCGAGGAGCTGCCGGAGACCCTGCAATTTACCGATCATACACTGGGAGGAGTAACACCGTGAAGAAGTTGAGTAAGATCCTGACATTTATTCTGGTGCTGGCAATGGTGCTGAGCACCGCAGCCATGGCGGAGGTCGTCACACCCCCTGCCAATGACACCCCTGCCGCACAAGCAGATACTACATACACCATTACCGCCGGTACCTTTACCAACGGCACCATGACACTGAAGTACGGCAGCAGCCAAGCTCCCCTGACCTCCGGTTCCTCTGTCACGATTGCGGAGAATACCGAGGTCACCGTAGAGCTGAAAGCCAACGGCGGCTATGAGGCAGTAAAAGTCATCTGCAAGACCGGTGATGATGAGACCGAGCTGGCGGACGGCGGTAAATTTACCGTGACCGGCGATACCACCCTCACCCCCGTATTCGCCGCCAAGAGCACGCTGGGCGGCTCCATCGGTGCGGAAAGCTACCGTTTGGACGTTGTCTGCAACGGCAGCTACAACTGGCAGCGGTATCATCAGCAGGGGCTTAACAAGTTCACCAAGTACCCCGGCGACCCCGCCAACAATGTGACCCCCAACTCTGAGATCGTGACCGGCGACTATGTTGACCTGACCCTGTATGTGCGGGACAGCGACTTTGTAAACTTCGCTTCCCAGCCCGGCTATGACGGCAGCAAGTTCTCGGTCTCCACCCCCGGCGACAGCAGCTTCCTTGCCGGCAATTTCGGCTCCTACAGCACCGCTCCCAAGGCGGGCGCCGATATCAATGTGTGGGAAGAGAATGGCAATCCTGTCGGTATGACCATTGCCCTGACCGGCGTTTACTATGTGGGCGGCAGCGATAATACCCTCAAGCTCATTGTGACGCAGGGCAATTACAATGCCATCATCACCTGCAAGGTGGATAACGCCACTATCACCCCCGAAAACAACGGCGGCAAGGATAATCCCGAAACCACCGCGGCGCAGCCCTATGTCATCATCAGCAGCTACAGCTACGGCGGCAGCGACCTGGTTGCCGGCGAGACCCGCAACATCACCATGACCTTCCGCAACACCAGCAAGACCATGGCGGTGGAAAACATGATGGTGACCATGACCCTGCCCGATGCCATGATGCTGACCAGCAGCTCCAACTCTTTCTACATCGAGTCGCTGGACGCCGAGGGCACCATCACCAAGACCGTGAATGTGACCGTGAAGCCCACCGCGGCGGCGCAGTCCCACTCCATGACGGTGGACTTTACCTACGACTACCTTGATGACGGCGTGCGCCGCAATGCCAAGACTACCGAGACCATCAGCATGCCCGTACTGCAGGTAGACCGCTTTACCGTCACCGGCATCGACCTCGCCACCCAGATCTTTGTGGGCGAGGAAAACAATCTTTCCGTCAACTTTGTCAACAAGAGCCGTACCGATATCTACAACCTTTCCGCGAAGCTGAACTGCGAAGCTCTCTCCAATAACGGCGAGGAGCAGTACCTGGGCAACCTTTCCTCCGGCACCACCTCCAGCGCGGATTTCTACATCACCGCCAATGATAAGGGCGAGATCGTGGGTGAGGTCATCATCACCTACGAGGACACCAATATGAACCAGCGCACCGTATCGGTCCCCTTTGTGACCAACGCGGTCAGCTACGAGGACATTTACGGTCCCACCGATCCCGTTGATCCCGTTGACCCCGTAGGTCCCGTGGAGCCGGAGACCGGAAGCTTCCCCTGGTTCTGGGTCGTTGCCGGTGTGGTAGTCGTCGCTGCCGGTGTGTTTGTGTACCTGAAGCTGCGTAAAAATAAAAAGGAGAGCGTAGACGAAGATGAGGATATCTGACCTTCTTAGCGTCTGCCTGCGCAATCTGACCCGCCGCAGGGTGCGTACCGCCCTAACGGTCATCGGCGTCGTCATCGGCGTGTGCGCCATCATATTGATGGTCTCGCTGGGTATCGGCGCGCGGGAATCCATGATGCAGATGCTGGCAGAGTGGGGCGATCTTACCATCATTCAGGTCTACAACTACGGCGGAGGCGAGACCAAGCTGGACGATAAAGCCCTTGCCCAGATCCAGGCGATGGACAATGTGCAGATCGCTACCCCATTTTATAACAGCCGGGTCAGCTTCCGGCTGAAATCCCGCAACGGACGCTACGATGCCTACACTCAGATCATCGGTATTTACGCCGAGGCGTTTGACGCTTTGGGCTACTCGCTGAATGAGGGCACCTCCTTTGCGGACAGTAATAAGGATTACAGCATGGTGGTGGGTGCCAATGTGGCGTACAACTTCCGTGACACCAAGAAAAAGCGCAACAACTATGTGGATCGGTACCAGACCGACGCCATGGGCAACCCCAAAAAGCCCTTTGTGGATATGATGAAGGATAAGCTCATCATGTACGCTGAGAGCTACGATAACAATGGCAACTCCAAGTCTGTACTGGAGGTCACCCCCAACATCACCGGCGTTATGGTGGAGGACTGGAACAAGGGCTGGGAGACCAGCGAGTGCATCTTCATGGATATCAACCAGCTGAAGGCACTGGAGCAGAAATACTATAAATCCTCCGGCGAAAAAGCCCCCACCGAGACCAGCTACGATGATGTACGGGTCAAGTGCGTGGACGCGGCTTCGGTTGCCGCGGTGCAGAAAGCCATAGAGGACATGGGCTTCCAGTGCTCCTCCATGGAGGATACCCGCAAGATGTTTGATGAGCAGCTCACCATGATCCAGACCATGCTGGGCGGTCTGGCGGCTATCTCGCTGTTTGTCGCCGCCATCGGCATTGCCAATACCATGGTCATGTCCATCTATGAGCGCACCAAGGAGATCGGTGTCATGAAGGTACTGGGCGCCGAGCTGGGCGCTATCCGCGCCATGTTCCTCACCGAATCCGCCATGATCGGTCTGATCGGAGGTATCGTGGGTGTGGGGCTCAGCTTCCTTATCAGTTATCTGTTAAACAATGTGCCGCTTGTAGCGAACCTTTTGGCTTCGCTGGGGCTCAGCTTCGGCGGCGGTGGCGCGGTCTCCATCATTCCGTGGTGGCTGGTGCTGCTTGCCATGGCGTTCTCGATGATGGTCGGTATCATTTTCGGCTTCATTCCCGCCAACCGCGCTGTCAAGATCTCCGCTCTGGAAGCGATCCGGCACGACTAAAATCTACATTTGCACTTAGAGAAAAGCTCCTGCGGGGGCTTTTTTCTTTGCCCTGCCCGTGCTATACTGGGAGCAGAACGCAAAGGGGCGGCAAAAGGGGCGCGGGGCGCTCCGGCGCAGCCGGAGCCGCGCGGTCGCAGACCGCACGCGACCGCCCGCCGGGCGGTCTGCCCCGCGCCCCCCAAGCCCCGTCCCCGCCGAAACCCTATCCCAAGGAGGTGCCCCATGCCCTACGATCTGCCAGCCGCCCTTGCCGCTTACCAGCCCTATAACGAGCAGGAGCAGCGCGACCTGCCGCTGCTGCTTGCGGCATTAAACCAGCCGGATAGCTTTACCCGCCGGAATGAGACCGCCCACTTTACCGCCTCGGCGTGGGTGGTGAACCCCGCGCGGGATAAGGT
>JBNMIL010000081.1:0-8695 GCA_050873265.1 Angelakisella sp. | reverse complement strand
TTGTCTATTCCATGGGAATAGCGACCCGACATGGAGCGCAGCCCGTGACGACGCGCACGAGCAAAAGGAAGTCGCTGGATAGGCGTACTTACCATAACCTTTTGTAAAACTTTGCGACGCCGATAGGCGATAGTAAACTGAGCCTAAGTTAGCTGTTTTCACCTGCTCGGTGAAAGGGTAGTCAGTAAAACCCGCAGGCAAGGGGGACCCCTCTCTTGCAGGGTTCCCCCTCTTTGCAATACGATCCACCGGAGCATTTTGCAAATTCATCCCCTTTCGGAGCGCCCTCCGGAATACTAAGGGGAAAGTTTGCAGAAGCCGCTTGCGTCAAAAATATCTGGCGATATTTTTGAGACTGCGCTAAGGGATTTCGCTTGCTGCGGCAAGCGACCAAAGACGCGGTCTTTGGAAACCGCAAGCCTTTTGGAAAAGGCTTGACCGAAAACTTTTACGATCGGGTGCAGGAATTCCTGCAATTCTTAAAATAACCGATAGAGATGGTAGATTTGTTCACAATTTCCCCGCTATAATGAATTCAGAAACTGAGAAAGGAGGGCGATGCCCGATGAAACGGTATATCTTTATGATGGCGGCGGTCGGCATCGCCCTGCTGCTGACCGGCTGTGGCAGCGCTGCTCCTGCCCAAAATGGCGAGGAGGCACTGTTTGCTGCCAACGGTCCCGCCCTTACTGTGGTGGAAAAGCAGCCCGACCAGTACACCGCCGCCCCTGACGGTGAGACCGCGCCGCCGGAGCAATCCTCCGACCTGCTTACCATGAACTCCGAGGAGGAGGCGGGCTTTGCGCTGTTTTACCCGCTGCTGAACGAAACGCAGTTCCGCCGTCTGATGGCGCAGGACGGGGTGGACTTTATCCCCGACCGGCTGGCACGGTGCGCGGAGGGCGGGCTTGCCTATTACAGCAGTGCCGCCGGTGATCTGGTTTACTGCTCCGCCGACTTTACCAGCGTGAAAGTCGTTTTGCGCGGGGAGCGCATCGGGAAGATCGTGGACGCCCGATGGATCGATGTGGACCGGCTGATGTTCCTGCAGGGCGATGACAGCGTGCAGGCGGTGTATCTGTTCCGACCTGTGGAGGAGACGGTGGAGATCCTGTACCAGCCGCCGGAGGGACGGCAGATCCTTGGCATTGAGATCGACGAAAACGGGCAGCCGGTGTGTATCCTTTCGGCGTTGCCGGAGGTAAGCGAGACACTGCCCACGCCGGAGGACAGCGGTGAGGAGAACAACACCGATCCCGACAGCAGCGGCGCTTCCAACGCGAAGGGTTGGGACGGCGGTCTGTGGGACGATGAGGACGGCTCCGAGGACGACAAGACCGAGCGGGGCGGCGAGACTACCGGTGAAGATCCGGCGGAGGCACCCGCTGAGCGGATCGACCTGATCGTTCCCACCACAGAGCCGTAACGACCGTAACAGGAAAGATGATCCGGCTTGCCCAACATACGGCAGGTCGGGTCTTTTTTCGAAGAAAGGGAGTTCTCTGTGGGCAGAGATGCGCCCAAAGAGAAAAGTATTCCCTCGGACACCGAAAGGAGAAGCAGCTATGTCACACATTGGTTCCCGTATTATGATCGCCCTGCGAAAGCCGGTCGTTATGGCAGTAAAAAAGCCCACCCCCCTGACCTACATTGGGGCGGGGCGGCTGCGGCAGGCGCCGGAGCTGCTGCGGGAGGCGGGCAGCCGGCGAGTGCTGGTGATGACCACCGCCGGTATGATACGGCGCGGGCAGCTGGACGGAACGCTGGCGGCGCTGCGGGAAAACGGGATAGAGACGGTCGTATTTGACCGGGTAAGCCCTGACCCCACCTTTGGCGTGGTAGAGGAGGCGGTGCGCTGTGCCGCCGGCTGCGACGCTATTTTAGCGGTGGGAGGCGGTTCGGTGCTGGACGCCGCCAAGACCGCGGCGGCAGCCATTGCCAACGGCAAGCCCGCCGAGCGGCTGGTGGGGATCCTGAAGGTGAAGAAGCACCCCATGCTGCTGATCGCAGTGCCGACCACGGCGGGGACCGGCAGCGAGACGACCATTGCGGCGGTCATCAGCGATACCGAGACCCACCG
Source organism: Angelakisella sp. (assembly GCA_050873265.1). Lineage (GTDB taxonomy): Bacteria > Bacillota > Clostridia > Oscillospirales > Ruminococcaceae > Angelakisella. The sequence continues at coordinate 6,615 of JBNMIL010000081.1, read as the reverse complement.
CAAGCGGCAGATCCTTGACCCGAAGATCGTTCCCTTTGCCGCCATTCTTGACCCGGAGCTGACGGTCGGCTTGCCGCAGGGCAACACCGTACACACGGCGATGGACGCCCTGACGCATGCGCTGGAGGCGTATGTTTCGACCTACGCCACGCCGGAGACCGACCGCTATGCCGAGCTTGCCGCCAAGATGATCTACGAGGCGCTGCCGGTGGTGCGGGAGGAGCCGAAAAACACCGAGATGCGTGAAAAGCTGCTGGTGGCTTCCTTTTTGGCGGGTATGGCGTTTACCCGCACCTATGTGGGGTATGTCCATGCCTTTGCCCACAGCATCGGCGGGCGGTACGGCACCCCGCACGGGCTTGCCAACGCGGTGCTGCTGCCCCATGTGATGCGCTACTACCTGCCGGTATGCGAAAAGCGGCTGGCGCGTATGGCGGAGATCTGCGGGGTGAGCGATGATAAAAACGAGAGAACCCGCGCGGAGGCTTTTGTGGAGAGCATTGCCGCAATGAACAAAGCGGGCGGCGTGCCGGAACGGCTGGCGGAATTCCCGCGGGAGGGGATAGACGCGGTGATCAAAGAGGCATTCAGCGAGTGCCACGGGACTTATCCGGTGCCGCGGTACTATACCCGCAGCGACGCCGAGGCGCTGCTGAAAGCGGTGTGCGCTGAATAAGAGTATGGAACAAGAATATGAAGAAACGAAAAGCGGAGGAGCCGGTAAAGGCTTCTCCGCTGCTTTTTAGTATAGGGATTCTTCATTTTCGGCAAACAGCTTGTCATTTACGGTAAAAAGATCCTGACCGTTCAGAATGCCGTACAGAATGATGGCGTCACGCCGGTTCTTGGTGTAAAGACGGGCAAAACCGCACTGCTTTAGGAGCTCCTGTGTTTCCTCCACAGTGGTTTGCAGACCGAAGCAAAGACACAAAAGGCGGCTGCGGGAGGGATTGCGCCGACCGGCAAAGACCTGATGGAGATAGACCTCGCTCATGCCGGATTGCTTTGCCAGTGCCGCCTTGGAAATATTCCGCTTGCGGAACAGCTGGTTCAGCAATTCGCAGACGCTGTTATTGATGAAGTTTTCTTCGTTATCGGATAGAAATTGATCCAGATCATGGGTCTCCATCAATTCCTGCTGGAGATCATCGGTGTTTTTCACGGGAATGCCGCCTTTACAATGGTGATTATCTACCGTATAATAATACTGTTTTGTGCTGATGAAATCAATATGCCCGCTGCATAGTGAAAGAGGGGGAGAGAGCCATTTATCGGTATTTGCTGCAAAGCGTGACGGCGGATTACGAGACGGTACGGGTGATGAAAAACAGCCCGCGCGGCAGTGTTTCGCTTTTGCAAAACAAACAGAACGGAAAACGGCTGGTTTTCCGCCATTATGAGGGCAGCGGGGAAGTGTACCAAAAGCTGCTCCCCATTTCCTGCCCTTACCTGCCGCAGATCATGGAGGCGGCGGAGGAAAATGGCAGGGTGGCGGTGCTGGAGGAATATATCGAAGGGGATTCCCTGGCGGAGCTTCTGCGCGGGGCGCGCTTTACGGCGGCGGAGGCACGGGAGATCACCTGGCAGCTGTGCCAAGCCCTGTGGGTGCTGCACAGCATAGGCGCCGTTCACCGAGATGTGAAGCCGGAAAATGTCATTCTGCGCGGACGGCAGGCGGTGCTGATCGACTTTGACGCTTCCCGTCTGTTTAAGGGGGCGCACACCGCCGATACCCGTATTCTGGGCACGACAGGCTATGCCGCGCCGGAGCAGTACGGAATTGCCCAGACCGATGAGCGCGCCGATATTTATTCGCTGGGGGTGTTGCTGAATATTATGCTGACCGGCAAGCACCCCTCCAAAGAATTGCCCCATGGTCGATGGGGACGAGTGGTGCAAAAATGTACAATGGTAAATCCCCAAAAGCGGTATCGGAGTGTTCTTAGCCTGATGGAGGCGCTGTGAGATAAGCGAGGAGAGAGACAAAAATGAACAGGCAATGCAAAAATTGCGGTGCCGAGCTGCCGGAAGGGGCTTCCTTCTGCCCGCACTGCGCCCAGAGCCAGATTGAACGAAAAGAAGTAAAGCCGCCGCATCTGTGGCGGAAAAAGCTGCGGTATGTGCTGCTGGGCGCTGCGGTGGTGGTTGCGGTGGGCTTGGCGATTTATCTGCCCGACCGTCCCCAAACCTTCGAGGGCGGCGCTGCCGTGACCTATACCGATCGGGATGGCAGCTATGACCTGCTGGTAACCTTTTTCCCAGGGGATATTACCAATAACCGTCCCATTGGCAGCAAAACGGTAACGGCTTCGCCGGGGGAAACCAATATGGATACCCCGATGCTGGGAATTTACCAAAACGGAAAGCTTGCCGATACGGAACAGTTCTTTGCAAAGGTGCAAAGCTGCACGTTGGAGGCGGTGCCCCAAGAAAACGGGACGCTGGTTGTGGAAACGCCGGGCTATAATCCGGATTACCTGCCGTCGGCACGAATGAGCTATATTTACTATACCGGCGAAAGCGGCACCCATGAGCTGCACTGGACCATTACCATGAAAAACGGCGATGTCATTCGTCTGAAGCAAACCTATGAGGTTATTCCGTTGGCACGCCGGGTCTACACGCCGGAGGATACGCCGCTGGATACCATAGAGGAGCTGAAAGCGCTGCTGAAACGGATCGAGCAGGAGGTTCCCGCCGATACCATTGTGGATATTTATCTGCCGCCGGTCACTTACGAGGGCGGGGTGAGTATTCTTTCCCGTGCGGTGAACCTGTATGGCGGAACCGATGGCAATGCGCGCACCACCTTTACGGGGACGCTTTCGGTTCATTCCGATTCCCCCGCCAATGTAATGCTGTTTAATATGGACTTTATCGGTCATGGCGGAACAGGCCTTTCGGCTGCGGCTTCGGTGTATATGGGCGGCTGTACCTTTACCGGCTGGGACGTGGGGGCGGTGGCACTGGACGGCGGCATGATCGGTGTGGATCATTGTGAGTTCCGGGGAAACGGGATCGGTTTTTTGTACCGCTCGGTGAGCTTCCGCTCCTTTAGAGAAGTGTTCCCAGACTGCGTCATTGCGGATAACGATATCGGCGTGCAGTTCGCACTGCTCTCGGGAAATATCTGTATTGATTTTGCGGGCAGCACCTTTTCCGGCAACCGGATCGATGTGGATAATCCGATCGACTACCCCATTGATCTTTCGAGAGCAATTTTTGAATAAAAATATGGACAGAAAACGCAGGAGCCGGACCGGGCTGCCTGCGTTTTTTGGTGCGATATATCGAAAAAAGGGCGCCTACTATGCAGCCGGGTAATTGTTTTAGAGGTTTTGCCGCAGTATGCTATGAGATGATGTGAAAGCTGGCAGCCGTGTACCGTGACGAGTGCCGGCAGACACTGAAAACAGGCGAGACCTGCCCGAAGCGGCAGAAAAACGCGGGAAGGAAGAAACAAAAATGAAAGCGATACGGAGCAAGAAGCTGGCAGCCCTGGCCATGGCGGTGGCACTGCTGGTAGGAATGCTGCCGGTAGGGGTAAGCGCCATGAGCGGCTGTACAGACGGACTGCACCTGCCGGGGGATACCCTGTACCCCGCCAACTGGAACAGCGAGACCGGCGGCTACGGATATGATTATTATCTGTGTACGGTGTGCGGCGCCGCCTGCAATGCCAACGGCGGCGGTGAGGTATTTGTGGGACCCGAAAACGGCTGCAGCGGCGGCTACAAGTGCCATGTGCCGGATCCGGAGAATCCCTATGTGACTGCCTGCAGCGGCAATACGGGTTTTTACTACTGCAAGGCGTGCAGAAAGATCGTTGATGCCGAGGGCACCGTTGCCGATGTTTCGACATTGGGCGGGCACACCCCCGGCGACAGCCTGAAGCCGGCGGATTATAAGCCCTGTGTCGGCGGACATCAGTCGGAGTATTACATCTGCACCGTCTGCGAGGCGGCATGTGAAGCCGATGGCAGCGCTGCCCCCTATACCAGAGGAACGGGAATTCACAGACCGGGAACCACCCTGTACCCTGCCGACTGGAACAGCACCAGTGGCGGGTATGTTGTAGAGCATTACATATGCGAGGACTGCGGTTGGGGCTGCGATGCAGCGGGAAACGCGGAAATGTTTGTAGGTCCCGGTGATTCCTGCGCCACCGGCAAGCACACACCAGGCACAGAATGGCACGAGGCGGATTACACCCCCTGTAACGGCGGCTATAAGAGCGGTTGGTACGAGTGCAGCGAGTGCCACCAGCCCTGCGATGCTGATGGAAAAGCGGTTGAGTGGGAACCGGGAACGGGAACACATACCCGCGGAACGGAAGAATTCCCAGCGGATTACACCCCTTGCTTTGGCGGGTTCCAGACACCTCACTATGAATGTGTGGATTGCCATTGCCCGCTGGACGCCGAGGGAAATGTAATAGATCCGGAGACGGGAACGGGAACACACACCCCCGGAACCGAGGAATTCCCCGCGGACTATACCCCCTGTAATGGCGGTTACAGGACAGCCCATTATGAATGTGAAATTTGCCATTGCGCGCTGGACACCGAGGGCAATGTAATAGAGTGGGAACCGGGAACGGGAGAGCACACCCGCGGACCCGAGGAGTTCCCCGCGGACTATGTTCCCTGCTTTGGCGGGTTCCGGGAATCTCACTATGAATGTGTAGATTGCCATTGCCCACTGGACGCCGATGGCAATGTAATAGAGCCGGAAGAAGGAACGGGAGCCCATACCCCCGGTGGCGAGAAGTATGAGCCGAATTACACGCTCTGCAATGGCGGCGTGAGGAGCGAATGGTACGAGTGCGACCAGTGCCACCAGCCCTGCGATGCCGAAGGAAATCAGCTGGAGTGGGAACCGGGAACGGGAGAGCATGCTCGCGGAACCGAGGAGTTCCCCGCGGACTATACCCCCTGCTTTGGCGGCTTCCGGACATCTCACTATGAATGTGTGGATTGCCATTGCCCGCTGGACGACGATGGCAATGTAATAGAGCCGGAAGAGGGAACGGGAACCCATACTCCCGGAACCGAAAAGCATGAGCCGGACTACACGCCCTGTAACGGCGGCTTTGTAGGCGAATGGTATGTGTGTGACCTGTGCCATCAGCCCTGTGCAGCCGATGGCGGCGAAGCCGCATGGGAGGAAGCAAAGGAAGGACATAGAATAGTGGAGGTACCTGAAAAGGCGCCGACCTACGAAACGGAAGGAAACTGGGCATACTGGGAGTGTGAAGTGTGCCACAGCGTGTACCGCGATGCCGAAGGGACTGAGGTGATCGAGAACTGGGACGAGATCATTCGCCCCAAGCTGGAGCCGGAGGAGCCTTCTTCCATGGAGACCACCATCAAAGAGGGCTTGAATGAAGTACCGGAAGCGGTAGCGGAGCAGTATCCGACCGTGGAGGATATCCTTAAGGCAATGCTGGAAAAGGCATTTTCCGGCAATGCCGCGATGAAAGAGGAAAACACCGGCAGAATGCTGCTTGATGTGGCGCTCCAGATAAAAACCGCGGGCGGTGAGCTGATCCCGGTGGATCCGGAGAATTTCCCCGAAGAGGGTGTGGAGGTTCTGCTGCCCTATCCGGAGGGAACGGACAGAAGCTACACCTTTGTCATCACGCATATGATCACCTCCGGCGAGCGTGCGGGAGAGATAGAGGCGCTGAGCTACCGGGCGGAGCGTGACGGACTGCGGGTGCGGTTCACTAGCATGTCCCCGGTGTGCATCACCTATCTGGTAAAGCAGCCCGCTGAGGTCACGGTGACGGTCCCCGTGGCGAACCCCACGACCGGTGCGGGCAGCCCGACGCTGTCGATGGCGATTCTTTGCGGCGGCGCGCTGACCGTGCTGCTGGCGGTGAAGAAGAAAGAGAGATAAAAAATATAAATTCATAAATGAGACCCGCTGCGGGAGCTGATCCTGCGGCGGGTCTTATTGCGTGAGGGAGAGGAAAAGGCTCCGCGGCGGAAGCTGCAGAGCCGGAAAGAGATAATATGTTATTTGGCGTAGATCTGCCCGACGAGGGCGTTGAGCCAGCGGGCGGGGAGGATCTTGGTGAGGAACACGGCGCCCTTGTAGGCAATGCCGATGGTATAAAGCGGCTTGCGGCTGTTCTTCAGGGCGACAGAAGCGATAAACGCGCCCGCCTTGGCGGGATCCATGCCGGTCTGCTCGTCCTTTTCCATGCCTGCCACGCTGCGGGTGATGCGTCCGCCGTAGATGTCATCGCCGACGATGCTTTTTTGGCGGGCGGCGGTAAAGCCGGTTTTGATATCGCCGGGCATGACGGCGCAGACGGTGATGCCGAAGGGCTTGACCTCATTGGAAAGCGCCATGGTGTAGGAATTGACCGCCGCCTTACCGGCGGAGTAATAGGTCTGGAACGGAATGGGCACCGGCGCCGCGACCGAGCTGAGATTGACGATGCGCCCGCCGCCCTGTTCCCGCATCAGCGGCAGGACAGCACGGTTCATGCGCACCATGCCGAAGAAATTGACATTGAAAAGGCGCTGGGCTTCCGCGGTATCGGTGAATTCCACCGCGCCGGAAATGCCGAAGCCGGCATTGTTGATGAGAATATCGATCCTGCCG
>JBNMIL010000080.1:0-8714 GCA_050873265.1 Angelakisella sp. | reverse complement strand
TTTTTGGGGTTTGTGCGGGGGGGAGGTACGGGGCGCAGCCCCAGCCGCGAAGCGGCTGACGCAGGCGGAGCCTGCGGGTTTCGGCGGAGCCGAAACGGGCTGCGCCGCGTCCGCCCCCATGCGGAGAGCTTCGGTTAAAATATACTCACAGTATAGTCGGTTCCTGACCGGAGAGGGCGTTCTGCTCCAGGGTCGGCTCCATAAAGCTGTAGCGGGTATCGTGCCGCCAGACGCGAATCTCCTCGCCGGTGACGGTCATACGGACGGCATCGGCAAAGAGCTTTTGCCACGCGCCCCACGGACGGGTGTAATATTCACTGCTGCCCCGCCAGCGGATCTTATCGGCAAACGCCTGCGCCTCGCAGCACCACAGGCTGCCATCGGCGCAAAGCAGGGCAAAGTGGCTGCCGGTCATTGCCATTTGGGTGACGCCGGAGGTGACGGGCAGCGGCTCGTAGGGGGTCTCGCTCAGCTTTTCGCAGAGGGAGATGAGGGTGCCGTCGCTTTGGCGGAGGACGGTGGCGTGGGGCAGGGCAAATGCCTGCACGATGTTCATGTAGGCATCAACGCTGCAGCTGCCGTATTCCCCGTCGCCGTAAACTACCGCCGTGTGGAAAGTGGTGACGCCGACGGTATGGGTAGAACAGCTGGAAAGCTGCATAATGCCGACCCACTTGGCGAAAAGATCGCCGCGGCGGCTGCGGCAGCTGCCGTCCGCCAGCAGCAGGTCGCCCAGCGGCTCCACGGTGACGGCGCCCCGGATACCGGCAAAGTACATCAGCTGCTGCACCGAGTAGAAATGCTCGCTGGAGCGGAGATTGGCGGCGGAAAGGACAAAGGGCTGCCCCACCCCCTGAAGCCCGATGACGCCCTCGAAGTGGCAGAACGGGTCGGGATCGTTTTCGAGGTAGTCGCTGCGGTCGCCGTAGAAGCGGACATTTTTCGCCGCGGGGTCCACGGTGCTGTCATAGAGGGTCTGCCCAAAGGAACGCACCCTGCCATCGGTGAAGGTGACAACGACGGTTTTGCCCTCCTCGGCGGTCAGCAGACTTTCGACCTGCGGCAGGTCGTGCCGCTCCCAGCCGTTTTTGCCGAACAGCACAAAGGAGAGAGTCTCGCCGTGCAGCACCAGCAAAAAAGGCTGGAACACCGCGATACGGCGGACACCGGAAAACTGCCCGAAGAACTCCGCCGCGGCGGCATCGCTCTGGTCGGAGAAAAGGCGCCCCGCGGCATCGACCGCCATGGCGTTGCTGCGCCCTCCGGCGATGCTCCACAAAAGACAGTGCCGGATATTTTTCCACCCCTCGGTAATGCGGCGCTTTTCGGGTCGGCGGCGGGCGCCCTCCCAGCCGACCGAGCCGTCACGGAGGATCGCCATGAGGTATTCCCCCTCGATGGCCCAATCGGTGACAAGGCTCCAATCGGTGATATGGTCATCGGCAGGCGGCAGACCGGCACGCTCGGTGGGGGTGCTTTCGTAGATGATGGCGCCATCTGCCTTTTCGCCCAGCAGGTAGTAGCCCTCCTGCCAGACGCGGCAAAGCCCCGACCACTTTTCGGGGTCGATGCTGTCGGTGCGGCAGAGAGCGCCACCCGTCCACTTGCCGCAGAAGTGCGCCTGACCGCTGCTATCCAGCCCGACAAAGACCGAACCGCTGCCGTTCTGGTAGGCGATGAGCTGCCGGACACCCTGCCAGCGCTCCATTCCCTCGTAGCGGAGGAAACGGGGACTGCCACAGGAGAGGACCTTGCCCTCCGCGGTGAGAGCGGCTGCCGCCTCGGAGACGGCGGCGACCTGAACGATATTTTTCCAGTCCTTTACGGCGGAAAGAACACTGTCATTGTGACCGGCGGCAAGGACTTCGCCGTCTCCGGTCAAGCCGAGGAGAAAGTCATCGCCGAGGGCAAGCGCCGTGATATTCCGCCAGCCTTCGGTGCCCCGCACCGGCTCATTGGTATCCGCCCAAAGGGCGTAGACCGACCCCGACGCGGTGACTGCCGCCGCCAGCCCCGAGGACTGGTAAAGCTGCGTGACATTCCGCCAGCCGGAGACGGCGTAGGGCTGCCCGTAGCCCCGCCCCGCCGCCAGCACGGTGCCATCGGTGCAGAGAGCAAGGGTCTGGTGCCGACCGGGAATGATCTCGGCGACATTCTGCCAGTGGGAGACGGCGTTTTCGCCGTGGGCGCTGTGACCGGTATGGGTAAGCAGGGTGGCTTCCACGGTACCGTCCCGATAGAGGAAGTAGATGTAGTGGCTGCTGCGGCGAATGGCGCGCACCGGCTTTTTGACGGCGGGGGGCGCCAGCCGCTCCGCCTGCCGCCAGCGTTCCACCCGTTCCCGCAGCAGGGAAAGAATTTCCGGCAAACGCACCGGCGCGCCCAGCGAAACGATGCTCTCCGCGGGGGAAAGGCTGTCCTCTTCCGGCGGCTCCTCCATATCGATGGCGGGGGCGTAGGAAAGGTCGGCGGGGAGATAGGCGATCAGCTCCTCGCCCTCCAGCTCGATGCCGCGGACATCTTCACAGAGGATATCGCCGCTGTGGTAGCCGGAGCCGAACACCCGCAGGTAGCCGTTCTGATAGAGGACGGCAAGATAGCGGCGGGGCACGGCGGCAAAGTCCGCGATCTTCTGACGGAAGCGATTGGGAGCGATGATATCGGTATAATCCCCGCCGAAAAAGTCGGCGGAGATGGCGTCCCGCGGCTCGCTGCACAAAAAGCGCCCCGTGATCTTGGAAAGGGCGACCCATGTGGAGACACCGTAGGGATTGTAGCGCACCATGGCGATCTTCTGCACCCGTTCCCGGGGACGCTGGATACTCTTATTCTTGCGGTCGAACAGGGTGACGGTGCCGTTTTTCTGCAAAAGGTAGGCAATGGGGCTGCAATGCCCCGGCAGCGTCGAGCCGACCGCCTCCTCCACCTCATCGATGCCGTCCAGCGCCGAAAGCGCTCCCACCGCGCGGAACACACCGTCCTCGCAGAGAGCGCCGAAGCCATCGGTATCCCAAAAAACACGGGTAACGCCCTGCCAATCGGCAGCGGGGGCGAATTCCGCCCCGACATTGCCGTAAAGCAGCAGCCTGCCGTAGGTGGTAAGGGCTGCCGCCATGGGCGGTGCGCTTCCCTCAAAATCGTAAATGCGCAGATCGGAGAGGGTGCGGCAGGCGGCAAGCTGCAACAAAAGCTGCTGCCACTGCGCCGCGAAGCGGGCGGGGCTGCCCTGCTCGGTCAGCTCCACCGTACCATCTGCCAAAAGGCGCATATGGCAAAAATTGTTGCGATAGGTAAAGGGATCGGCGCCCTCGGTGCGGGTGTAGACGGGGTGCAGCGGATCGAAGCCGCCCGCCGTACCGCCCATTTCCTCCCGGCTGATGAGAAGCACCCGATCCAAGGACGGGTCATTGGCGAAAGGTTTCATTGCAGATGATCCCCTGTCCCGTTTTGTCCGTTCTGATAACTGTAATAAAGCTGGTCGCCGGTCTCGGTCTCCGCCGCCTCCTGCTGGCTGCTTGCCATGCGCGCCCTGCCGCTGCCCGCCCACGCGATGAGCTTATTGATGGTCTCGCGGAAGGTGACGGAAAGCGGAATGGTGCTGTGAATGGCGGAGAGGATATCCTCGGTGGTGAAATCCCGCTGCTGGGAGAAGGCGGTGAACATGGCGTCATTGATGACCTGCTCGATTTCCGCGCCGGAGAAGCCCTTGGTCTCTTTGGCAAGGGCGGCAAGGTCGTAATTCTTGACGGCGATATCCCGACGGCGGCTGATGTGCAGGCGGAAGATCTCCACCCGCTCCTTTTCGGTGGGCAGATTGACGAAGAAAATCTCATCAAAACGACCCTTGCGCATAAACTCCGGCGGGAGCTGCTCGATATTATTGGCGGTGGCGACGATGAAAACAGGGGACTTCTTTTCCTGCATCCATGTGATGAGGCTGCCGAACACGCGCGCCTGCGCACCGCTGTCTCCCTGCACGCCGCCGATGCCGGCGAAGCCCTTATCCACCTCGTCGATCCAAAGGACGCAGGGCGCCATGGCCTCGGCGATCTGGATCATTTCCCGTGTTCTGGCTTCCGACTCGCCAACATAGCTGCCCATGAGCCGACCGACATCAAGCCGCAGGAGCGGCATATGCCACTGCTGGCTGATCGCCTTGGCGCAGAGGGACTTGCCGGTGCCCTGAATGCCGACGATGAGAACGCCCTTGGGATAGGGCAGCCCGAACTGCTGCGCCTCCTCCGAAAACGCCATGCCGCGGGTGATGATCCAGCTCTTGAGGGTATCCATGCCGCCGATGGAGCCCATGGTCTCCTCGGCGTTGAAGAACTCCAGCACCTCGGTTTTGCGAATGACCTGCTTTTTCTCCTCCAAAACGAGCTGAAGGTCATTCAAGCCGATCTTGCCGCTGCGGGCGAGGGCTTTGGAAAGAATGGTCTTGACGGTGGAGATGGTAAGCCCCTGAAAGGCGCGGACGAACTGCTCGAAGCCCTGCTTATCCATATCCACAACGACATTCTGGGTGATATTGGTGATGTAATCCCGCAGCTCCGGCAGGGTGGGCAGCTGGAACTCCAGCACGCTGACCGAGGAGGAAAGCTCCTCCGGCAGCCTGAACACGGGGCTGACGATGAGGATACTTTTTTGCTGGGGTTTAAGCTGCATGGCGAGATTTTTGACCATGCGGCAGACCATATTGTCCTCCAGAAAACGGTGGAAATCCTTGAGGACATAGAGAATGGGGGTCTCGGCGGGTTCCTTGGCGATGAAATCGAGGACAGCGATGGGATTGCCCTTGCCGACGGCGACGCCGACATCAAAGCCGGAGGCGAAATCCCAGCTGACGACCCGCATATTTTCCAGCTCGGCGGCGCAGTCCCTGACGACCGAGAGGAGGCGCTCCTCCTCCCTGGTGGTGACATACATGACGGCGCAGCGGGCACGGACGGCGAGATTGAATTCTTCACGGAAGTTCATATTGGGTACTCCTTTCGGGGGAAGTAATGCAAAAGTTTTCGGTCAAGCCTTTTTCAAAAGGCTTGCGAAATCCAAAGGCAGCGTCTTTGGTCGCGCTCCGCAGAGCGCGAAATCCCCTTTTCCGGAGGGCGCTCCGAAAGGGGTTGAATTTGCAAAATGATCCGGCGGATTGTTTTGCAAAGAGGGGGAACCCTGCAAGAGAGGGTTCCCCCTTACTTGCGGGTTGTTCTATCTATCCTCCCTCCGAGCAGGAGGGAACGGTTTATTCGCGTCTTAGTGTTTCCGCCTACCGGCGGGGTGGTACTTTTGACCCGCCAAAAGTACCCAAAAGCGTTTTAGGGCTGCTGCCCTAAAAACCCGCGTCGCTTGGCTGCGCTGGATACGGATATTGTTTTTCTGCGGCAGCAGAAAAACAAATCCGTACGGCGCGCAGATGCGCTCAAAAAGTGTCTGCGACACATTTTTATCGCCCGCGCGCTGGAGCGCGAAGGGCGAACCACCTCCCCTCTCCCCTCCTCAAAGGAGGGGAACTATGGTGCGGGTGAGCAAATACTTTTTAGTCTGCTGAGCAGTTTGCTTCAAGAAGCTATAAAAGTTCCAAGCCCAGTGAATGGGCAAGTTCGGTAAAGTGGTGCAGGCGTTGCGGCGGGACGGTATAAGGTGGGGGGAGGACGGCGGCGGCGCGTCCCTCCGGTACAAAGTCCGGTAGGAGCGACAGCGGATAGCCGCAGGGGTTATTTTCCGCCAAGAGACGCAGCGCGTCCTCGGTGTTCTGCCACGCGCCCGGCAGGATAAGATGGCGCAGCAGGACGCCACTTTGCAGCAGTCCCGCCGCATCGTAACGGTTTTTGCCGTAGTGGGCGGAAAGCAGCGCCAAGTTGGCAAGGGCGCGGGCGGGGTACTCCGGCACGGCGGAAAGGCGCGCCCCCAGTGCGGCATCGGCGTACTTAAAATCCATAATGTAGCCCTGAAAAAAGGGCAGCAGACGGCGGGTGAGCGCCGTAGAGGCATAACCATTGAAATTATTGAGGAGCGGGACGGTAAGCCCCAGCTCCCTTGCGGCGGCAATGGCTTCGATGACCTCATCGGCGGAGGGTTCGACATTGGCAAGGCTGATGTGGCTGACCCCGCGCCGCTGCAGGGAGCAAAGCAGCTCCGCCAGCTGATGGGGGGTGTAGGGGGTGCCTTTTCCCTCCTGTGAGATATCGTAGACCAGACAATAGGCACAGTGCATATCACAGCCGGAGAGGTAGACAACGCCGCAGCCTGTACTGCCGCTGATGCAGGTCTCCTCCCGATTGCGGTAGTATTTCCCCACTTTCATAGGCTGCCCAGCCTTTCCAGCAGGGGGAGGTAGTCCTCCTCCACGACGGAGCAGCGCACCTCGCCGCCGGTGATGTAGAGCGTTTCCGGCTCGACGGGCGAAAGCAGACGGCACAGGGCGGCGTACTGCTCCCGCGGCGGGGTGGGGAGATATTCCACGGGACTGCCGACGGGCGGCGGCACCTGCCCCAGCGCCAGCAGGCGACCGTGACGGGACGGAAGCATGATGCCCGACCAATCGGTGACAGAGAGGAAGTAGATATCCCGATCCTCAAGGGCGGCGAGAAGGGGTCCTTTTTCCCCCGCGGGGGTGAAAAAACGCTGACCGGCAAGCGGCGGCTGCACCGGTCGCGGGGTGATCATCACCTGTACCGGCAGCGACAAAAAGGGAGAGAGCCGCTGCGGTTCCATGGAACCGAGCCACAGCGCAGACGCCATTTTGCTCCCTCCTTTTCGCTTTGCTTTTGTTTTTTAGAAGCGGGTCTTTTCCTGCTCCTTTTCTTCGGGCTGGTCGAAGTACTCCGGCTTCAGCTCGGTGGAAAGCTCGACGCCCAGCTTCTCAACGGTCTCACGGACCAGCTCCCGACAGGAGGCGCCGCGGACGCCGTTGACCTCGACGGTAATCTTGCCGTCCTTACCGATGAGATAGGTTACGGTCTGTTCTGCCATGGTTATACCCACCTCCCTACTTTGATGCGGACGGTGCCATCGGGCAGGGTCTCCTGCTCCTGCACCTGAAATTTGCCCTCCTGCTCCACGGTCTTTTTGAGGAGCAGTACGGCGTATTTTTGCAGCAGCTCGTCACGGGTCTTTTCAAAATCCCCGGGTTCGAGATTGGAATGAAGCTCGGCTTCGCCATTGACGAATTTGAACGCCATGACACGGTTGACGGCATTGACGGCGATGACATCACACTGATTGAAGGTATCGGCGAACTCGTAATTTTCGGAAACCTCGCCGACACGGCGCAGCCCCAGCGCGCGCAGTGCCTCGCCCAGTACATCAATATCCCGAATGGCGACCTGTACCTTGGACAGATGCGACATAAAGACACCTCCCTTATGGAATGTTCGGCATTACTATACTGCCCAACTCTTTTACTATACCTATAATAAGCCAATTGGAATGAAAAATCAACCGTCTTTTTAGGAATTATTCTTGATTTTGCAAAATTCCCGCAAGTCATTCGGTGATGGCGCACAAAAGCCCCGCCGGTAGGCGGGGCGAAGGTTTTTCTGTTATTTTGCCAGCTCGGCAAAGTGCTTGATGAGGTAATCCCTGAACAGAATGGCTGCCGGAGAAAGATAGCTGCTTTCCCGCCACGAAAGGTTGATGTAGCGGCGGCAGTGAGGATTGGAGATGGGGACCAGCGCGATATGTTCGTCCTCCATATCCTGCCATGTCTGAATGGGGATAAAGGAGATGCCGATACCGGCACGGATCAGCTCGCGCACCGTCTCCGGACTATCGCTTTCCAGAACGACATTGGGATCGAAGCCCGCCATCTTGCAGTAGGCATCGGTGATGCTGCGGAGGTTCTTGCCCTTTTGCAGGCAGATGAACTCCTCCTTGGAAACCTGATCGAGGGTGAGGGAATCGAAGTGCGCCAGCGGATTGGTGATGGGCAGGGCGAGACGAATCTCCTCCTCGATGAGGGTGGTGCAGAACGGTCCGGAAACGGGCTGGCTGCCGGCAAAGAGGGTCAGATCGCAGCTTTGTCCGCTGTCGCTGACCAGATCCTCCTGAAGGATATGTAAACGGATATCGCTGTGCTCCTCCTTGAAGCCGCGCACAAGACGCGGAATGAGGGTGGAGGCGGCATTCATAGAGAAGGTGACATTCATAACGCTGTTTTCCCGCGCGTCATCGATCTCCCTGTGGATCGCCTCCAGCTCCTTTAAGATGCGGTTGGTGTGGTTGAGCACGATGATGCCGTATTCGTTCAGCTCGATGCTTTTGCCCTTGCGGTTGAAGAGCTTGACCTTCAGCTCGTCCTCCAGCATGCTGATCGTCCGGCTGAGGGAGGGCTGCGCCACATGCAGTTCCTGCGCCGCCTTTGTGATATGTTCCAGCTCGGCGGTCTTTTTGAAATAGCGGAGATGTGTGATTTCCATAGCAGTACCTCATATAGAATTGGCGTTATTGATTTATATAACCCGCCTGTTATTGATCTTAGTCATATTATATATTTTACATCATAGAAAGTCAATGCTATACTAATCTTAATGATGCCTTAACAGGCAAAATTTTCGGCTTTTTTAGAGAAAAAATGAAAGAGTAACAGTGAAAGGTGGTTCTTTTACAATGTCCTGGGACAAACAGCGCCGTTCCAAGGAGGAACGGCTGAACGCGGCGGCTTCCCTCTGCGACGGCAAGGTGGTAGCGACTGAAAACATCGTAAAACTGCTGGAGGC
>JBNMIL010000079.1:0-8775 GCA_050873265.1 Angelakisella sp. | reverse complement strand
GGTGGTGAGGGTATCTCCCTCGCGGAACTTGCCCTCCACCAGCAGCACCGGCTTGCCCTGCCGCAGCGCGGAGGACGCCAGCGTGGTGACATAGGGGCGGTACACGGCGGTAACGACGGTATCGAACCGCAGGTCGGTCAGGTCGGTCTTATCCCATGTCAGATAACAGTCCGCATTGGCGCGGGCGGCGGGGTAGACCTCCTCGCCGAAGGAAGCGCCGTAGGAGAATTCCTGCGTGGAAAGCACCTCGTCCTCCGTGCGGAAGGTGAGGGTCAGGCGGCGGAAGTTTTCCGGCAGGGCGGTAAGGGCGCACAGCGCCTCGTAGGTCATCGGCTCCGCCTTGCCGGAATAGCTGATGCGGTCGACACCCGCCAGCGTATCGGAGACAAAGTAGTTGCCGCTGTACTCACCGGTGATCTCGCCCGCCACCGCGCCGCCCTGCTGGGTGCAGCCGGTGATCTCCACCATGGCATAGCAGCCGGCAACACGACTGCCGCTGCCTACGATGCCGCCGACGAACTTGCCGCCGGAAAGACTGCACTTGGCATAGCTGCGGCGGATAGAGGAAAGCGAAAGCCCCGCCACACCGCCGACATAGTCACCGCTTTGGCTGGAGGTATCGCCCCAGCCGCCGCACCCGTACACGGTGCCCAGATCCATGCGCCCGACGATGCCGCCGGCGCAGCTCTTTTTGGCTTCCACCGTGCCGTAGTTCTCGCAGGACATCAGAATGGCGCGGGTCTGGTAGGTGAAGCGCAGGCTGGTGCCTTCGCCGGAAAGCAGGTCGTCCTCGGGGTCGGAGTCATATTCTATCGCCATGGCGCCGGCAATGCCGCCGGCGTTGCGGTCGCCGTTGACAGCGCCGTAGTTCAGGCACTCCAACGCCTTGCCGCGGGTGGCGCTTTGCAGGCTTTGGTCGGAGATATCCTCGAACACCTCGCTGTAATCAACGCTTTGGGTATTGTTCAGCATATTGAGGAACAGGTCCATCACCTTCATGAACTGGGTGTTGACGGCGCGCAGATCGGCGATGAGGACGGTATTGGAGGCGGAAAGCTCGCGGTTCAGGGCGGTCAGCTCGTTGCCCAGCCCGCTCAGGGAAGCATTAAGGGCATCGGAGGACTGGTCAAAGTTCTCGCCCAAGCCCGAGAAGGAGCCGGGATCCTCCCCGGAGAGATCCCGTGCCCACTGTGCCGCACTGCGCAGACCGGAGGAAAGGGAGCGGGAAGCCTGCTCCAGCTCCTCCAGCACGGTGTCCATTTGATCCAGCACCTCATTGACCGGCTCCTCCAGCGAGCGCAGGATCTCCAGCGCCTGCCGCAGACTGCCCATGGCGTTTTGGGTGTGCTCCGCTGCCGAGGAGAAGGATTCCGCGGCGGACTGCAAGCACTCCGCGACGGCTTTCAGCGTTTCCAGCGTCTGGTCACGCAGCGCGCCGAAATCGGTGTTCTGCAATATCTCGTCCAGATCGTCCACCACGGCAGACCAGCACCGGAACGCCTCCCGCAGGTCGGCTTTCAGCTGTTCCTGCGTCGCTTCGCTTACCGTGCCGGTTTCGTCGTATTCGTTGATGGCGTCATTGATGGTCTTATTGAGGGCGGAAAGCGCCGAGACCAGTTCCGTAAGGTCGGCACGGAGCTGTGTAGTATCGGGGAAGTCATCGGGCAGCTCACCCAGCAGGCGGAACGCTTCCTCCAGCTGGTCGGCACCGGCGGAAAGATCGGCGCTTGCCGCTTCCATTTCGGCGCAGAAATCCAGCAGATGATCCAGTATGGCGCCGATATCACCGCTCATCGCCTGTAATTGGTCAAGGAGCTTCTGCATCTCATCGGCGGCTGTTGCCATGCGCTCGCCGGCATCTGCCAGATCGTCCAGAATGGGGGCTGCCTTGGCAAGGTAGCGCTCGATCAACAGCAGCAGCCCGTTGGCGGTATCAATGTTGCTGTTGGCAAAGTCCCGCAGCTCGCCGGTGATGGCATAGGCGTTTTCCCGCGCGCTGTCGGCATAGCCGGAGACACGGCTGATCCTGCCGGTAACGGTATCGGAGGCGTCCTGCGCGTCCTCCAGCGTGCGGTCGATGAGGCTTTGCAGCTTGTTCAGCTCGGTTTGCAGCTCATCGATGCCGTTGGAGGAGAATTGCAGGGTGATATCGGGCGCCATCTGCCCCACAATGCCGCCGACATCTTTGCGCCCCTGCACGGTGCCGCGGTTGACGCAGTTTGCCATGTAGCCATTCTGTCTGCCGGCAATGCCGCCGACATTGTAGCCCACATGGGGGTAGCCCACGGTGCCGGTGTTGGTGCAGCTTTGCAGAATACCGGTGGAATAGCCGGTGATGCCGCCGGTATCGCTGGTCACGGCGGTCTCGGTCACCTCCTGCCGCTTTAAGAGGCTGTAAAGGGTGCTTTCCATGCCCGCCAGCGTGGTGTTTTCCTGCACGGCGGTGTTCACCGCGGCGTCGGAGGTGCAGCGCAGCAGGGTGCCGCCGTTCTGACCAGCAATGCCGCCGGTATAGGTGGTGCCGCGCACCGCACCGGTTACGGAGCAATCCACCAAGGTGCCGCCCGCGCCGTTTTTGCCGGCGATGCCGCCCACCGCGCTGCCCGCGATGACCGCGCCGGAAAAGGAGCAGTTCTCGATGCGCCCGTGGTTTTCGCCGGCGATGCCGCCCACCGCACTTTGTGTGCCGGTGGGGGTCACTTCGCCCTCCACGGCAAGGTCTTTGATGACCGCGCCGCTTTGCACCAGACTGAACAGCCCGTAAACGGAGTGACTGCCCTGCAGCCGCAGCCCGCGTATGGTGTGCCCCCCGCCGTCAAATTCCCCCAGGAACACGGGGAAGGAGACCTCGGCGCCGGAAAGATCAAGGTCGGCGTTCAGGCGGACGGTCAGGTTTTTGGAATAGGTATCGGAGGAACAACGGGCGGCAAGCTCGATCAGCTCCTCCGGTGTATTTATGGTCACGGTCCTGCCGTTTTCCGCCGCCGCGGCAAGGGGCAGCGCCATGGGCAGCAGCACCAGCGCCGCCAGCAGCAGCGAACCCGCGCGGGAGAGAAATTTATTCATGTTCATGGTCGTTCTCCTCCTTTGCGGGTTCGGTCTGTTCCGCCGCGGGCGGCAGCTCACGGGGCGGCTCGGTCGGCGGCGGGGTCTCCTCGCTTACGCTGCCGGAAATAACGGTAAGGTTCACATCGCCCTCGATATTGGCACGCATAATGCCGCTGACGGTGCCGTTCACCCGTCCGCTTACCGCGCCGTCCACAAAGACCCGACCGGAAGCCTCCCGCTGGCGGGTGATGGTGGGCACGGAGAAGCTGGTCTTATCGGCAATGACACCGCCGGTCAGCAGGATCTGCGGCAGCACGAACATAACAAGGAGCATGGAAATGATGGTGCCGCGCCCCAAACACTGCCCGATGCCGACGATGGTGGCTTCGGAGGTCATCTGCCCGATGAGGGTGCCCGCTACGGTAAGAATGGCGCCGGAGGTCAGCACGGTGGGGAAGGCGAAATTCAGCGTCTCAATGATCGCCTCCCGGTGGTTCATCTTGTTCTTGATCTCCTGATAGCGGCTGGCGATAACAATGGCGTAGTCGATATTCGCACCCATCTGAATGGAGCTGACCACCAGATAGCTCATAAAGAAAAGCGGCGTATGACTGATGGCGGGGATAGAAAAGTTGATCCAGATACTGCCCTGAATGACCAGAAGCAGCAGAATGGGCATGCCCGCCGACTGAAAGGTGAACAGCAGCACCACCAGTACGATAAGAATGGAAACAACACTGACCACGATGTTATCGCGGGAAAAGGATTTCTGGAAGTCGTACTCATTGGTGGAATCGCCCGCAACATACACATTGCCCTTGGGGTAGTAGCTCTGGGCGATATCGTGAATGGTATCGGTAAAGGCGTAGGTCTCCTCGCCGCTGACCGGCAGGGTAAGGTACAGCAGCATACGGTCGTAATCCTCCCCGCACAGCTGCGCCTTCGCCATCTGCATCTGCTCGCGGGCGTCCATCAGGGCGTCCTTCTGCTCCCCCTCCAGTGTGACAATGCCCGCGTCTACCTGGTCGCAGACAAACAGGAACATATCAATGAGCGGCACACGGTAGGCGGAAATATTGCCCATCAGCTTGCCGTAGTCGCCCTGCTCGGTGGCGTAGGCGGCATATACCACCTGCGCCAGCTCATAGTCCAGACCCGCCAGCTCCGCAAACTGGCGGGGCGTCAGCTTATCCGCCAGCATGTAGCCGTCCATCGCCTCCACATTGGCAAGCCCCATGGTGTAGTCTATCTCGTCATGGCTCTCCAGCTCCCGCAGCAGAGCGGCTTCCTTTTCGTAGTCGCCGGCGGGGACGATGAGCGCCACCATATTGGAGGAGGTGAAGGTCTCGCTCACCATTTTATCGGCGATCTGGCTTTCGTTCAGCTTCGGTGTGGTGATGGAGCTGTACCCGTACACATAGGGGCAGCGGTTGGAAAAGTAGAAGCCCGCCGCCACCAGCACCAAAAAGACGAACGGAACGACCTTGCGGGTGGCATAGGCAAATTTGCCCACAAAGGAGATGCGGGGGACAAAGTTTTTGTGGCGGGTCTTTTCGATCAGCGGTCCGAACAGCACCAGCAGCCCCGGCATGACGATGAAAACCGCCAGCAGGGCGAACAGGATCGCCTTGATAAGGCAGATGCCCATATCGGGACCGATCTTGAACTGCATGAACAGCATGGCGGCAAGACCGCCGATGGTGGTCAGGGAGCTGGCGCCGATCTCCGGGATCGCCTTGCTGAGGGCGGCAATAGCAGCCTCCCGCACCGGCAGGCTTCGGCGCTCCTCCTTAAAGCGGTTGCTCAGGATCACGGCGTAATCCAGCGAAAGGGCAAGCTGCAGAATACTGGTGACCGAATTGGAAACAAAGGAGATGGTGCCCAGCAGGAAGTTGCTGCCCTGATTGAGAATCATGGCGGTGACAAAGGTGAGAAGCAGCACCGGCACCTCGCCGTAGGTCTGGCTGGTAAAGATGAGCACCGCCACCACGATGACCGCCACGTATACCATAATGACGCCGACTTCCCTTGCGATGGTCTCCTGCAAGGTATTGCCCAGATCGGTGGAGATGTAGAGGTCATAGCCCGCCAGCGTCTCCTTTACCGCGTCCAGCGCGGTCAGGCAGGCGTCGTCGTTCTCATCGGCGGAAAAGGTGACGGAAAAGAGTGCCGAAGCGCTGCTGTAATGGTCGCTCGTTTCATCAAAGCTGACGCTCTGCACCCCGTCCAGCGCCGTAAGGGTATCGCACAGCGTCTCCGCCTCGTCATAGGTGATGTTGGCGACCATCACCTCGGCGGTGCCGTAGGTGGTGAACTGCTCCTCCATCAGGTTAATGGCGATCTTGGTATTGGCGGTATCGGGCAAAAAGCTGATAAGGTTATTTTCCACCTGCACCCAGCTGCGGGAAAAGGCGGAAAAGATAAGCCCGATGACCGTGATAAGGAAAAACAGGTTGCGCTTATCCACAATAAAGGTGGCAAGCCGTACCATAAAGGAGGGCTTGTTATTCTGCTGTTCCATCGGCGGCGTCCTCCTTTCCCGTCAGCTCCCCGCGCAGGGGCATACGCACACAGCCCGCCAGCACGGTGCCGGTCAGACCGTTTTCCTCTAACTGTATCTCCGTTTCGCACACCAGCGTGTTCAGCAGCGTGCGCAGCGGGTGGCGCAGGGTCAGCTGCTCCCCCTGCCGTGTGCCTGTAACAGGGTTTTCGTTCCCCAGCAGCGTAAAGCTGCCGCGCAGCTCCCGCTGCCCGTGCAGCGTCAGGGTGCCGTGCCGCTCCCCCAGGGGGCTTTCCAGCACGATGCGGTATTCTGCCATATCCAGCCTTCCTTCCATAGAACTTCACGATGGATAGGATAGTACGCCGCGGAGCGGCTTGCAAAGGACAATGCCGCCGATTTGTCATAAATGTGACACCGCGGGCAGGTTTGACCTGCGCCCGAATTCTGTGGTATAATCGAGCCGGAAATACAACCGCAGAGGGAGGGAAGCCCGGCATGGAAAAACGCACCTACGCCGTTTCCGACCAGACCAGACAGGCGATGGTCGCCGCGCTGAAGGAGCAGATGATGCAGAAGCCGGTGGATAAGATCACCATACAGGATATTACCGACCGCTGCGGGATCCGACGGCAGAACTTTTACTACCACTTTGCCGATATCTACGCGCTGATGCAGTACATGTTCCAGGAGGAGGCGGTCTCGCTGCTGGAGCAGCACGAGGGTACCCTGCTGTGGCAGGAGGGACTGCTGCAATTATTCCGCTATCTGGAGCAGAACCGCGCGGTGTGCCTCTGCGCGCTGCGCTCGGTGGGGCGGGAGCACCTGCGGCGCTTCTTCCAGACTGATATTTACAATATCATTCACCGCACGGTGGAACAGGTGGGCGCGGAGATCGGCGCCGACCTTGACGGCGCTCAGCCGGATATTGATATGGTAACGCATTTTTATGTGGTGGCGCTCAGCGGCATGGTGGAAAGCTGGCTGCTGGGCGAGATCGACCGCACGCCGGAGGAGCTCATCGCCTTTGCCGACCAGCTTTTGCAGGATCATATCAGCGGGGCGCGGGCGCGATTGGGAAAGAACGGGGGAGAGACAAAGTGACGGAACTGGAAAAGCTGCACGCCGGCTTGGAATACGATATGTGGGCGCCGGAGATAGACGCCCTGAAGCTGCGGGCGATGGCGCTGTGCCGCCGGCTGAACGCCCTGCCCAAGGAGGCACGGGAGGAGCGCGTGACTGTGATGCGGGAGCTGTTCGGCAGCGTGGGCGAAAATGCCGCCGTCATGCCGGACTTTCGCTGCGATGACGGAAAAAGCATCTTCATCGGCAGGAACTTTCTTGCCAACTACAATGTGACCATACTGGACCGTGCCCCTGTTACCATCGGGGATTATGTCATGATCGGACCCAACACCCTCATCGCCACCGTCAACCACCCCATCTCCCCCATGGGGCGGCGGAAGCACCTGAGCGTGGCAAAGCCGGTAACGATCGGTAATGATGTGTGGATCGGCGGCAATGCCACCATTCTGCCGGGCGTCACCATCGGCAATAATGTCATCGTCGCCGCGGGCGCGGTCGTCACCCATGATGTACCGGATAACTGCATGGTGGGCGGTGTGCCGGCACGGCTCCTGCGCAGGATAGAAAATGATATCCCCGCGGAAAGCGACCGATAAGCAAATAAAAACGGTATGTGACCGGAACCTTGGGAGCAAGGCGGCGCATGCCGTTTTTTGTGTCTTCGCAGCTTGGAGCGGAGCTTGCGTCGGGCAGAACAGACACCGTATGATATGCTTCAAAGAAGAATATATCTGCGGCAATGTTCCGCATTGACAAATGGTTTGACATGATGTAGAATAACGGTACGCTATTCTACAATTAGATAAAAGGAGAAAGAAGACCTATGAAGCGTATGAACAAGCTGCTGGCACTGCTGCTGGCGGTCATCATGGTGGCTTCCTTTGCCGCCTGCGGCAATGAACCCACCCCCACCCCCGATCCCGAGCCCACGCCCGAGCCCACCCCCGCCATCACCTATCCCCTTACCGTAACGGATATGGCAGGTCGTGAAGTCACTTTGGAAAAGGAGCCTGAGCGTATCGTTTCCGGCTACTACATTTCCTCCTCTGCCTGCATCGCGCTGGGACTTTCCGATAAGATGGTCGGCATCGAGGATAAATCCGCCAAGCGCCCCATTTACCAGCTGGCGGCTCCCGCCCTTATCGACCTGCCCAATGTCGGCTCCGCCAAGGCTTTTGACCTGGAAGCCTGCGTCAATGCCAACCCCGATCTCGTTATCCTGCCCATGAAGCAGAAGGACACCGCCCAGACCCTTTCCGAGATGGGCATTGCCACCCTGCTGGTCCTGCCGGAAAGCCATGAGCAGCTGATGGAAATGTTCACGCTCATCGGCACCGCCACCAACAGCATGGAGAAAGCGACCGCGCTGATCGAGTACTACAATACCAAGCTGGCGGCTGTGGCAGAACTGACCAAGGATCTGACCGATGACCAGAAGCCCGTTGTGTATATCGGCAGCACCAGCGATATCCTGCGCACCGCTCCCAAGGAGATGTATCAGGCTTCCCTCATCACCACCGCGGGCGGCAAGAACGCCGGTGATGTGCTGGAGGGTACCTCCTGGACTGATATTGATAACGAGACCTTCCTGACCATGAACCCTGATGTGATCGTGATCCCCACCGATAACTTTGCCGTAAGCAGCCCCGATTACACCGTAGAGGACGTACTGAACAACGCCACCTTTGCCGATGTGACCGCTGTGAAGAACGGTGCCGTTTATCAGATGCCCGTCGGCTTTGAGGCTTGGGATTCCCCCGTTCCCTCCGGTATCCTGGGCACCCTGTGGATGCTGCATACCCTGCACCCCGAGCTGTACACCGCCGAGCAGTTTGCCGCAGATGCCGATGAGTTCTACTTCACCTTCTACGGCTTCCATGTCGCGTTGGATCAGGCAACCTGATCCCTCTTCGGAATGACCTACGGGATACTGCCGTGCGCGGTATCCCGTTTTTCTATCCGCCGTTTGCTTTTTTGCGGCACATGCGGTACAATAAACCCACTGTGGAATTAGAGGGAGACACCATGCAGGAAACCATGCTGCAAAACCGAAAACCCGTGATCCGCTCCTACTGGCTGGTAGGGGCGTGCATTGCCGTGGGCTTTATTGCCTCCATCTGCATCGGCAATTACCCTATTTC
>JBNMIL010000078.1:0-8797 GCA_050873265.1 Angelakisella sp. | reverse complement strand
TTTCTATACTTAGAATTATTTATATTTCTGTAATAAAGCATTTTTGGTCAGAAATCAAGAAATTCCTGTCGAAAAATCACGCATTATGATGGATAATCTGAATGGAAAATCTTTATATTATTTATAAAATTATTTGTAGACTGCCATAGCCGCTTTTTGGTGCTGTATGCCAAGCTGATGGCGGAAAATTCCGCCCGCTCTAAAATAAAAGAGTGACTTTCCGCCCAAAATACGCTATTATAATAAATTAGGGCGGCACACACCGCCAGACCGACTAAAATGACCGCAGCGATGCGGACAGAAGGAGAATGATATGCAGCCGATTCGTATTCAAAAAGCTCTCAGTGAGGCGGGCGTTTCCTCCCGGCGCGCAGCGGAGGAACTGGTGCGCCAGGGGCGCGTGACCGTAAACGGACACAAGGCGGAGATCGGGCAAAGCGTGAACCCCGACCGTGATGTGATCGCCGTGGACGGCAGGCGGGTTTATTTTGCCCGCAAAAAACAGTACCGTTACATTATGATGAACAAGCCCCGCGGCTATGTGACCACCCTCAGCGACGAGCT
The DNA here is from genome assembly GCA_050873265.1 of Angelakisella sp. Lineage (GTDB taxonomy): Bacteria > Bacillota > Clostridia > Oscillospirales > Ruminococcaceae > Angelakisella. The sequence continues at coordinate 8,233 of JBNMIL010000078.1, read as the reverse complement.
GGGGCGGCGCTGTGTTACCGACCTTTTGACCGGCGTGGAGGAGCGGGTCTATCCCATCGGGCGGCTGGACCGCAACAGCGAGGGACTGCTGCTCTTTACCAATGACGGCGAGCTGGCAAACCGCATCATGCACCCCGCCAGCCATATCAACAAGGTGTACCGTGTCACGGTGCGCCCCGATATCACCGATGAACAGGCGGCGGAGCTTTCCGCCGGCGTCAAGATCGGCGAGAACACCACCACGCTGCCCGCTACCGTCCTCATTCTGGAAAAGCAGCCGGGGCGCGTGGTGCTGCAGATCACCATCAGCGAGGGCAAAAACCGCCAGATCCGCCGTATGTGCGAGGCGGTGGGGCTGGAGGTAGTGCGCCTCAAACGCATTGCCGTGGGGCCCATCAAGCTGGGAATGTTACAGCCCGGGCATTGGCGTGACCTGAAGCCTGCCGAGCTGATCGCCCTGCGCGGCGCCATTACCAAGGCGGGCGCCGGCGGGAACACGGAGGGCAAAAAATGATCGCTATTTTACCCATTCAGCCGGATATTCTGCAAATGATGGCGGAGGATACCGGCTTGGAAGCCGAGGGACCCGTTTGGGGCTACTTTGCCGCCGAGGGCACCAAAATGCTGGGCTACATCGTCGTGGAAAAGGCGGAGCCGGTGCGTGTCATCGCCCTGCAGTGCGAGGACTTCGTCATTGCCGATGGGCTGCTGCGTCGGGCGCTGCACCCGTTCTACGAGGAGGGCAGCCGCGGCTATACCTTCGCCTGCGAGGTGCCCATGCCGCTGCCTATGGCATACACCCGTCGGGGAGAGGGCAGCCTTGCCGCGCTTTTCGGGGCAAAATGCGCCGGAAACAGCGGAGAAATCTAAAAAAACCTCTTGCGTTTTTTTTTCAGGAATGTTATCATAGCTAAGTACCGTCTAATAGTATGTAAGGAGGTGTAACACATGCCCAATATCAAATCCGCTAAGAAGAGAGTAAAGGTCATTGCTACCAAAACTCTGCGTAATAAGGCGATCAAGTCCGAGCTGAAGACCTATGTCAAGAAGGCTCAGAACGCCGAGGAGAACAAGGCTGAGGCAGTCCGCGTAGCGATCAAGAAGATCGACCAGGCAGCCGCCAAGGGTATCCTGCACAAGAATACCGCCGCCAGAAAGAAATCCGCTCTGGCACGCAGCCTCAACGCCTAAGAATGGCAGCACCCGCCCGTACCGTGTCAACGGGCATTCGCTGGGCACGGATCGTTCCCGTCCCATGCGCGCAGCCGAAGAATAAGAAACTCGGAGATTGCAGCACAATCTTCGGGTTTTTTGTTATACCTTAGAACTACACCTTCGCTTGACAAGAGCACATACGGTTTTTGCGGGCATAAATGCTGCCTGACATTGTGCGTCGCGTTGACAGGCGCCAGCCTGCCTGCCGCTCCGCGCTTCCTCTGACACCATTTCTGCCGCGCAAAAACTCCGCAGGACTTTTCGGCGAGGGGAAATCAGATGATGACAAGGAAGAGAACAGCAGGAATACTTGTGTATTTCAAGGTTCGATGACGCAGTCAGCGCTGATTTGCACCGCCGAAAAGCGTGTGCGTCCTTGTCAAGCAAAGGTGTACAAAAATAATGGTTCTTTTTTGTTCAATTATCCCTTTTGCCGCACGACCAAAAGAAAGCCCCCATTGACCCCATAAGGAAGTATCCCCATGACCCTTTTTATCAACGATTACAGCGAGGGCTGCCACGAGAGAATTCTGGAAGCCCTTACCCGCACCAACCGCGTACAAACCACCGGCTACGGCACCGACCCCTACTGTGAGGAGGCGCGGGAGTTCCTGCGCCGCGAGATGGATTGCCCCACGGCGGAGATCCGGTTTTTATCCGGCGGCACCCAGACCAATCTCATCGCCCTGACTGCCGCCCTGCGCCCGCACGAGGCAGTCATCGGCGCCGCTACCTGCCATATCTTTACCCACGAGACCGGCGCGATAGAAGCCACCGGACATAAGGTGCTGGTCATTCCCGACGCGGAGGGCAAGGTGCGCCCCGCCGGTATCCTTGCCATGCTGGAGGAGCACCGCATGGCGCCCCACATGGTCAAGCCCCGCGTGGTGTACATCTCCCAGTCCACCGAGGTCGGCACCGTCTACACCAAAGAGGAGCTGCGCGCGCTGCACGAGGTCTGCCGGGCGCACGACCTGCTGCTGTACGCCGATGGCGCACGGCTGGGTGTGGCGCTTACCGCGGAGGGCTGTGATGTCACGCTGCGGGATATGGCGCGGTACTGCGACTTTTTCTGCATCGGCGGCACCAAAAACGGCGCCCTGTTCGGGGAAGCGCTGGTGCTGGTGAACCCCGTCCTCCAGCCGGATTTCCTGTATATCGTCAAGCAGCGGGGCGGTCTGTTCGCCAAGGGTCGGTTACTGGGCGTTCAGTTCGCGGAGCTGTTCCGTGACGGACTGTACTACGAGCTGGCGCGTCACGCCAACGGTGAAGCCATGCGCACAAAGGCGGCGCTTACCGCGCTGGGTGTGCGCTTTCAGGTCAATTCCCCCACCAACCAGCAGTTTATTTATTTGACCGAGGGACAAGCCGATGCCTTAAAGCAGCGCTTCGCCATTGATGAGGAATGGCGTCGGGACGGCACCGTGGCGCTGCGCATCTGCACCAGCTGGGCGACTGACCCCGCCGCGACCGATGCCCTCATCGCCGCCCTGCGGGAGATCCTCGCATAACCACAGATCCCCTGCGAAAGCGGGGGATTTTTTATGGTAAAAATGCGGAGTTTTCGGTCAAGCCTTTTACAAAAGGCTTGCGGTTTCCAAAGGCGGCGCCTTTGGTCGCCCATCGCAATGGGCGAAATTTCCTATACCGGAGGGCGCTCCGCAGGGGGTGAATGACGAAAATGACCCAGAGTGGTCATTTTCATCAGAGGGGGAGCCCTGCAAGAGAGGGCGCCCCCTTACTTGCGGATTTTGCCGGTTATCCTTTCACCGAATAGGGGAAAAGCAGGGACAAGCCCCCATAAGCCTCCCCCGTGGAGAGGGGAGGTGGCACGGCGCAGCCGTGACGGAGGGGTTGCCTGTAGAAGTCTATAAGTCTAAGGTAACTGCTTCCCTCCTGCTCGGAGGGAGATAAGTCTGTGCAGGCAGCCACCAAGGGGGAACCCTCTCTTGCAGGGTTCCCCCTCTTGTCCGAACAATCCACCGGATTATTCGGACAATTCAGCCCCTTTCCGAGCGCCCTTCGGAAAACTATGCCCTCAGTTCCTGCAAATTCCCCGCACTCAAAAATATCTCACCGATATTTTTGATGTTTCGTGCAAAGGAGCCGTTTCGCTTGCTGCGGCAAGCGACCAGCCTTTTGAAAAAGGCTGGAGCCAAAACTTTTTACAAAAAACCTCCCCCGCAGCACCCTGCGGGGGAGATCTGTTTATCTCTTAATAGCTTCTATCCGAATACTTGCTGCGGTGGCGCTTTTTCTTTTTGTTGTGCTGCACCGCGTACACAATATAGGCGATCACCGCGATCACTATGACGATCAAAATAATTTTCGCCGCCGTGCTGCTCAGGATCGCCCCGATGGTGCCCAGCGCCTTGTGGAACCAGCTCAGCGTAAAGTCCTGCGTCGCCACCAGCTCCGCCGTGCCGATCTCCTCGCCCATCAGCATAATGTGCAGTGTGCCGACGGTGTCGCCCGCCGCGATGGGCGCCTCCACGCTTTCGGGCAGCTCGGTGTTATAAATGATGCTGTCCAGCGAGATATCGTCCCGCAGCAGCTTTACCACATCGTCCTTTACCGCCAGCTTGGCTATCTTTCCGTCGCCGGAGTATTTCACCGGCACCTCCGCCATCAGCTCGCCCTGCTCCAGCAGTGTCTTAAGCGAGAAATTGCCGAATGCCCAGCGGTATAGCTGCCGTGTCTCTATAAAGTTCTGGAACGGCTCCGCCGCGGTAACGGGCGCGCCCATCACCACGCAGAAGTAATGGTAGCCGCTGTCCTCCGCCTGACTGATCACGCACCGCCCCGCCTCGTCGGTGCTGCCGGTCTTGATGCCGACCACCGGCGCGTAGTAGTAGGGGCTGCTGGCAAGCAGCATCTTGTTGGTGGAGTACTGCCACAGGTCGCTGTGCTTGTTGGTCTGTCCCAGCTGCACGGCATAGTTTTTTACAATGGAAGCGAAGGTGTCGTTCTGCATGGCGTATTTCGCCATGATCGCCATATCCCGCGCGGTGGTGTAGTGGTTATCGCTGTGCAGACCGGTGGGGTTGGTAAAATGCGTCCCCGTGCAGCCCAGCTCCTTCGCCTTGTCGTTCATCATCTCCACAAAGGCGGTGATGTCCCGCGGCATAAAGTCCGCCATACCGCCGCTGCCCACATAGCCCGCCAGGATCATGGCGGATTCGTTGCCGGATTGCACCAGCGCCGAGGTCAGCAGCTGCCGGATGGTCAGCTCCTCCCCGACGATCAGTCCGCCCAGCGAAGCGTTGGTGCCGTACAGCATATCCTGTATCCACATGGGGTAGGCGGCGGTCTCACTGTCCAGATCCTTTACATTCTCCAGCACCAGTATCGCCGTCATGATCTTGGTCAGCGAGGCAGGGTACATCTGCTTATCGGTGTTTTTCTCGTACAGCACCAGTCCGGTATCCAGGTTTTCCAGATACACCGCCTCGCTGGTCACGGTAAAGTCCGGCTCGTAGCTGATGGCAGCCGCCGGCGAGAACAGCATCACCGCCGTCAGTACAAATGCCAGCAGCCCGCTCAGCAAACGGTTCCTTCCGCGCATGATAAAACACCTCCGTAAAATTTTTCTTTGGGTCATGGGGTCATTCGTGCCTTGCCGTGGGGATCATTCCTCGTCCGCGCTCTTTTCCTTTTTGCCGCCGCTGATCAGCCCCGAGACCTTATCCACCACATTGGGGACCATATCCACCACACGGTCGGCGGTATTGTTGTAGCTCTGCACCTGCAGGAGGCGCACATCGCCGTTCTTCACGATCAGGAACGCCATGGGCACGATGGTCACGCCGCCGCCGGTGCCGCCGCCGAACAGCTCCTTCTGGGTGGCGGGCAGGTCGCCGCCGCCGCTGCCAAAGCCAAAGGAGACCTTGCTCACCGGCAGGATCACCGTGCCGTCGGGGGTAACGATCTCCCGCCCGATAACGGAATTGGAATCGATCAGAGCCTGAAGATTTTTCATGTTGCTTTCGTTCAGCTCGCCCAGATAATGCGCCATAGTATTGACCTCAACTTTCTGAATTTTCTTTTATCGTTATTTTATTTCGCAAACCGCAGATACGCGCGCCCGCCCTGCCACAGCAGCCGGAACCCCGCGCCGAACAGAATCATCGGACACACCAGCAGCAGAAGATCGGCGTCGGCGGTCTCCCCGTCGGGACCGGAAATATAATCCTGATAGACCTCCGCCTTAAATTCCTTTACATGGATATGTCGGCTGAGAAAGGCGTAAACGGTGTACAGCAGGGCATTGGCTCTGCCGTAACGAATCGCCGTCTGGTCGGCTTCCTCGGCGACGACGGTCATGGCGATGCGGCACTTTTTCAGGGTGATGGCGCCCAGCGTCTTTTGCAGGGCGGTGTGCAGCACCGGCAGCAGATCATTGATCAGACAAAGCCAGTCCATAAAGGGACGCGGCTCGTTTTTTTTCTCCTTGGGGGGCTTCTTTTCGCCGGCTTTCTTTTCCTGCTGTTTCTCTGCCTTTTCGGTCTCCTCTTTCTCCGGCAGGGGATAAAGGGTGAACCGCAGGAACAGCCATTTGCCCTCGGCGGTAAAGTCCCCGCCGTGATAGCCCAGCGATAGCCCCGCGGGGATAAGCAGCAGCACAAGGATCAGCGCCAACAGCCCCAGCACGATCCACAGGGCGATCACGGGGTCTCCTCCGGCTTCAGGTCGTCAAAGCCCAGCTGCTCCTCCTCGGCGGTGTCCTCGGTATCCTCGGGCGGCTGCAGGTCGGGCAGCTCGCTCAGGTCGGAAAGCCCGAAGCACCGCAGGAACGCCGCCGTGGTGCGGAACGCCACCGGTCTGCCCGGCAGCTCCATGCGTCCGGCTTCTTCTATCAGCCCCTTTTCCTCCAGCGATGCCACCACCGAGGAGCTGTCCACCCCTCGCACCTGCTCTATAAAGCTGCGAGTCACCGGCTGGTTGTAGGCAATAACGGCAAGCACCTCCATGGCAGCATTGGAAAGCGGCGTGTTGCTGCGCAGCTCCAGCGCCGTCCTTATCACCGTGTCATAGCCGGTAACGGTACACAGCTGCCAGCTGTTTTCCAGCCGGCGCAGCTCCAGCGGCAGCTCGCCCTCGGCAAGGCGCTGCTGCAATAATACGCACTGCTCCGCCGCCTCGGCATGGCTCACCGCCAGCGCCTCCGCCAGACGGTCGGTCTCCAGCGGCTCGCCCGCCGCAAACAGTATGGCAAATATCTTTTTCTGATAGTCGGTCAAATTCATCGGTCGTCCTCGTTTTCTTCGGTTTGTTCAGCGTTCCTCCCCGCTTCGGCGGCTCCGTCCGGCAAATACCAGCTCGGTGTCGTCCTCGGCAAGGTGTACCCGTCCCGCCTTCAGCAGCTCCAGCACCGCCATAAAGGTGGCGACCAGCTCGCTGCGGTCACGGTTGTCTGCCCAGATGTTCTGCAGGCTTACCTTGCCGCGGCGGTAAAAGCCGCGCAGCAGGTGCATGATGCGGCTCGCCACCGAGACAACGGGCTTGGTGACCAGCGGGGTAAAGGCGGTCTCCTGCGGGGGCAGGCGGCGTTTTCCTCTGCCGCACGCCGACCAGTAGGCGGCGGTCAGCTCGTCCACCGGGTGACGGCGGCGGTAGGTGGGGTCTATCTCCAGCGGCATGGGCGCGCGGGTAAATACCGACCAGCCGGTATCCCGCAGACGCAGCAGCGCCGCTGCCTGCTTGCAGCTCTGGTATTCCAGCAGCTGTCCCACCAGCTCGGCACGGGGGTCGTCCTCTTTCTCGTAGCGGGGCAGCAGGCTGGCGGTCTTGATGTAAACCAGCCGGGACGCCATCTCCAAAAATTCGCTGGCGACCTCCATCTGGTGCTCCTGCAGGGTGCGGATATACGCCATGTACTGCTCCAGCAGGGCGCTGATGTTGATGTCGTAAATGTCGATCTGGTGCTTGGAGAGCAGCGCTAAAATCAGATCCAGCGGACCCTCGTATTCATTGACCTTAAAGGTGAGTTTTTCCATTTTTGTCGTTCCTTATCCCAAAAATGCGGTAATAAGATTTAGAAAGCTGAAAACGGCGTTCCGCAGGAAGGCGAGCGGGGTATCCAGCCAGCCCAGCATAAGAATGATGAACACGCCGTAGATGATGTACTGCTCATACTGCATCACCTTGTAGTAAAGACGGGCGGGCAGTACGGCGGTCAGCACACGGCTGCCGTCCAGCGGCGGAATGGGAATAAGATTGAACACCGCCAGGTTGATGTTGAGCATGCACATGATGTAGAAGATCTGCGCGATGGCGGAGGCGGTGGTAAAGCTGATGGTGAGAATGGGGTAAAGGGTGTAGCACCACAGCTTGTACAGGATCAGCGAAAGCAGCGCCAGCAGAATGTTGGCGGCGGGACCCGCAAGGGCGGTCAGGATCATGCCCTTTTTAACATTTTTGTAGTAGCGGGTGGAAACCGGCACCGGCTTTGCCCAGCCGAAGCCGGTAAAGAGCATCAGGATCGAGCCGATGAGGTCAAGGTGCGGCAGGGGATTCAGGGTAAGCCGCCCCAGGTTTTTGGCGGTGGGGTCGCCCTGCTTCCAGCTTGCCCAGGCGTGGGCGCACTCGTGGATCGGGATAGCGGTGAGCAGCACCATGGCGCGCACCAGATAGGTAAACAGGGATTGATGAAACATAGGGTCTCCTTTTGACCGGCATAGGATTAGAACAGCCCAAATTTATACTATTCTATTATATATCAAAAGCAGGCGGAACACAAGCAAACAAAGCGTGAACTTTGGGGGAAGAAATCCAGCGCCCGCACCCGCGCACCGCGACCCATAGCCGCCCCTGTGTAAGGGGAGGTGGCGAATGAAATGAGCCGGAGGGGTTGCCGGCAGGGACTATGGTAGTCCCATCTCGCCTATCGGCGTCGCAAAGTTTTAATTATGGCTTAATGTCTCCGCCTACCGGCGGGGTGGTACTTTTGACCCGCCAAAAGTACCCAAAAGCGTTTTAGGGCTGCTGCCCTAAAGACCCGCATCGCTTGGCTGCGCTG
>JBNMIL010000077.1:0-8834 GCA_050873265.1 Angelakisella sp. | reverse complement strand
CCTCCGGCGGTCTGCCCTGCGGGCGGTTCAGCGGCAAAGCGCCGTTTTCCCCGTCCGGTCACCTTCTTCCGACGGCGGCAAGCGGCAAAATGCGCCGCGGCTGCTGGGGTAAGATAATAGCGGACAACTATTTTTACCCAAAGGAAGTGCAAAAAGAATGGATCACATGACGGAGGTAAGTGGGCTTTCGTGGCACCGCAGGCTGTGGAATACCGTACAGAACGACGAACACTTTGCGGCGGGTGCTGCGGCGTTTTTGGGCGGGGCGCTGACGGCGATGGGGCGCATCACCGGCGAGGTAGCGCCCTTTGGGGTGGCGTATGCCGCGGCGGCGCCCAATATAATGGCGTTCCCCGCGCTGCTGGGGGCGTCGCTGGGCTACCTGCTGACGGCAGGCGCGCCGTCCGGCTGGCAGTACCCGCTGGCGGCGCTGCTGGCGGTGGGGCTGCGGCAGCTGCTGGCGGCAGTCACCCATAAGGCACGCCCGTGGCAGGGCGTGGCGGGTGTGCTGGCAGGATTGACCGCGGCGGTCATTCTGCCGGGGGCGTACCGGCACCCATTGGTTTATGATGTTCTGCTGTGGCTCACCTCACTGCTGATGGCAGGGGCGGCGGCAGTCTTTCTGCGGCGGGGACTGGCGCTGCTGGAGCCGGATCGCAAGACTCCGCGGGAACGCACCCTCACCGCTTCGCTGGCGGTCACGGCGGCGCTGTGCCTGATGGGACTGTGCAGCGTTGCCGTTTCCGGCGTCTCACTGGGTCGCATTGCCGCGTCGGTGCTGCTGCTTACCGCCGCTGCGGGCGCGGGCAGCCGCGCGGGGGCGCTCATCGGGGTCATTTGCGGGCTGGTCGTGGGCTTTTCCACCGGCGAATTCACCCTTTCCATCACCTGCTTTTCGGTGGGCGGGCTGCTGTGCGGGCTGTTCTCTCCGCTGGGGCGGCTGGGCAGCGTGCTGGCGCTGGCGATCAGCTACGGCTTTTTCGCCATGCTGGCTGCCCGCAGCGTCACTGGCTTTTTGGAGGTGTTCCTCGCGGCAGGCATCTTCTGGCTGCTGCCGGCGGCTGTTCCCCGCCGGCTGGGGGCGCTGCTGGCGCCCACGCGGGAGCAGAAGATCGCGCCGGTCATTCTCGGCGACCGGCTGGAGGCGGCGGCAGAGGCGCTTCGGCTGGTCTCTGCCACCACGCGGGAGGTGGCAAGCCGCCTGCAAAAAAGCACGGCAGAAACGCCGGATACCCTTTTTGATACCGTAGCGCGGCGCTGCTGCCGCGGCTGCCTTTACCAGATGACCTGCTGGCAGAAGCGCTACGGCGATACGGTGGAAGCCCTTGGACGGGGGCTGGGCGAATACCGCCGGACAGGTCACATCACGGCGGAGGCACTCACCGGCATTACCGATCGCTGTCCGAGCCTTGGGCGCATCGCGGCGCTGCTGGAGCAGGAATACGCGGGCTACCTTTCCCGCGAGGATCAGCGGGTAAGGACAACACGGGTGCGCAGCATCGTCACCGACCAGTTTGACGGGCTGGCTGGGACGCTCACCGGACTTTCGGAGCGCTCCCGCGGGGTGACGCCCTGCGGCGAGGGACTGACCCAGCGCCTGACCGAAGGGCTTTTAGCGGCGGAACGGGAGCTGCGGGAGGTGCTGTGCTGGACGGACGAGGGCGGTCATTTGACGGTGCGGCTCTCCTTCCCCGCGGCGCTGCTGCACCGCATCGATACCGAAAAGCTGCGGCGTGTCATCACGGCGGAGGCGGGTCCCGAAATGGCAGAGCCGACCCGCCGGCAGCAGGGCGGCGTTCTGCTGCTCACCTACCGCGAAAAGCCCCGCTACACGCTGGGCGAATGGCAGCATCAGCTCCCCGCCGAGGAGGGTGCCGTCTGCGGCGATACCCTGCGCATGGTGCACAGCGAGGACGGTGCCGCGGCGCTCATTCTCTCCGACGGCATGGGCACGGGGGCTGCCGCCGCGCTGGATAGCGCCATGCTGTGCAATCTAGTGGGGCGGCTGCTGGAAGCCGGTATCCCCTGCGGCAGCGCGCTGCGGCTGGTCAACAGCGCCCTGATGGTCAAGGGCGGTCGGGAAGCGCTGGCAACGCTGGATGCGGCGGCAGTGGACTGCCACACCGGCACGGCGGTCTTTTACAAGGCAGGCGCGGCGCCCACCTTCCTGCGGCGGGAGGGACGTGCCATGCGGCTGGAGGCAATAAGCTTGCCCGCCGGTATTTTAGATGGCGTGGAGCCGGTGGAGCGGCGCTTTGACCTGCGGGAGGGCGACCTCATTCTTATGGTGAGCGACGGCGTCCCCACCGAGGAACCGTGGGTGGAGGAGCAGCTCTCCGCGTGGCAGGGCGACGACCCCGCCGAGCTGTGCCGGCGCATTGCGGAGGCGGCACGGCTGCGCTGCCGCGAGCCGAAGCCCGACGACATCACCGTAGCGGCGCTGCGGCTGGAACGGCAATAATGGCAATAATTCTATGTATAGGGGAGCTGACCGGCACATGACCGGTTCGGCTCCCTTTCGCTCCCTGCGGGCATTCAGCCCAGCATGGTGCGGCACACGCTATCCGCCATGTGGTCCAGCGCCGTCTCCATGCGGGCGGCGGTGCGGCGCACGGCGCGGCGACGCTGTGCCGCCGTGGTGTGGTTCATCACATAGGCGACGGCGCCCGCCGCCGCGGCTGCCATGGCGATGCCGGTCATGGCGGCAGGTACTTTGCTTGCGGAGTGCATCATTCATAGCTCCTTCCGGCAGACTGGTGTTCTCTCTTTTCGCCCTCGTGTCCCCTCGGGCAGCGATGGGCATTTGTCTGCATGGGTATTGTTCGCCGCGCCGCCGGCATTTAGCCGGTGCAATGTTTGGCAAAACAGGTTCTACCGTTTGCACAGTCTGTAATTTGCATTTCGTCCTGTTTTTGGCGTTTTTGACATCGTGTCAAAAATCGGCGCTGCCGCGCGCGGAAATTCTATGGCGAAAATGTTGCATTTTTCGTCGGCGCAGTCTATTATCATACTGTATTTTGTCCAAATTGGAAAACGAACCGCCGCTCTCCCTTTCACTTTGCGTTTTGGCGGGCGGCGGAATACTATAAGATTGCAAAAGGAGATCCCCATGAACCAGATCGACCGTCCTGCCCGCTGTGCTGCCGTCCATGACCTTTCCGGCTTGGGGCGCTGTTCCCTATCGGTGATCCTGCCGGCAATGTCTGTTATGGGGGTGCAGGTATGCCCGCTGCCCACCGCTGTGCTCTCTACCCACACCGGCGGCTTCGGCGCCCCTGCCCGCCGTGACCTGACCGATTACCTCACCGAAGCGCTGGCGCATTACCGTGCGCTGGGGCTGCCCATGGAGTGCGTCTACACCGGTTATCTGGGCGGGGTGCGTCAGGTGGCGCTGTGTCAGGCGCTGTTTGCCGAATACCCCGACGCCATGAAGGTGGTCGATCCCGTCATGGGCGACCACGGCAAGCTGTACCACGGCTTTACGCCGGAGCTGGTGCAAGGCGTGCGGGAGCTGGCGACCCATGCCGATGTTATCACCCCCAACCTGACCGAAGCGGCGCTGCTGCTGGGCGAGGAGCCGAATACCGCGCCCCTTTCGCTGGGGCAGGCGCGCAGCCTGCTGGCGCGGCTATCCGCCTTGGGACCCCGTGTGACGGTCATTACCGGCGCGGCGCTCACCACCGGCGAGTACGCCAACCTGTGCTACGATAAGGAGCGGGGCGGCTACTGGAAATCGGTCAGCGAGTACCTGCCGGTGCGCTACCCCGGCACCGGCGATCTGTTCGCCGCCGTGCTTACCGCCGGCTTGATGCAGGGCGACAGCCCCGCCATGGCAATGGACCGCGCCACACGGTATGTGGAGATCACCGTAAAAACCACCTTCGGCTACGGCGCCGACCCCCGCGAGGGGGTCATGCTGGAGCGCACGCTGGGCTGGCTGACCCAAAAGGAGCTGCCCCGCGGGTACAGCACGCTGTGACCGCATTCCCCCATTCAGAAAGAAGACCCCCTTATGAAAAATTCTCGCTTTACGCTGTACCGCATCGTCATCATCGGCTTGATGGCGGCGATGGTTTTCGTCTGCACCATGTTCCTCGGTATCCGTATCCCCACCCCCACCGGCACCACCCAGCTCAAGACCGCCAATGCCATCTGCCTTTTGACCGGTCTGCTGTTCGGCGGCTGGACGGGCGGCTTGGCTGCCGGCATCGGCTCCGCCCTCTTCGATCTCACCTATCCCGAATGGGCGGCGGGCGCGTGGCTCACCTTTATTTTCTTCTTTGCCATGGGCGCCATCTGCGGCGGCATTGCCCACGCGGGCGGCGCGGCAGGCAAAAATAAGGCGCGCAACTGGCTGGCTGCCATCTGCGGTGCCTTCGGCTACTGGCTCTTATACATCGGCAAAAGCATTATCGTGCTGTGCATGGGCGGCAGCGTCTTTACCGCCGCGGTCATCGCCACCGCACCCAAGATGCTCACCAGCGCCATCAACGCGGTGTTCGCCGTGGTGGTCGCAAATCTTTTGGCGGTGCTGCTGCGCCCCAAGCTGGAAGCCGCCGGTATTTACCGGGCGCTCCAGAAACACTGACATCTCCCTCTCCAGATATAGTAGGTATGCTGCCTCCGGCTGTAAGGTCGGGGGCAGCATATCTTTTTGCGGCATTTTGGCGGCAATGCATGTGTCAAAACGCACAGAACTTCTCCCCTTCCGGCTCTAATTGCATGATTATTCACTAAAGTTGCATATTTATGAATATTTATTCGCAAAAACGCTTGACATAGTGAATATTTAGTGATAAAGTATGCACATCAACGAGAGACACTCCTCCCGACGAGAACAAATCAAAGAAACCAAAAGGCTCCCGCACGGGAGAGAACCGAGAAAGGACGGACACGAACATGAAAAAGCTGTTTACCCTGCTGATGGCACTGATGATGGTGCTGGCACTGGCTGCCTGCGGCAGCAATGATACCCCCGCCGCGAACGATGGCGGCAATGACGGTGACAACACCGTGACCACCCCCGCCAACGCGCTGGAAAAGATCAAGGCGGAGGGCGAGCTGCATGTGGCGCTCAGCCCCGATTTCTCCCCGATGGAATTTGTGGATTCCAGCAAGACCGGTCAGGAGCAATATGTCGGTTTTGATGTTTCCCTTGCCAAATTCATTGCCGAGGAGCTGGGCGTTTCCCTCGTCATCGAGCCGATGAGCTTTGATGCCAGCCAGACCGCCGTTTACACCGCCTCCGTTCCCATGTCTATCTCCGGCTACAGCTGGACCGAGACCAGAGCCGAAAACTACGAGATCTCCGATTACTACTATGCCGGCGATAACGAGACCGAGCAGGTGCTGCTCATCAAGGCGGAGGACGCCGCCAAGTACACCAAAGCCGCGGATTTTGCCGGTCTTGATGTCGGCGCGCAGAACGCCTCCCTGCAGATGCAGCTTTTGACCGAGCAGATCCCCGATGCCAACCCCATCACCATCGGTGACCTTGCCGTGGGCGTCATGGAGCTGAAGGCCGGCAACATCGAAGCGCTGGCGGTCGCCAAGGGCAACGCCGATATGATCATCGACGCCAACCCCGATCTCGTCATCTGCGAGTTCCAGTTCGAGGTCAAGGCGGAGTACGAAGCAAATGTTATCCTCATCACCAAGGGCGAGACCGAGCTGCTGGAAGCGGTCAACGCCGCGCTTGCCAAGGCATATGAAGCCGGTCTGTACGGCACCTGGTACGATGCCGCCGTCGAGCTGGGCAAGAGCGAGAACGCCAAGGAGCTGACGCTGGAATAACCGAACCGATAAAATAACCGACCGACTGCCGGAGCCTTATGGCTCCGGCACACGCGCTAAAGGGAGAATGACCATATGACAGGAGCAAAATTTCGTGATTTTGAGAAGATGGCAGCCATCTTCCTCAAATACTGGGATAAGTACCTCATCGACGGCGTCAGCTACACACTGCTGCTTTCCGCCATCACGGTACTGGGCGGCGTGGTGTTCGCCTCACTGCTGGCTCTTATGAAGATGTCCAAGGTGGCGCCGCTGCGCTGGCTTTCCACCATCTACATCGAGGTGATCCGCGGCACCCCCATGCTGCTGCAGCTTTATTTCTTCTACTTCGGGCTGCCCATGCTGATCCCCGCCCTCAATAAGCAGAAGTTCCTGTGCATCGCCATCGCCCTCATCTGCAACAGCGCCGCCTATGTCTCGGAGGTCATTCGCTCCGGTATCCAGGCGGTCGATCCCGGTCAGCGGGAGGCGGCGCTCAGTCTCGGCTTCGGCGAGCGGGGCGCCATGTGGTTCGTCATCATGCCGCAGGCGGTCAAAAACATTCTGCCCGCCTTGGGCAACGAGTTCATCATGATCATCAAGGATACCTCGCTTGCCTCCACCTTCTTCATCGGCGACCTGATGACCCAGTACCTACAGATCCGCGGCGCCACCTACCTGCCCATCGAGCCGCTGGTCATCACCGGCATCATCTACTTCATCATGACCTTTGCCCTCAGCAAGCTGTTCGGGCACTTCGAGCACAAGATGCAGCGCAGCGACCGGCAAAGCGGCGCGGCGCGGCAGCGCAAATCCAAACGGGAGGGGGCTATCGCTTAAATGGCACAGAAGATCATCGAGGTCACAGACCTGAAGAAATACTACAATAACGGCGCCGTTCACGCGCTGGACGGCGTTACGGTGGATATCTGCCGCGGCGATGTCATCGCGGTCATCGGTCCCTCCGGCGGCGGCAAAAGCACCTTCCTGCGCAGCCTCAACCTGCTGGAGGTACCCACCTCCGGCTCCATCAAGGTGGACGGCGTGGAGATCACCGGCAAAAAGGTCGATCTGCCCCGCCACCGGCAAAAGATGGGCATGGTGTTCCAGCACTTCAACCTGTTCCCGCACAAAACGGTGCTGGAAAACCTGACAATGGCGCCGATCCGCATCAAAAAGATGCCCAAGGAGGAAGCCGAAAAAAAGGCGCTGGCGCTGCTGGGACGGGTCGGGCTTGCCGACCGTGCCCATGACTATCCGGCGCAGCTCTCCGGCGGGCAGAAGCAGCGGGTCGCCATTGTGCGAGCCCTTGCCATGGAACCGGAGGTCATGCTGTTTGATGAACCGACCAGCGCCCTCGACCCCGAGATGGTGGGCGAGGTACTGGAGGTCATGCGGGAGCTGGCACACGAGGGCATGACCATGGTCATCGTCACGCACGAGATGGCTTTCGCCCGCGAAGTCGCCAGCCGCGTGCTGTTTATGGAGGAGGGCAAGCTGGGCGAGCAGGGAACTCCGGAGGTCATCTTCACCAACCCGCAAAGCCCCCGTCTGCAAAATTTCCTGAAGAAAGTGCTGTGATAACATGGAAAAGCTGAAACAATCGGCGCTGGACGCCATCGAAAACAATCAGGATCTCATCGCCTCGGTCGCGGATCAGATCTGGGAATACGCCGAGCTTTCGCTGCAGGAGGTGCAGTCCGCCGCCCTGTACTGCAAGGTACTCAAAGAGCAGGGCTTTGCCGTGGAGGAGGGCATCTGCGGTATCCCCACCGCCTTTGCCGCCAGCTACGGCAGCGGCAAGCCGGTCATCGGCATCTTGGCGGAGTATGACGCCCTCTCCGGACTTTCCCAGCAGGGCGGCAGCACCGTCAAGGAGGAGCTGATCCCCGGCGGAAGCGGTCACGGCTGTGGACATAACCTGCTGGGCGCCGGTGCCTTGGCGGCGGCACTGGGGGTCAAACACTATCTGGAGCAAAGCGGCGCTGCCGGCACGGTGGTGCTGTACGGCTGCCCCGGCGAGGAGGGCGGCGCGGCAAAGGCATTCATGGCGCGGGAAAAGCTGTGGTACGGCTTGGATGCCGCACTGACCTGGCACCCCGATGACTGCAACGAGGCTGCCACCGGCTCCAGCAATGCCTGCATTCAGGTGCAGTATATTTTCCATGGGGTCGCCGCCCACGCCGCCGGTTCGCCGGAGCGCGGCAGAAGTGCCTTGGACGCCGTAACGCTGATGAATGTCGGGGTGCAGTTCCTGCGGGAGCACATGGAGCCGCAGGCACGGGTACACTACGCTGTCACCGAGACCGGCGGCTGCAGCCCCAATGTGGTACAGGCTCGGGCTTCGGTGCTGTATATGGTGCGCTCCCCGCAGGTAAAAAAGGCGGTAGAGCTGCAAAAGCGGGTGGACGATATCGCCGCGGGCGCGGCACTGATGACCGGCACCACCTGCGAGCGGAAATTCATCGACGGGCTGGCGGAAACGATCCCCAACCACGCGCTGGAGGCGCTGCTGCACCGCAGTTTTGCCGAGGTGGGCGTCCCGCAGTACACCCCGCAGGAGCTGGCGTTTGCCGCCGAGCTTGCCGCCACCTACGCTGCCGGCGGTTCTATTCCCGGCAGCGGCAGCGCTGACCCCGCCTATGCCGCCGAGGTAAAGGCGCTGCTGCCCGGCACCGCCATGAACGATGTGCTGCTGCCGCTTTATACCGGGGAGGCTTTCTGCCCCGGCTCCACCGATGTGGGCGATGTCAGCTGGCAGTGCCCCACCGCGCAGCTGCATGTAGCGGCATGGTCCAACGGCTGCCCCGGGCACAGCTGGCAGAATGTCTCCTTCGGCAAAACCTCCATCGGGCACAAGGCGGCAGTCACCGCCGGCAAGGTGCTGTGCTCCGCCGCCATCGACCTGCTGGAGCAGCCCACGCTGCTTGCCGCGGCTAAGGCGGAGTTCGCCAACCGCACCGCGGAGGGCTACACCTGCCCCATTCCGCCGGACGCCGTCCCCACCGTTCCGGAATATTAAGCATCGCAAAACGCGGCTTTTGCCGGGAGCGGACGGGGGG
>JBNMIL010000076.1:0-8901 GCA_050873265.1 Angelakisella sp. | reverse complement strand
CCCCTGTACGGGCAACTGCCGTGCAGCGACCGGAGAGGATCTCCGCCCGCGGCGGAATAAGAGAGAGCAGCCAGCGGTCAAAGGCGTAGCGGTCCATATTGAGGTAGTAGCGCTGGTAATAGCGCACCTGCCGGCTGACCAGATCAATGGTCTGCACCGTGAAGATCTGCGGGTCGACCAGCACCTCCTTGGGAAGCGTGAGATCAATATGCGCCAGCGCCTTTTGGGAATCGGGCGCCAGCAGCCCGCCGCAGGGCTTTTTATTCTGCTCGCTCTGCCCGTCAAGAAGCAGCAGCGAAGCCGCCGGACATCGGGCAAGATACCGGCGGGCAAAGGTCGCGGCGGCGGGTCCCCCGCCGATGACGGCAACATCGTACATCATACGGTTTTTTCCTGACGGCGGGAAGCCTGCTCCTCCGCTTTACGGAACGGCACCAGCTTGGCACGGTCCAGTGCCACCATGATGGCAGGGATAAGAATGAGCTGCAGGATAATACCGGGGATCGCATTGAGGAACGCGCCGGAAATGAACATCTGCCAGGTAAACGCACCGCCGGAAAGTCCCAGCAGGACGATCATAGCTGCCGCCCATACCACGCGGCCGGCGATCATGGCGATGATAAGGGAACGGTACAGCATGCGGGTGCACTGCCAGCGTGCCCGACTGTAGAGGAAGCCTGCCACGAACGCATACGCCGCCATCTCAAACGCCATGGCAAGGGCGGTTGGCATGCGGGGCATGGAAAACAGGGCGAAGCGCAGAAGCGGCATGATAAAGCCCACGGCGGTGCCGTACTGCCAGCCGCAGATGAGCGCGCAGAGGAACACCGGCAGGTGCATGGGGAGCAGCATGTTGCCGATCTCCTTGATCTGACCGGTGAAGAACGGCAACACCAGCCCAATGGCAAGGAACATTGCCGCCAGCAGCAAATTTCTGAGAGGGGTGTTTTGATGTTTCATAGGGGTCTCCTTGTGCAATGGATTTAACGGAATGAAACGGTCGGCTGCCTTGCCCAAAGGGCGGCGGTGACCGGTTTTTACGGTTTACTGTTCAGCAGGGGGCGGTAGTATTCGGCAAGCTGTCGCGGCAGGTCATCACGGTTTTCCGCCGTCACGGTGATCAGCCGCACCTTAGGGTGGCGGCGGATCTCCTCCAGCCAGCCCATCGCGTCCTGCCGGACAACACCCAAAATGGGGGTATCGCCCTCCAGCAGCGCCAGCACCTGCGCATGGAAACGGTGAAGCTGCTGCTCCAGCCTGCCGCACTCGTCCAGCACGATGAGGGGATAAGCGGGCGCCGCGGCAAGGTATTGCAGACCCAGCTCCTCAAAGCGGGGCAGCACGGTGCGCCGCAGCTTTCCGTCGGCGTCCTTGCCGAATTCCACAATGGCGTGCTCCGGCGTGAAGGCACGCGGCTCGGCAGCGCCGCTCATGTAAAGATAGTGATGGGCACTGCGGCGGTCTGCCCCAAAATAGGTGCGGAAGCCGCCCGCGGTAACGCCAAGCAGCGCCAATGTTTTATCCAGCGCGGTGGTCTTGCCGATCTGAATGGCGCCGGTGAGGAAAATATGCATGGAAAGCCTCCCTTACTGGGCAGTAAATACACCAAAAAACGCGCAGAAAGCAACAAACGCTTTCTATCTCTGCCGCATTGTGTTTATTTTACCCCAGCAACACCATGATTGCAACAGAAAAGCGCCCGACCGTTTTTCGGTCGGGCGCGGATAAACCAGCGGTTTATGATTACTTGTGGATCGCGGTGCCGGACTTGCCCTCCAGCGCCAGAGCGGCGTTGTGCAGGTCGGCGATGATGGCACGGCCGCCGGACTGGGCAAAGGCGATAGCAGCCTGAACCTTGGGCAGCATGGAACCGGGAGCGAACTGATTCTCGCCGATGTACTTCTCCGCCTCGGCAATGCTCATCTCCTCCAGGCTCTTCTGATCGGGCTTGCCCCAGTTGATGGCAACACGGTCAACAGCTGTGAGAATGAACAGGGCGTCCGCGTGCAGCAGCTCAGCGATCTTGGAGGAAGCGAAGTCCTTATCGATAACGGCGGGAACGCCTACCAGCTTGCCGTCCTTCTTGATAACGGGGATACCGCCGCCGCCTACGGTGATAACAACGGCACCGGACTCGACAACAGCCTCAACAACATCTTTCTCCACTACATCGACGGGCTTGGGGGAAGGAACGACACGGCGATAGCCGCGACCAGCGTCCTCTACCATGGTAAAGCCCTTGGCAGCGGCGATCTCATCTGCCTGCTCCTTGGTGTAGAAAGCGCCGATGGGCTTGGTGGGCTTCTGGAAAGCGCCGTCGTTCTCATCAACGAGAACCTGGGTAACAATGGTGGCTACGGGCTTATTGATGCCGCGCTTTGCCAGCTCGTTGCCGATGGCGTTCTGCAGGTGATAGCCGATGTAGCCCTGAGACATAGCGCCGCACTCGGGGAAGGGCATATCGCTCTTGACAGCGCCGGCTTCCGCCGCAGCGCTCATGGCGAGGTTGATCATGCCGACCTGGGGACCGTTGCCGTGGGCAATGATGACTTCGTTGCCAGCCTCGATGAGGTCAACGATGGGCTTAGCGGTCTCGGTCACGAGCTCGAGCTGCTCGTAGGGGGTGTTGCCGAGGGCGTTGCCGCCGAGGGCGATAACAATTCTGGACATAGCAGTTTCTCCTTTTGTATGTTTTTTCTATGGTTTTTCCGGCGTAATCCCCCAAATCGCCAAAAATTCGGGGGTTGAATACAGAAATATCATAGCAAATGACCGTTATTTTGTAAAGAGTTTGGGGGAAAATTTTTATAAACAATTTTTTAGTATGTAAAATATCCACAAATCATTTTCCCCTACCCCCCGCCGTTTTTAACTGCGGCAACAAAGACGCCGCACCGAGACAGAAAACGGACGGCGCGGCGGGGCTCATATTACCCGCTTTGCCGTCCGTCCTCTCTACCGCTCCCGCATGGCGTTTTCGATCCGCTTCATCAGGGCGCTGGGGCTGACCCCCATGGCGTCCGCGATGCAGAAAAATGTTTCTAGCGTCGGCTTGCGCACGCCGCGCTCGATGGCGCTGAGATGCGTCCTGCCGATCCCCGCCAGACCGCTTACCACCTCCTGCGAGAGATGTCTTTCCTCCCTTGCCTTTTGCAGTACCTTTCCCACTACCTTTGCATCCAGCATGTCACGCACCTCCCATACCCCAAAGTGTAAGATTAGTGTGTGAAATTTATGAATACATATGTTGTCAAAAGGACGCAAATGTGTTAGAATAAAATCGACAATTACCGCTACATTCTGCCGCTTTCCCGACAGGCGGCATGGGAAAGGGAGCTTTTACCATATGAACCTGCAGAAGCTGCGCGCACTGCGTGAAGAAAACGGCCTAACGCAAAAGCAAGTCGCTGTTGTTCTGGGCACCTCCCAGACGATGTACGCCCGCTATGAACGCGGCGCGAATGAGCTGCCGATCCATCACCTGATCACGCTGTGCCGGCTCTTTAATGTTTCCGCCGATTACTTTTTGGGGACGGCGCCCGATCCTGACCACGCCATTGGCATCGTATAATACCTAAGGAGCCGAAAAGCGGCTCCTTTTTCGTTAGAAAAAAACGGGGCTTATGCCCCGCGCTTATTGATTAAAAGAGGAAGCGGTTTTTACTCCGCTTCCCCTCTAAAAGACTTATTTTATTGTGAATTACTTGCCGAAGTAGCGGTTCAGCAGACCGGCGAAAGCCCTACCATGTCGGGCTTCATCGCGCGCCATCTCATGCACGGTATCATGGATCGCATCGAGATTGAGCGCCTTTGCCTTCTTCGCCAGCTCGGTCTTGCCCATGGTCGCACCGTTTTCGGCTTCCACACGCATCTCCAGATTCTTCTTGGTGGAGGGGGTCACGACCTCACCCAGCAGCTCGGCAAACTTGGCGGCATGCTCGGCTTCCTCCCACGCGGCTTTCTCCCAATACAGACCGATCTCGGGATAACCCTCACGATGGGCAACGCGTGCCATGGCAAGGTACATACCGACCTCACAGCACTCGCCGTTGAAGTTCTCACGCAGACCCTGCAGGATCTCGGGATCGCAGCCCTGCGCAACGCCGACAACATGCTCGGCAGCCCATTCCATCTCGCCCTCTACCTTCTGGAACTTGGAAGCGGGAGCCTTGCAAACGGGGCAGGACTCGGGAGCCTCATCGCCCTCATGAACATAACCGCAAACAGTGCAAACATATTTAGCCATAGTGTATGATCTCCTTTTCAGTAATGATTATCGTTTCTGTGTTTCCATTATATCATGTCAGAGGAATTTGTCAACCCTAATCTGAAAAATTTTTTGATATTTTTTCACGGTGCCTCCTCCCCGCATAAGCCGCCGCCGGAAAGCGCATAATAATCCCGCAAAGGAGGTGAACCATGATGAGCAAAAATAATTCCCAGAACAGCACCAAAAACAATTCTCAGAACAACAGCCAGAACAACTCCCAGAATAACAACAGTCAGAATAACTCCCAGAACCGCAGTGAGAAGCAGAACGCCGAAAACCGCTGCGACTGATCCATTGCCACTATTTTGCCCCAAAAGTGCCGACCCGCCGCTCAAAATCACAGGGCTTTGCAGGTCGGCATTGCTGTTTTGGGCATATCTCGGCAATTTTGTCGTGTTCTACGCGCGGAAGCCCCGCCTGAACACCTAAAAAATGGTTAGAAATTTGGTGTGAGATTTTATGGAAAATGACATAAACATGCTCATATTCTGCATGTAAATTACATTTGTTCGACTATTATAATCTTTATTCGACATTGCCGATGTCATAGCTGACAAAACCATAAAGGAATTTTTGTAATACCATTCCTTAAAAAGTATGGTAGAATTCTTCCAGCGGCATCATTCCGGTATGTCCTCCTACGGGAGGTACGCCGGAATGATCGGCAGACATGTTTACAGAGCGGAGAGCTAAGAGGAGGAACCTGAACCCTTGTGTAACCGAGAGAATGAAAACATCCGCTACCGTGCCTGTGAAGAATGGAACACCCACCCGCAGCTGGGCCGCTACAGCTGCTACGGTATCCGGTGTGAAGTTTACCTTCCGGAGCACGGCTGGCAGATCCGTCAGTGCATCCATGATGTAACTGACAACGCAGATACTGCCCAAGCGCTTGCCCTGCTGATGCAGGAGGGCGGGCTGGACCCATGCCATATGCATGATGTGGTAGAGGATTTCCTGAATGGCGCGTGATCTGCCCCATGAAAAAATACCATTCCGGCTTTACTGCCACAGAATGGTATTTTTTCTTTTTGTGCCTTTACCGGTGTTTCACCACATCAGGTTGCAGACCAGCAGGCTGATGGCACCCGGCAGTCCCAGAATGCCGCATACCCCCACCGTAAACAGGTTGAGCGGCAGCAGCGCCCCAACGGTATGCAAAAGGCACAGCGCCCCCAGCCCGCCGGCGGCGGAAAGCAGCCAGCCCCGCAGGGCGTGCCGCCACCGTACCAGCAGTGCCAGCGCCAATACCGCGCCTGCAATGATCCAGATTCCCATGATGTCTCCCCCGTTTTTGTCGTTTCTATATTCTTATAATGTGACCGGTGCGGGCTGCTCCGCCTGCTGCCGTGCCGTGCGCAGCAGATATGCCCGATAGGTAAGCAGCGTTTGGATCCGGTAGGTACAGGCTTCAATGAGCGCGTCCTCCGTGACGACATCAAACAGCTCCTCCGCCCGTCGAAGCTCCCGATTGACCCGACTGAGTTCCTCCCAGAGCGCTTCCGCAGGCTCCCCGCGGCGGTTCGTTTCCGTCATGCTTTTCTGCCTCCTTTTCCATCTTTATGCAGGCAGTATGGGCAGCTATGCCGCCGCTATGCAAAAAGAACGTCCAAACGGTTGAGATTTTCGGCTACTGCCGCTATAATAGAAAGAACAGAATGATATCCGGAGGAGAGATCCGCTATGAACTGGACCGACTTGAAGATCACCGTAAGCACCAAGGACGCCGAGACCGCCGAAGCCATTGCGCAGCTTGCCGTCCCCTATGGCATCTATATCGAGGATTACAGCGATATGCTGGAGCTGGTGCCGCAGATCGCGCACATTGATCTCATTGATGAGGAGCTGCTGGCACGCAGCCGCACCGAGGCAGTGCTGCACCTGTACCTGCCGCCCGAGGAAAACCCCGCCGAGGCATCGGCATTCCTGACGCACCGGCTGGAGGCAGAGGGCATCGCCTACCGCATTGAGACCGACCAAACGCTGGCGGAGGAGGACTGGGCAAACGCCTGGAAACGCTTTTACCACCCCACCCACCTGGGCGAGCGGCTGGTGGTATGCCCCAGCTGGGAGCAGTACCCCCCCGCCCCGCAGAAGCTGGTGATGACACTGGATCCCGGCATGGCTTTCGGCAGCGGCACCCACCACACCACCCGCCTGTGCTGCGAGCTGCTGGAGCACCTGCCGGTGGAGGGCACCCGCGTGCTGGATATGGGCACCGGCAGCGGTATCCTTTCCATCGCAGCGCTGATGCTAGGCGCCCGTGAAGCCGTCGGTGTGGATATTGATAAGGTCGCGGTGCGCACCGCCGCCGAAAACGCCGCCGTAAACGGTTTTGACGGGGAACGCTTTACCGCCGTGACCGCCGATTTGGTGCATCAGCCGCTGGAGGAAAACCTGACCCGCGGCGGCTTTGATATCGTGCTTGCCAATATTGTGGCAGATGTCATCATCGCGCTGGCGCCCGCTATCTACCACCACCTGAAAACCGGCGGACACCTGGTGGCTTCCGGCATTATCCTGCCCCGCCGTGAGGAAGTCATCGCCGCGCTGGAAGCGGAGGGCATGACCGTCACCGAGACCCGTGAGCAGGACGGCTGGTGCGCCCTGCTGATGCAAAAGGCATAAGCCATACAGTAAAACACCGTCCGGACGGCACTTTATAATTACATCACCGCAAGTAAACGGAGGGAGAAACCATGAGCCAAAATGAACATTCCCGCGCCCACCGCAGCCGCACCTTTAAGCGTGTGCGCGGCGTGATCCTGATTTTACTGGTACTGGGGCTTATCGTCTGGGGCGTTACCGCGCTGGTGCGCCGCAATGCCGCCCAGCCCGATCCCACCCCGGATCCCAATGCCGGTCAACAGACCGATGTGAACGGCGGGGAGCAGGGCAACCAAACAACCGATCCCACCCCTGACCCCGACCCCGAACCGACCCCCGATCCGGAGCCGACCCCTGACCCCGAACCTGATCCCCAGCCCACGCCCGATCCGGAGCCTGCCGGCACCAATCTGACCAATCCCGGCAGCGATGACTGGCGCACCATTCTGGTCAGCGCCAAGTATCCGCTTGCCGAGGAGCTGGATATGGAGCGTGAGTTCATCTGCAACTACGCCGGCTTTGACCTGAAGGTCGACGCCCGCATTGCCCAGCCGCTCAGGGACTTTTTGGCGGCGGCAAAAGCGGACGGCTACAACCTGCAGCTCATCAGTGCCTACCGCACCTTTGCCCGCAGCGCCATTCTGCTGGAAAATGAGGTGCAGGCACAGATGAAGTACAACGGCTACAGCCGGGAAAAGGCGGAGCAGGTGGCAGCCACCCGCGTAGCGCCTCCCGGAACCAGCGAGCATAACACCGGTCTGGCGGTGGATATCCTTTCCGGCGACTATTACTACCACCACAGCACCATGGAGGAATCCTTCGAGTATGACGCCGAGGCGATCTGGATGGCAGAGCACTGCGCCGAGTACGGCTTTATCCTGCGCTACCCCAAGGGCAAGCAGGACGTGACCGGCATCATCTTTGAGCCGTGGCACTTCCGCTATGTCGGCGTGGAGACCGCGACCTACATCATGGAAAACAACCTGACGCTGGAGGAATACCTCGGCGCGGCGTAAATCCCCTTTTAGCTTTTCTTTCCCCGACGGCAATACGCTGTCGGGGACTTTTCTTTGGTGCGAGGTTATGCTATAATTCGGTGATAGAACGCTGCCGCGGCTGCGCCGAGAACAAGAATAAGTTTGCGCAGGAGCCGCACAAGGAGGATACCACCCATGACGACCTTTCGCTATCTTATCACTGCCGAGGACGCGGGCGATCAGATCCAGCACTTTCTGCGCTTCAAGCAGGGCATCAGCCGTAAGGTCGTTATCTCCCTCAAGCACCTGCCGGAGGGGATCCTGCTCAACGGTGTCCACGCCCGCACCATCGACCTGCTGCATGAGGGCGACACGCTGGAGATCAACCTGCCGGAGCAGGCACGGCGGCTGCCGCCCTGCGAAACGGAGGTGCCCCGCCTGTACTGGGATCGGGACGTCGCCGTTTTTAATAAACCAGCCGGTATGCCGGTGCATCAATCGGGCGGACACATCTTCGGCACGCTGGCAAGCGTATATGCCACCCTGTGCGAAAAGGAGGGCAGCGCCGGTACCTTCCGCGCGGTGAACCGCATTGATAAGGACACCACCGGCGCGGTGGTGGTCGCCCGCCATCAGATCGCCGCGGGCAAGCTGTGGAAAGCCGTTACCAAGCGGTATGTTGCCGTGGTAAGCGGGGTACCGCAGCCCGCCGAAGGGCTCATTGACCTGCCGCTGGAGCGGGAGATCCCCCTGGAAATGAAGCGCGTCGTCTCCCCCGATGGGGAACGCGCCGTGACCGAATATAAAATCCTTGCCGCCGCGCCGGATAGAAGCTGCGCTTTGGTGGGCTTCATTCTGCACACCGGACGCACCCACCAAATACGGGTGCACATGTCGGAGAAAGGGCACCCGCTCCTTGGTGATGAGCTGTACGGCGGTCCCATGGAGGAATTCCCCCGCCAGGCGCTGCACTGCGCCGGTGTTGCCTTTACCCACCCCATTACCGGAGAACAGCTTTGCCTTGTCGCCCCGCTGCCGGAGGATATG
>JBNMIL010000075.1:0-8944 GCA_050873265.1 Angelakisella sp. | reverse complement strand
GCCGGAGCCGGCTGCGCGAAGCGGCGCCGAAGCCGCCGCAGGCGGCTTGCCCTGCGGGCGAATGGACGGTCAGCGCAGGTTCCGCGCGGGGAAAGGAAAAGCGACCCCTGCGGCGGGGTCGCTCCTTTAGCGGGGAAAATTTATTCGGCAGTGACAATGGGGGCGTCGGGGGCGTTCTTGCGGACGCTCTCAATGCCGTTAAGGCAGCTTGCCTTCGCCTTGTAGCCTTCGCTGACAGCAATGATCTCGCCGTTGCGGGCTTTCAGGCGGAAGCGGAACTCGCCGGACTTATCGGTGTAAACCTCGAATTTGGGATTGGTGACGGTCTCGAAGCCCTCTACGGTCTGATCCTCGAGCTTGGCTTCCACAGCGTTTTTACGGACGCTCTCAATGCCCTTTTTGCAGGCGGAATCGCCGGAATAAACCTCGGAGGTGGCGATGACTTCGCCGTTGCCGGCTTTCAGGTCGAACTTGACGCCGCCGTTTTTGGTCTCTTTCATTACAAACTTGCCCATGTGGTGACCTCCTAAAAGAAGTTTCTTGGTAACTCTATGTTACATTCTTTGCGGGAAAAATGCAAGCAAATGGGCAAAATTAACGGCGGAATGAGGAAAAAAGGCGCGGGGACGTTCCCTTTTACCCGAAATAGTGGTAAAATGAACACAGAGTATCCCAAAAGGAGGAAATGACGGCAATGCAGATGGTGGAAGTAAACAGCAAAAATGTAGACAGCATCACCCGCGAGGGCAAGACCTACCTGTACTTTACGGCGGGGTTCAGCCCCTTTGCCGCGGCGATGGAGCCGGTGTACAAGCGGTTTTTGACAGAGGCGGAAAACTATGATGTAAAGGTATGCCGCATCAATGTGACGGACGACATCGCGCTGGGCGAGCGCTTCCATGTGAAGGAGCTGCCCACCATGCTGGTGTTCCGCGACGGAATGAGGGTGCATACCACCGAGGGCATCGTGCTGCCGGAGCATTACACCAATTTGCTGAAATTCTATTGAGCCGAAGAAGAAAGTCTGCCGTGACCGGCGGGCTTTTTTTATAAGGGACTGTCCCAAGTGGAGAAAACACGGTCAATAAGGGTGAAGAGCTCTTTATGGAAACGAAAGGAGGCAGGAGCATGAAGGACGAGGAGATCCTGCGGCTGTACCGCGCGCGAAGCGAATCGGCACTGACCGAGACCGAGCGGCAGTACGGCGCGCTGTGCGGCACCATCGCCCGAAATATCCTGCGGGACAGGCAGGACGCCGAAGAATGTGTGAATGATACGCTTCACCGCGCGTGGAACAGTATCCCGCCGGAGGAGCCGAGAAGCCTGGCGGCTTACCTAGGGCGCATTACCCGCAACCTGGCGCTGAACCGGCTGGAAAAGCAGAACCGGCAAAAACGCGGCGGCGGGGAGATGACGCTGATCTGGGAGGAGCTGGGCGAGATGCTGCCCGACCGGGAGACACCGGAGCAGGGCTGGGAGCGCGCGGCGGTAAAGGAGACGCTGGAGCGCTTTTTGCGCGGGCGGACGGCGGAGGAACGCATTTTATTCCTGCGGCGGTACTGGTGGGCGGAGCCGGTGAAAACGGCTGCCGCGCACTGCGGTATTCCCCCGCGGCGGGCAAAGAGCATACTGGAGCGGCTGCGGCGCGACCTGCGTAATGAGCTGGAAAAGGAGGAGATCACGCTATGAAGCGGGAGGAACTGTGGGAGCTTCTGGGGGAAGTCCCGGCGGAGATGATAGAGGAAGCAAATACCGCCCCGACGGGGAAAAAGGTGCTGTGGCTGCGGCGGGTGCTGCCGCTGGCGGCTGCCGTGGTGCTGCTGAGCGCCACCGCATTGGCAGCGGGGAAATACTTTGGCTGGCAGCAGGTGCTGGAGACAAAGCCGGAGGAGATCGCAGAGAGCACCGAGCCGCTGGGTGTGACGGTGAATGCCGAGGACATCACCTTTACGGTGACGGAGGCGCTGGCGGACGAGCGGGTACTGTACCTGCTGTGGGAAATGCGGGCGCCCGCGGCGATCTTTGATGAGAGAAGCACCGTGGAGGGCTGGCTGGACTTCGGCGAGGCGAGTATTGATGTGAGCGGCGGATATGTTTTCTCGGCACAGCCCCCCAAGGAAAAGAGCAATATCCTGTGCGGCTACATGGTGGCGGACTGGAACGACGCCATGCGGGGAAACACTGCCCACCTGCGGGTGAGCGGGCTGGGACACCTGGAACGGACAGGGGATACCTTTATTGCAAAGGTGGATATGAAAGCGCTGTGTGATAGTGCAGTGCGCAAGGGGGTAGATCTTGACGAGTGGATCTCGGATTACCCGCAGATGATAAGTGACGGCGAGGGCGGCTATGAGGTGCGCAATACCGATGGAGAAGTGGTGGAAACCATTGATATGGCGTACTATGAAGATGGAAGACTGTATGTTTTTTCGCGCAGCAGGGAGGACTGTACTGAACCGGACAGCCCGCCCCATGGAGTCCTTTGCGACAGTACGGGGGAGAGAGTGGAGAATGTCGGTGGGTCTGTCGATATTTTCCATCATGTGATTTATTATGATGTGGCGGAGGAGAAACTGCCAAACCTGCAATTTATCCAGCCGGGAAGATGGCAGCGGGTACCGGATTATGACGCCGAGTGGGAGGTCAACTTCGATATTCCGCAGACGGTGGAGAGTGAGGAGCTGGACGCGGCGGAGGGAGTAACGGCGAAATGCTCGCCGGTCTCGGCGGAGATTACGGTAGACCGGCTGATAGACATGTCGCAGGACTGGGCAGTGTACTTGAAAGACGGCACGGAGGTTGAGCTGAGAAGCCGGGACGGGAACCAGACAGCAAGCACAACGGAAATGAAGATGATATTCCGCAGAGCCGTTGCGCCGGAGGAGATCGAGGCAATATACTGCGGAGGAACCAACCTGCTGCGGCAATCCCCTGCGGCGGAGGACGAGCCGATTTTCGAGGAGGTATTTGACCGTTATTACTACAGAGAGCCTTTTGCCGGATACCGGCTTGAGAAGCCGGATCGGGGTGTAGTGACATTTTACAGCCGACAGAAGGGAACCCCATTTACCGCGCTGCAGACCGGAGCGGTCGTATATACGGCGGTGGAAGGTTGGAACCAGGGAATGGGTCGGTGTATCCTGATACGGCAGGAGGACGGACTATACGCGGTATATGCCCATTGTGAGGAGATCTATGTGCAGGCGGGCGATGAAGCGGCAGCCTATACGCAGCTGGGAACAACGGGAGCCAGCGGAAATTTCGGGAATGGTTCTTCGGACATATCCGGCATTGCATTTTATCTGGTGCGGGAGGAGGATATAACGCTGAAGACTGACCGTGATGGAACGGTGACGGGCTTCACGGTAGGACACAACGCGTACGAGAACCCTGTTCTGCCGATGGAAACCGTGGAATGGACAGCGGACAGCGCGTACATTGCCCCCGTGAAAAACGGGACGATGTCCCGTGGAGTAATCGGAGCAGACTGCCCCACCTATCGGCTTTTTGAAGCGCCGGCAGGAACCGCGGCGGTCGCCATGCGGGACGGCGTGGTGGAGCAGACCCCGCCTGCGCGTAAGAATCGGTGGATCGACCACATGGGCGGACAGCCGGTTTTGATCCGACACGAGGACGGCAGCGCGATCCTGTACGGGCACCTGAAAAATGTGTCCCTGAAGCCCGGCGATACGGTGAAGCAGGGAGAAAAGCTTGGGGAATGCAGCAATAGTGGCGATACATGGGTATCCGGTGTCGGTGTGGTATATTACGCTGCTTATCCCGCACAGTGAATAAAAGCAAGAAAAACACCCCCGACCGGTTCGGTCGGGGGCAATTTTATGGTGATGAGGGGGATCAGCACTGGCTCATCAGGCGGATATAGAACTCCACCGCGCGACCGATGACCTCGGTGCGGATCCGCTCGTTGTTGCCGTGAATGGTGCCTCGCTCCTCGGCGGTAAGATCCATGGCGGAGAAGCGGTAAACATGGTTGCTGACGGGCCCGTAATGGCGGCTGTCGCTGCACTGTACCATCAGGTAGGGGGAGACAAGGGAGCCCTGCCAGGTGCCCGCCACGGCAGAGGCGACCTTATCCCATGCGGGGCAGTCGGTCTCGCTGATGGGGCTGGGGTTCATGCCCTCGACGCAGCGGAGCCGGACGGCGTCATTGCCGATGACCCCACGGATATACTCCATGGCGCTCTCCATGGTATCGGCGGGATTGAGCCGCATGTTGCTGACCATGGAAGCGCTGGGCGGAATAACGTTGGAGGCCTTGCTGCCCTGCATCTGGGTGAATGCCACGGTGGTGCGCATCAGGGCGTTCAGCTCGCCGCCCTGCTTTTTGCACAGGTTATCCAGAATACCGCCGAACAGCCACAGATTGGCGAAGATCATGCGGTAAAGAAAGGTAGAGTGACGACCGAGGGTATCAAACATCTTTGCCGCCGGTGCGGTGATGTGCATGGCAAAGGGGTGGTTTTCTACCTTGCAGCAGGCATCTGCCAGCACGCCCACGGGGGTGTGGGGCTTGGGGGCGGAGGCGTGACCGCCGGCGGAGGAAACGCTGTATTCCAGGTTCATCATGCCCTTTTCGGCAATGCCGATGAGGGCGCAGGGCTGCTTGACGCCGGGGAAGACATCTTCGACCACCGCGCCGCCTTCATCTACGACAAGCTGGATATTGATATGGTGCTGCCGGAACCACTCGACGATATTGACGGCGCCGCGCCCGTTGATCTCCTCCTGACCGGAGAACGCGAAGTAAACATCCTGCTCCGGCTGGAAGCCCTCGGCAATGAGGTGGTCGGCGGCGGTCAGCACGCCGTTAAAGGTGACTTTGGTATCCAGCGTGCCGCGTCCCCACAGCACACCGTCCTCGATGATGCCTTCAAACGGAGGCTTTTTCCAGTTTTCCTCCTCGACCGGCACCACATCAAAGTGCGCCATCATCACGGAAGCCTCATCGTGGGCTTTGCCCGCCCAGTAGAACAGCAGCCCGCGATCCGGCAGGCGGGTGAGGGTGCATTTTTCAAAAACATGGGGGTACAGCTCCGGCAGCAGGGCAATGAGCTTTTCAAACTCGGCGGGATCTTCCTTGGAAGCATCGGCATAGCTGACGGTGCGGCAGCGGATCAGCTGCTGCAGATTGCTGACGGCGGCTTCGCGGTCAAATTCGACCTTCTCATAGGTCTTGTCAGCCTCCGCCTTGGGGCGGAACGCCGCGGTGCGCAGCAGCACCACAGCGACCAGCAGCAGAAGAACGGCTAAGATCACATACAGAACGACCATGATAAATAACCTCCTTGCGGGATATTACAGAACACCTTTTTTATACAGGATACGGGCAACGCCCACGGTGAACAGAACACTGACCGGCACCATGATGCCGACGGTACCGGCATTGAGCGCCGGAACAAAGATAAACAGCACCAGCATCAAACAGATGGGGGCAATGGAGAGCTTGGCGTTCTTCGAGATGAACACCACACCCAGACCGCCGAACAGGGCGGGCAGAATCTGCGCGAAGGCGGGCGCCAGCGCGGGGCTTTCCAGCACGGGGGTAAGCGGGATAATGAGAATGACGCCCAGAATGATAATGAGGGTGGTGACAATGCTGGAAACGGCAATGGCAACGGTGGAGACGATCTCGCCCTCCTCGCTGTTGGCTTTTACATCTGCCTGCTCCAGCGCGTTAAGGGCGCAGGGGAGCTTGAGATTGCTGATATTGCCGGTGACGAACGAAAGGTAGCTGCCACCCGCGCCCAGCATGGGCACATAGGTCAGTGTTTCGATAAACCCGACCGCCCAGTACATGGGGGCGGTGGCGATCAGTCCCATCAGCAGCCCCTTGCCGTCGGCGGGGGCGTGGAAGATGATAGAGACGGCGGCGGGGAACATCAGGAGCAGTACCGTCATCGAAAGGTTCCAGATGCGCCCGTAGTGGTGGACGGAATCCATATAGCTCATGGCTTTATTGTTTTTCATGGTGTTATCCTCCTTTCCCTCAGGACAGCCAGCCGGTGATGGGAATGGCGGAAGCCATGCCGAGGATCAGACTCATCGGCAGGGCGTAATCGCCCACCCAGCGCCAGCCGGTCTTTTTCATGATAAGACCGCACAGTGCCATGATGGCGGCGGAGACGACCATGACGCACACCGGAATAAGACCGGAGGGGTCGCCGTGGAAGATAGTGCCGAAATCGCAGAACACATAGCCGAGGAACGCGGCGATCATACCGATGAACAGGGCGGAGGAGAGAATATCGCCCCAGCGCTTATCACGGTTTTCGATCTTTGCCATGCCGCCCTGCAGCTTTTTACCGATGAGCGCTACCAGCCAGATGCCCAGCATAATGCTGATGGTCATGACCCACGCGATGGTGACATACTGCGAGGCGGTAAGGGAGGAGACCTGCCCGAAGACCAGCCCCATGGCACTTTCGGCATTGGTGGCGGCGATGGTCTCGTAGGAGAGGGAGCCGACGACCGAAAGACGCAGCCACGGCAGCGGCAGTCCCAGATCCTTGGAGAGGGTGATGACGCTGATGACGATGGCGACGGCGGGCGCGATGGTAAAGACACCGGCGGTGATCATGGTTTTGCGCAGCTTTTGCTGATCCATGCCGATCTCCTTACTGCGGCGCACGGCGCGCACGAGGAAGAAAACCGACTGTGCCAGTACGCCAAAAATGATAATACCGGCAAGCACGAACAGAATGGGACTGTTGACGGAAAAATTCACACACTGTCACTCCTTTGCAGAGATCTCCGGCGGGGGCGTTCCGCAGCGGGGGAGGGCTGCCCGAAAGGGTCTGCCCGACCTTAGCGGAGGGACGCCCCCGTATATGGGAATAGACCGAAGATCCGAATACCAATATTTTAGCACATAAAATCGTGAAAGAAAAGACAATGTTTACGAGAGATAGGCATTTGTTTTTGGTGCAAATACACAGAACCGTGCCCGGGGAAAACCGGACACGGCGCTGAGGGCAATTTTCAGATATATTTCCACTGCTCGACATCAAAGACGCCGCGGGTGGTGATCTTAAGGGCGGGAATGACCGGCAGGCTCATAAAGGAGAGAGTCATAAAGGGATCGATACCGGCGGAGACACCAAGGCGGTGGGCGGCGGCTTTTGCCTGCTCCAGCAGGTCGTTGACCTCCTCCAGCGGGGCGTCGCTCATCAGTCCCGCCACCGGCAGCGGCAGCTCGGCGACGACCTTGCCGCCTTCGACGACCACGATGCCGCCGCGCAGCTCCGCGATGCGGTTGATGGCGAAGGCAAGGTCGTCATCATCGGCGCCGACGGCAATGATGTTGTGGGAATCGTGCGCGATGCTGGTGGCGACCGCACCCTGCCGCAGACCATAGCCCTTTACATAGCCCAGCCCGATGTGACCGGTATTGTGGTGGCGCTCTGCCACGGCGATCTTGAGAAGGTCGCGACCGGGGTCGGGAGCTTCGGCTCTGCCCAGGTTCTGGGTGATGATCTCGCCCGCGACCAGCCCGATGACCGGCAGATCACCGGCGGCAAGCTGCTGCGGGGTGACGGGCGCGATATGGAAGGTATCGTGCGCGCGGCGGGAAAGGACGGGATCGACCGCGGGCGGGGCAAAGGGGAGCACCTCGCTCTCCGCAAAGACGCAGCGCCCGCGCTTATACACCTGCTCGATATTGAAGTGACGAAAATTGTCAAAAACCACCAGATCGGCGAGATAGCCGGGGGCGATGGCGCCCTTGTTGTTCATCAGGAAGTAGCGTGCCGCCTGATGGCTTGCCACCTTGATGGCGATGATGGGGTCGGTGCCGCAGGCGATGGCTTCCCGAATAATGTAGTCGATGTGACCGCCCTGCAGAAGGTCAAGCGGGTGCTTATCATCGGTGGCGAACATACAGCGGGAGTAATACTGCTGGTTGAGCAGCGGCAGCAGTGCCCGCAGGTTGCGCGCGGCGGTGCCCTCCCGGATCATGATGAACTGACCGAGCTGCAGCTTTTCCAGCGCATTCTGGTAGGTGCTGCACTCGTGGTCGGAATAAACGCCGGCAGCGATGTAGGCGTTGAGGTCGGCGCCGCTAAGCCCCGGGGCATGACCGTCTATCTTTTTATGGTGCGCCTGGCTTGCCAGTATTTTGCTGATAACGGCAGGATCGCCGTTGATGACGCCGACATAGTTCATCATCTCCGCCAGACCCAGTACGCGGGGGTGCTCGTACAGCGGGTCGATGGCTTGATAATCCAGCGTGCAGCCGCTTTCGTCCAGCGGGGTAGCGGGCACACAGCTGGGCAGCATAAAGTGAACATCAACGGGCAGCTCCTCGGTCGCCTCCAGCATGTAACGGATCCCCTCTATCCCCATGACATTGGCGATCTCGTGCGGATCGGTAGTGACGGTGGTGGTGCCGTGGCGCACGACGGCGCGGGCAAATTCGGCGGGAGAGACCATGCTGCTCTCCAAATGGATATGGGCATCAATAAACCCGGGGCAGACAAATCTGCCGGAGACATCGACCTCCTCTTTGCCGTGGTAGCTGCCGATGCCCGCAATCAGACCATCGGAAACGGCAATATCCCCGTGGCAGAAATCGTTGCTGAATACATTAAGATAGGTGGCATTTTTGAATACGATGTCGGCAGGCTCCTCTCCGCGGGCGACGCGGATCAGGCGGAGTTTGCGGTCCAGCTTGCGCTCCACGCACTGGGCGGTGGTCTCATACGGCTTCATGGCATTCCCTCCTTCGTGGGGTCAATATTGCTGTGTCTTTTCGATGAGCTTTTGATAAATGCGGTCGCGCATCCACGGCTCGGTGCAGGCGGCAAGTGCCTCCTGCGGGGCGAACCAGCGCACGCCGCTGTTTTCGTCGGGCTTGACGGTAAGCGGCTCGGTGTCGTCCGCTTCGATAAGGTAGGTGCAGTTGAGGTGCAGGTGGGAGGGGACATAT
>JBNMIL010000074.1:0-9258 GCA_050873265.1 Angelakisella sp. | reverse complement strand
CCCCACTGCTGCCTCCCGTAGGAGTCTGGGCCGTGTCTCAGTCCCAATGTGGCCGATCAACCTCTCAGTCCGGCTACCGATCGTCGACTTGGTGAGCCGTTACCTCACCAACTATCTAATCGGACGCGAGCCCATCTATCAGCGATAAAATCTTTGGCAGCAAGAAGATGCCTCCTCGCTGCGTTATGCGGTATTAGCGATCGTTTCCAATCGTTATCCCACTCTGATAGGCAGGTTGCTCACGTGTTACTCACCCGTCCGCCACTAAGTTTACATGCTTCCATCCGAAAACTTCCGCCTGTAAACTCCGTTCGACTTGCATGTGTTAGGCGCGCCGCCAGCGTTCGTCCTGAGCCAGGATCAAACTCTTAATAAATAGTATTCACACTACCTATTAAGGTAATTATGATCTCATAATTTCTTGTCCTAACCCAAGCTCTCGCTTGCGTTATTACTTGTGTTTTTAAGAGTACTTTTCTCTTAGAATTTACAAGGACTCTCCATTGACCTTTCGGTCAATTTCAAGTGAATGCTGTTCAATTTTCAAGGTGCAGCTTACTGTCTTACCCGACAGCTTTTATATCATACCACAGCATGCCGCCGGTGTCAATCACTTTTTTCAGGTTTTGTTTTCTTTTTTACTATTGAAAAGCCCCCTTTATAATGGTATATTTGTTGTGGTTTTAACAATTTGTTTCTTTCATAAACAAGGAGGAACTTATGAAGTACGATGTTGCCGTCATCGGCTGCGGCATCGTGGGCGCCGCTGCCGCCTACGAGCTGAGCCGGTACAACTGCAAGGTTCTGGTGCTGGAGGCAAAAAACGATGTTGCCAACTGCACCACCAAGGCAAACAGCGCCATTCTGCACGCGGGCTATGATCCCGCCCCCGGCACCCTGATGGCGGAGACCAATGTGCGCGGCGTGGCACTGGCAAAGGAACTTTGCGAAAAGCTGGATGTGGAGCGCGAGGAGATCGGGTCGCTGGTTCTCGCCTTCGGGGAAGAGGACGAGCGCCATCTGGAAAAGCTGTACCGGCAGGGACTTGCCAACGGCGTTCCGGAGCTTGAACTGCTGACCGCTGACGAAGTCCACGCACTGGAGCCGAACCTCAGCGATAAAGTCACCGCCGCGCTGTACGCTCCCACCGCCGCCATCGTCAGTCCGTGGGAATTCGCCCTTGCACTGGCGGAGACCGCCGTGGTAAATGGCTGCGACCTGCGCCTTTCCGCCCCCGTCACCGGAATCGACCGTCTGGAGGCGGGCTACCGCCTGCATACCCCCAAGGGTGATTTTGAGACCCGCTACATTATAAATGCCGCCGGTCTGCACTGCGATAAGATCCACGAGATGGTGGGCGGCACCGGCTTTACCGTCCACGGCGTACGCGGCGAGTATTATATTATGGATAAGTCTCAGGGGCATGTGGTGGAGCATGTCATCTTCCAGTGTCCCAATGAAAAGGGCAAGGGTGTGCTGGTCTCCCCCACCGTCCACGGCAATCTGATCGTCGGTCCCAGCGCCGATGCCGTTGACGATGTAGAAAGCGTCGCCAATACCGCCTTCGGGCTGGAGGAAGTCCGCACCGCCGCCGCGCGCAGCGTGCCGGAGCTGAACTATCGCGAAAGTATCCGCAATTTCTCCGGCGTGCGCTGCTACACCCAGCAGGAGGATTTCATCATTGAGGAATCCAAACAGGCTACCGGCTTCATTAATCTCGCCGGTATCCGCTCCCCCGGGCTTTCCGCCGCGCCCGCTATCGCGGAAAAAGCGGTGGAGCTGCTGCGGGGCTGCGGTCTGCAAACTGTTAATAAAGAGCATTTCACCGATACCCGCACCCGCACGGTATTCCGTCGTCTCTCCGCCAAGGAAAAAGCCGCGCTCATCAAGGAGAACCCGCTGTACGGTCGGGTCATCTGCCGGTGCGAGACCGTTACCGAGGGCGAGATTGTGGATGCGCTGCACCGTCCCATCGTCCCCACCTCCATTGATGCCATCAAGCGCCGCTGCAATGCCGGCATGGGTCGCTGTCAGGGCGGCTTCTGCGGTCCCCGTGTGCACGAGATCATCTCCCGCGAGCTGGGAATTCCCAAAGAGCAGGTGCTGATGGACGAGGAAGGCAGCTGGCTTTTGTGCGGCGAGACCAAATCCGGCAAAGGAGGGAACGCCCAATGAAAAAATATGATGTCATCGTCATCGGCGGCGGACCCGCCGGTCTGGCTGCCGCCTGCGCCGCCTGCGAAAAAGGTGCCAAAAAGGTTTTGGTCATCGAGCGCGACAAGGAACTGGGTGGTATTCTCAATCAGTGTATCCACAATGGCTTCGGTCTGCACCGCTTCAAGGAGGAGCTGACCGGTCCCGAATACGCCGGACGTTTTATCCGCCTGCTGCAGCAGACCAAGGCGGAGGTCATGCTGGATACCATGGTGGTGGAGATCACTGCCGACCGTCGTGTGTGCTGTATCAATACCGTGCAGGGCTATCAAGAGCTGCGCGCCGGTGCCGTGGTGCTGGCAATGGGCTGTCGGGAGCGTACCCGCGGTGCCATCGCCATTCCGGGTGACCGACCCGCCGGTATCTTTACCGCGGGTGCGGCGCAGCGCTATGTCAATATGGAGGGCTACATGGTCGGTCGTCGGGTGGTCATTCTCGGCTCCGGCGATATCGGTCTTATCATGGCACGCCGCATGACGCTGGAGGGTGCCAAGGTGCTCGCCTGCGTCGAGCTTTGCCCCTATTCCAACGGTCTTAACCGCAATATCGTCCAGTGCCTCAACGATTACGATATTCCCCTCTACCTCAGCCATACCATCACCGATATCAAGGGCAAAGAACGGGTGGAGCAGGTCGTCATCAGCCGCGTTGATGAAAACCGCCGTCCCATCGCGGGCACCGAGCAGACCTTCGACTGTGATACCGTCCTGCTCTCGGTCGGTCTCATACCGGAAAACGAGCTGACCCGCGGCGCGGGGATCCCCATGGACCGCCGCACCAACGGCGCCATCGTCTACGAAAACATGGAGACCATGGCTTCCGGCATCTTCGCCTGCGGCAATGTCGTCCATGTCCACGACCTGGTGGATTTCGTCTCCGCCGAAAGTGAAAAGGCAGGCGCTGCTGCCGCACTTTACGCTTTGGGTCAGGAGATCGGCGGACGCTGCATCGAGCTGAAGAACGGCAATGCCGTCAATTACACCGTCCCCCAGCATATCCGCGTAGAGGGTGTCGATAAGCTCTGCGAAGTGTTCTTCCGTGTCAATAATGTCTACCGTGACCGTGTCATCACCGTGACCGACGAAGCCGGTACGCTGCTCTGCCGTTTCCCGCGGGAGCACATGGCGCCCGGCGAGATGGAAAAGATCGCGCTGCCCCGCACCCTGTTGGAAAAGGCGGTCGGCGCCGTCACCGTTTCGGTCATCGCAAAGGAGGAAGTCGCCCAATGAAACAGGAACTCATCTGCATCGTATGTCCCAAGGGCTGTCACCTCACCGCCGAGCAGACGGCGGAGGGCTGGCAGATCTCCGGTTTCGGCTGTCCGCGCGGGCAGCAGTACGGCGTCACGGAGATGACCAACCCCACGCGGGTCGTCACCTCCACCGTCCGTGTCACCGGCGGCATTCACCCCCGCCTGCCGGTCAAAACTGACGGCGCCCTGCCCCGTCCGCTGGTGCGGGAAGCCGTCCGGCTGCTGGATACCGTCGAGGTCTCCGCCCCCGTCCGCTGCGGGCAGGTCATTTTAGAAAATATCGGCGGCACCGGCATCAATTTTGTTGCCAGTCGGGATATGTAATTTTTCCACAAACGGAGAGGAGGCAATTCTCTCCGTTTTTGTTATAAAAATGTCAGTCCCGCCAAGATTTCGTTAAACTATATAAAATAGAAGCCGCCTTTTTGTTGCGCCGATGGCTTATCACAGTTTTGATATGAATTTTACCATAAATTAAATAGATTAGGTATTGCACTTACCTTATAAAATGTACTATAATACCAAAGTAAACGTTTAATGGGTCATAAGGCATTTTCCCATTATTCGGCTATCGCACAATTCCCTTGGAAACCAAAAACCTCAGGAGGGATCGTCATGAACAAAAGTGTAAAGTTTACCGAAACGGTACTGCGTGACGCCAACCAGTCGCTCATCGCCACCCGCATGGCATTCGATGAGTTCGAGCCGATCTTGGGCGAGCTGGATAACGCCGGGTACTATTCGCTGGAGTGCTGGGGCGGCGCCACCTTTGATAGCTGCCTGCGCTACCTGAATGAAGACCCGTGGGAGCGCCTGCGCAAGATCAAGAAGGCATGCCCCAAGACCCCGCTGCAGATGCTGCTGCGCGGTCAGAACCTGCTGGGCTATAAGCACTACCCCGATGATGTGGTTCGTATGTTCGTCCGCAAATCGGTGGAAAACGGCATTGATATTATTCGTATCTTCGATGCCCTCAACGATATCCGCAATATCGAAGTGGCGGTCGACGAGACCCTGAAGTGCGGCGCGCACGCCTCCGGCTGCATCTGCTACACCATCAGCCCCATCCACAATCTCGAAAGCTATGTCAAGCTCGCCAAGGAGATCGAGGCGCTGGGCGTTCAGTCCATCTGCGTCAAGGATATGGCGGGCATCATGAGCCCCAAGGAGGCATTTGACCTGGTCACCGCCCTCAAGAAGGAGATCAAGGTCCCCATCGTTATCCACACCCACAATACCACGGGTCTGGGTCCCATGACGCTGATGAAGGCAGTGGAAGCCGGTGCCGATGTCATCGATACCGCTGTTTCCTGCTTCTCCGGCGGCACCAGCCAGCCCCCCACGGAAACGCTGGTTTACGCTCTGCGTGAAATGGGCTATCAGATCGATGTCAAGGACGAGGTCGTTAAGAAGATCAACGATTTCTTCAAGCCCGTCCGTGCCAAATATCTCGCAAACGGTCTTTTGAACCCTGTTGTTATGGGCAACGCCACCGATGCACTCATTTATCAGGTGCCGGGCGGCATGCTCTCCAACCTGGTCGCCCAGCTCACCGCGCAGAAGGCGCTGGACAAGCTGGACGCCGTTCTGCTGGAAGTACCGAAGGTACGCAAGGATCTTGGTTATCCTCCGCTCGTTACGCCCATGAGCCAGATGGTCGGTGTTCAGGCCACGGTAAATGTGCTGACCGGCGGACGCTATAAGAATGTTTCCAAAGAGATCAAAGCCTACGTCAAAGGCGAGTATGGCCGCGCTCCGGGCAAGATCGACCCCGAAGTGCAGAAGCTGGTGCTGGGCAACGAAAAACCCATTACCCAGCGCTATGCCGACCTGCTGGAGCCCGGCTTTGAGAAAGCCAAGCGGGAGCTGGGTGAGCGCGCCCACAGCGATGAGGATGTTCTCTCCTACATTGCGTTCCCCGCGCAGGCGGAGGCTTTCTTTGAGAAGCGTGACCGCAAAGAGGACGATAACGAAATTCACTTTTCTATCCGCGAGGTAAAATAACACAAGAAGGAGGTAAAGACTGATGTTAGTACAAATGCTGACTGAGCGCGTCGCCAACGGCGGTACCTATAACCTGACCTTTGGCGAATCCCTCACCATGTCCGGCATCGGCATTCTGGTCGTATTCATGGAGCTGGTTATTCTGGCTCTCATCGTTCTGCTGATGGGTAAGATCATTCCCGCACTGACCGGAAAAAAAGGTAACGCGGCACCCGCTGCCAAAGCCGCTCCCGCTGCTGCGCCTGCTCCCAAGGCTGCTGCACCGGCGGCTGCCGTGCGTACCCTCGTTGCCGGCTACAATGTTCTGAAGCCGGTTTTGGCGCTGTGCGGCGTAGATGAGCCTACCGCCGCGATGGTCATGGCGATTACCGCCGATAAGCTGGGCACTCAGCCCTCTGAGCTTTCGTTCCGCGCCATTCGCGCCATCGAGCTGCCCGAGGAACTGGGTGGTCTCAAGCCCGAGGAGGCTGCCGAGCTGGTTTCCAAGTGCGCCGCCGAAAACAGCTTTACGCTGGATACCGTCACCATCAAATCCATCAAAGCTTGCTAAATTATTAGAGGAGGAAAAACCAAAATGGCAAAGTATGTTGTTACTCTCAACGGCAAGAACTATGAGGTTGAAGTTGAGAAGAATACTGCTAAGATCACCAATACCACCGCGGCTGCCGCACCCGCTGCTGCTCCCGCTCCCAAGGCTGCACCCGCTCCTGCTCCTGCAGCTGCTCCCGCCCCCGCCCCCGCTCCTGCTCCCGCTCCCGTAGCGGCTGCTCCCGCCGGCGGCGCCAATGTTACTGCCCCCATGCCCGGCACCGTACTTAAT
Source organism: Angelakisella sp. (assembly GCA_050873265.1). Classification (GTDB taxonomy): domain Bacteria; phylum Bacillota; class Clostridia; order Oscillospirales; family Ruminococcaceae; genus Angelakisella. The sequence goes on along the minus strand of JBNMIL010000074.1, from coordinate 2,968 downwards.
GTAGTAGCTCCTGTTGGCACTGCTGTTAAGGCAGGCGATGTTATTCTGGTTCTGGAGGCTATGAAGATGGAAAACGATATCGTTGCTCCTGTTGATGGTACCGTTGCTTCCGTCGCTGCCAAGGGCACTTCCGTTAATACCGATGATGTTCTGGCTACTCTTTCTTGATAGAGGGAGGAAACACTAAATGGACTTTTTTGGAATTATTGGCGAGACCTTTGCTCGCTCCGGCTTTGCCAATCTGAGCTGGCAGCAGGGTGTCATGCTGCTCATTTCCTTTGTGCTGCTGTACTGCGCCATCGTTAAGGGCTTTGAGCCGCTGCTGCTGCTGCCTATCGCTTTTGGTATGATGCTTGCCAACCTGCCCGATACCGGCATTATGGCCGATGCCACCGAAGCTGCCACCCTTGCGGTCAAGAATGCTTCGGCTGCGCTGGCTGCCGATCCCACCAACCCGGAACTTGTCACCGCACTGGCAAAAGCCCAGTCCGATCTTGCCGGTGTTCATTGGTACGATTCCGGCGTTCTCAAGATCCTGCACCGCGGCGTTAAGTCCTCCATCTTCCCCTGCCTCATTTTCATGGGCGTAGGTGCTATGACCGACTTCGGACCGCTGCTGGCGAACCCCATTTCCCTGCTGCTCGGCGCTGCTGCCCAGCTGGGTATCTACATCGCATTCATCTTTGCCAATGCCATCACCATCAATGGCGAGCACCTGTTCACCGCTGCTCAGGCTGCGGCTATCGGTATCATCGGCGGCGCCGATGGTCCTACCGCCATCTTTGTTACCAACAAGCTGGCTCCGGAGCTGCTCTCCGCCATCGCGGTAGCTGCTTACTCCTACATGGCATTGATCCCGCTCATTCAGCCCCCCATTATGAAGGCCCTTACCACCAAGAAAGAGCGCGTCATCAAGATGGGTCAGCTGCGCAAGGTCTCCAAGGCGGAGAAGGTCATCTTCCCCATCGTTGTTTCCTGCGTTGTTATCATGCTCATTCCCGATACCGCTGCTTTGATCGGTATGCTGATGCTGGGTAACCTGTTCCGTGAGGCTGGTTGCGTCGAGCGTCTTTCCGACACCGCGCAGAACGCTCTCTGCAACATCGTTACCATCATGCTGGGTACCACCGTTGGCGCTACCGCCGATGGTCAGACCTTCCTTTCCCTGCAGACCATCGGTATCGTCGTTATGGGTCTGGCTGCCTTCTGCTTCTCCACCGCCGGTGGTGTTCTGCTGGGCAAGCTGCTGTGCCTGCTCACCGGCGGCAAGATCAATCCTCTGATCGGTTCTGCCGGCGTTTCCGCCGTTCCTATGGCTGCCCGTGTTTCTCAGGTCGAGGGTCGTAAGTACAACCCCACCAACTTCCTGCTGATGCACGCCATGGGTCCCAATGTAGCCGGTGTTATCGGCTCCGCTGTAGCCGCAGGCTTCCTGTTGCTCATGTTCAAGGCTTGATCCCTGCATAAGCACAAACTTAAAAGCCGTCCCTGTCAAGGGGCGGCTTTTCCTTTTTCCATTCGTTTCCCTGTCCGTCCGCTATGCGGGCGCCCCTCCGCTTCGCTGTGGGCAGCCCTTTCCCGCTTTGGCACGCCCGCCTTTCCGCTCAGTAGTTCTCTGCCCGCCGCTGGAAAAAGCTCTGCGGGTGGCTGCAAACGGGACATACCTGCGGCGCCGTTTTGCCCACCGTAATATGCCCGCAGTTCCGGCAGATCCACACCGTCGTTTCCTCCCCGCTCTGGAATACCTTTCCCTCCCGCACGGCACGCTCCAGCGTCCGGTAGCGCTGCTCGTGGCTCTGTTCTATCTCCGCTACCCCACGGAACAGCCGCGCAATGTTCGCGAAGCCCTCCTCCTCGGCAGTCTTGGCAAAATCCGCATACATCTCCGTCCACTCAAAACGCTCCCCCTCGGCGGCGTTCTTCAGGTTCTCCGCCGTGGTGCCTATCCCATCATTCAGTAGCTTAAACCATATCTTCGCGTGCTGCTCCTCATTTAGCGCCGTGATACGGAAGATCTCCGCGATCTGGTTATACCCGTCCTCCTCCGCTTTCTTCGCGTAGTAGGTGTATTTGTTCCTCGCCTGCGATTCCCCCGCGAATGCCGTCCGCAGGTTTTCCTCGGTGCGGCTGCCCCGCAGCTTTTCCATCATGCTTTCCATAAAAATTCCTCCCGCCAATAAGATACTCTCATCTTTGGCAGGAGGACTTCATTTATTCACTTTTCCGGTGCAGCCACATTTCCCGCTATACCGCGCGCCACAGCTGCGCTTTTTGTCGGGGCGCCCTTCCTCCGGAAGTCCGCCCCTCCCCCGCTCCGCCGCACCGCGCGGCGTTCCCGCAGGCTCCGCTTTCGGCGCTTCTCTGCGGGAGGCACAGGGAAAGCCCGCCCCGCGACCGGCTTCGCTTGGGTCACACAGACGCTCTGCTCAATACTCCCGCAGCAGCGCCACGACTTTACCCAGGATCAGCACCGAATCCACAATGATCGGCTCCATGGTGCTGTTTTCCGGCTGCAGGCGGTAGTGTCCGTTCTCCTTGTAGAAGCGCTTGACCGTCGCCTCGTCCTCCACCAGCGCTACCACGATCTCCCCGTTGCGGGCAGCGGGCGTGCGGTGAACAATGATGATATCCCCGCTTAGAATGCCCGCCTCTATCATGGATTCACCGCGGACACGCAGCGCGAACAGCTCATTGGTCGGGTATCTTCCGCCCTGATAGGGCACATACCCCTCAATATCCTCCACCGCCAGAATGGGCTGACCGGCGGTGACAACGCCCAGCAGCGGCACACGGGCGCTCTGCTGCTGCGGCAGAGAAATGGCGCGGTTCATCTTGTCGCCTTTCTCAATGTATCCGGCAGTCGCCAGCTCGGTCAGGTACTTGTGAACGGTGGAAGTGGATTTGATCTGTAAGGCAGCGCCGATCTCCCGCACTGTGGGTGGGATGCTGCTCTCTCTCTGTGTCAGGT
>JBNMIL010000073.1:0-9549 GCA_050873265.1 Angelakisella sp. | reverse complement strand
GCCGCGGCTGAAGGATTTGAGGGCGCGGCGCACCAGCTCATCGACCGCAAGACTTTCCTCCATCGGGGCAATGACGGCAGCAGCATCGGTCTGCCCGTAGCCCAGCGCCACCAACGCGCTGATGGCTTCGCTTTTGGCGGTGCTGCGCACGCTGCCGGTGACCATTTCTACCCCGCCGCTTTCGGCGGCGAATTCCGCCGAGAGGTCGTCATCGCTGACCTTATCCCGCAGCTCCAGTATGATGCGCTGGGCGAGCTTGGCGCCGACCCCCTGCGCTCTGGTAAGGGCTTTGGCATCGCCGGCGGCAATGGAAAGCATCAGACGGTCGGGGGTGGCATCGGAGAGAATGGCAAGCGCCACACGGGGTCCCACGCCGGAAACCCCGATGAGCATTTTGAAGCAATGGCGCTCCTGCTCGGTGGAAAAGCCGAACAGCTCCACGCCGTCCTCCTTGACCCACAGGTGGGTCAGCAGGGTGACCTCCTGCCCGCGCGCGGGAAGGCTGGAAAGGGTATGGGTGGAGGCGGAGCACTGGTAACCGACGCCGCAGGCTTCCACGACGCAGTAGGTGGGGGCTACCTGACGCAGCAGCCCGCTGATGCTGTATATCATGTCTTTTTCTCCTTGTAGGTGATGGGTTTGCCGCGGCGGTTGCCGCCACGGATCTCCGAAAGGGCGGCGGTGGGCAGGCGGCTGCCGCCATTGTGCCCGTGGCAGATGGCGATGGCGAGGGCATCGGCGGCGTCATCGGGCTGGGGGACGGCTTTCAGATTTAACAGGCGGCGGGTCATTTCCATCACCTGCTCCTTTTCCGCTTTGCCGTAGCCGACCACCGCCGACTTGACCTGAAGCGGCGTATAGCTGAACACCGGCACGCCCTGCTGCTCCGCCGCCAGCAGGAGCACCCCGCGGGCTTCCGCCACGGCGATGGCAGTGGTGCGGTTGGTGGTGAAGAACAGCTGCTCCATGGCGACGGCATCGGGGCGGTACTGGGTGAGCAGCCCCACCATATCGTCGTAGATCTGCCGCAGGCGGGTCTCGAAGGGCAGGTCGGCGGGGGTAGTGATGGCGCCGTATTCCACCAGCGAAAAGCGGACATTATCGTAATCCACCAGCCCCACGCCGACGATGGCGTAGCCGGGATCGATGCCCATGACACGCATTGCGCTGTTCCCTCCCCTTTTTGGCGGCTTTCCGGCGCTTTGCGCCGCGATACATCAGGGCGTGCTTACCCATAATGATACATCTTATATCGTACCACAAGAACGCTTGTTCGTCAATAACGCGGGGGCAATTTTTAAGGAAAGTTTACAGATGGGGAAATACGGGGCATTTCCTACGAAAAACACCCCCGACCATTGCGGTCGGGGGCGGCGGGGCGTGCCGGGCGGTGAGGAGGTTTATCGGCGACCCGTGGGGTTTCTGCGCTCGTATTCAAGGCGCTGCTGGGTGAGGGAAAGCTCTACATCGCTGAGCATATCCTTTACCGTGCCGGAAACCAGCACCAAATGACCGCTGCTGTAATCCGCCGTGATAACTTCGGGGGAATAGCAATACTCACTCCAGTCACTGTCCGGCTCCATCACCAGCTCAATGGTAAAGGTGCCGTCCTCATTCTCGGTATAGCTCAACAACCCGCTCCGGGCTATGGTGGTGTAATCGGGATATCCGTCCTCGTAGTGGATATCCCGGTAGGCATCCCGTTCGGCATCGTAGCAGCGGGGTTCCAGCTTCACTTTCCGATCCAGCTGCTCCTTGGAAACGCCAAAAAGATATTCGGCAAACTGCTGCACCGCTTTGGCATCTACCCAGGTGTGGGTATCATCGGTGTAGGGGTATTCCAGCCCCTTGGCTTCGCAGTAATAATACATCGCTTTCATCACTGTCGAAAGACTGATGCTGGATTTCTTGGTAAAACCGACGCTGTTGCGGAAGATCGCCCAGGTATCGATGACCTCCTGCACCTGCTCGTTCGGCACCTCGATGAAGGAATACTCCTCGTAACGGTAGCGGGGCACTTCCACCATGTTGGAAGGTTCGGTAAGCATATCGGTGTAGCTGCGGATCGTGTTGATCACCTTTTCCAGAATGCTTTCCTTCTTCTCCGTCGGGGAGAGGGCGAATGCCGTGGTAGCAGTGAGAGCGGCTGCCAAAAACACCACCGCCACCCGGGTGACCCCCTTCTTCAGCCCGTGCAGCAGGGTCTCTTTGGTCTCCTGCCAGCCCACCTGCCGGAATGCCGCGGCGATGACATTGCTGCTCTCCTGGGTCGGCTGCGGCGCGGGGTCGGCTTCGGCTTCCTGCTGCTGCATCAGCAGCGCCTGCTCCTTCAGGTACTCCTTAAGGGCGACCTTGAGGAGGAGATCGGCGTATTGCTCCTCCAGCGCTTTTTCGTCCAGCGGATAATTGCTGTTACTCATGGTTCATACCTCCTTTTGCGATATAGGCGGCAAGCACCTTTCTGCGTGCCCGGGTCAGGATCTGCCGCACATTGCCCGGCGTCAGACCGGTAAGCCGGGCGATCTCCTTTGAGGGCAACTCCAGCGTATAGGCGTAGTTCAGCAGGTCTATCTCCCGCTGGGGCAGCGTTTTCAGGCACTCCCGCAGCAGCTCTGCCTGCTCCCGGCGGATAAGGATACTTTCGGTATTCTCCGCTTCGGAAAAGTACTCCGCCCGATCCGTCTCCCAGCCCGGCGCGGTCTGCCGTTCCCGGCTGGTTTTGCGGTAAAGATCGATGCTGGCGGTCTGCACGATGGTGACCAGATAAGGCAGCAGCTCCTCCTCGGGGACCTGCCGCACCCGTTCCAAGGAACGGATCATGCGCAGCATAGCCTCGTGCAGCGCTTCCTCCGCACGGTTCTCATCTCCCAATATTTTTTGGGCACAGCGCAGCAGGAACGCCCGATGACGCCGATACAGTCCGGCTACAAATTGCCGGTCGGTGTCATTTTCGATAGCCATGATAAAAAGCGGCAGCATGATGTTTTCTCCTTTGGGTCGTTTTTCCAGAAGGCGGAGGGCTGTTTGCCTTACACCCTATATAACCGCCCCTGCCCGGATTTTGTGACACATTTCCTGAATTTTTTTAGGAAAAAGCCTGCCGCGGGTATTTTCTCGGCAGGCTTTCGGTATCTTCATTGTAGCAGTTCCACCTACCCCTGACAAGACGATCCGTTTTTTCTTTTTGCGCGCGTCCGGCTATGCGCGCGGGAGGGGATAAGCTGTTTTTCAAAAGAAAAACGACGCCCGAAGGCGTCGTTTTTCTTTTGGTGGACGATACAGGACTTGAACCTGTGACCCTCCGCACGTCAAGCGGATGCTCTTCCAGCTGAGCTAATCGTCCATTTTTGGCTGCTCGATTATTTTACCATACGGTCGGGGCGGCTGTCAAGAGTTTTATGCAAGCTGCGCTCTTTTATTTTGCCCTCCTGCGCGGGGGTGGGTACGCGCGGGTATGGGCGCGTCGCGCGCGAGGGGTTTTACCGAAAAAGAAAGGGCTTCGCGGAGGAAGGAGACCGCGGAGCCTTTTCCTTATTAGGGATATTGTGGATAGCTGTGGGGAGGGCGCGCCGCAACGGGGAGGGCTGTCCGGCGCGAAGCGGCGGATCGACACGACCTAAGCGGAGGGGCGACCGCCCTTTGCTTAGCGCTCGGTATAGCTGCGGCTGACCTGCTGGCGGATCAGGGCGCGCTTGAGGCGGGCTTCCGCCAGTGCCAGCTCGGTATCGGTGAGACCGCCGTGTCCCAGCTTTTCCCGCGCTCGTTCTTCCGAGGCGTGGCTGCGGGCGGCATCGATGTCCTCTGCCCACTCAAAGGTGGTGGCGGTGAGGGTGACATGACCGCCCAGCACCGAGACCATACCGCCCATGCAGGCGGCGATATGCTTTTCGCCGGCAACGATGACCTCGGCGGCGCCCATGCCCAGTGCCGTAACATAATCGGTGTGGCGGGCACGGATACAGAGATCGCCCTCGATGGAGCGCAGCCGCAGGCTTTCGGCATTGCCGGAGAAGATCTCGCCATCCGGCGTGACGATATCAAGCGGAAATTCCGTCATGGCTTACTCTCCTTTTTTCGCCTTTTCCACCACTTCATCGATGGTGCCGGCATACAGGAACGCTCCCTCGGGCAGGTCATCGTGGCGACCCTCGATGATCTCGCGGAAGCCGCGAATGGTCTCCCGCAGGGGGACATACTTGCCCGCCATACCGGTGTACTGCTCCGCCACATGGAACGGCTGAGACAGGAAGCGCTGGATCTTACGGGCGCGGCTGACGGTCTTCTTGTCCTCTTCGGAAAGCTCCTCCATGCCCATGATGGCGATAATATCCTGAAGCTCCTTGTAACGCTGCAGAATGCGTTGGACGGCGCGGGCGACCTCGTAATGCTCCTGCCCGACGATCTCCGGCGAGAGGATACGGCTGGTGGAATCCAGCGGGTCTACCGCCGGATAGATGCCGAGAGAGGCAATGGCACGATCCAGAACGGTGGTGGCATCCAGATGGGTGAAGGTGGTGGCGGGGGCGGGGTCGGTAAGGTCATCGGCGGGAACATAGACCGCCTGAACCGAGGTGATGGAGCCTTTGCGGGTGGAGGTGATGCGCTCCTGCAAAGCGCCCATTTCGGTGGCAAGGGTGGGCTGATAGCCTACCGCGGAGGGCATACGACCCAGCAGAGCGGAGACCTCGCTGCCTGCCTGTGTGAAACGGAAAATGTTATCGATGAAGAGCAGAACATCCTGGTTCTTGACATCGCGGAAGTACTCCGCCATGGTAAGGCCGGTCAGACCGACGCGCATTCTTGCCCCGGGGGGTTCGTTCATCTGACCATAGACCAAGGCGGTCTTATTGAGAACGCCGCTTTCTTTCATCTCGTTATAAAGGTCGTTGCCCTCACGGGTACGCTCGCCGACGCCGGTGAATACCGACAGACCGCCGTGCTGGGTAGCAACGTTATTGATAAGCTCCATGATGAGGACGGTTTTGCCGACGCCGGCGCCGCCGAACAGACCGATCTTGCCGCCCTTGGCATAGGGGCAGATGAGGTCGACGACCTTGATGCCGGTCTCTAAGATCTCGGTCGCGCCCTGCTGATCCTCAAACGAGGGAGCGGGACGGTGGATCGCCCAGCGTTCCTCTGCCTTGACAGGCTCGCCGTGATCGATGGGCTCGCCCAAAAGATTGAAAATGCGTCCGAGGCATTCCTCGCCGACCGGTACGCTGATGGGCGCGCCGGTATCGTTCGCCTCCATGCCGCGCACCAGACCGTCGGTGCTGTTCATGGCGATGCAGCGCACCACATTATCGCCGATGTGCTGGGCGACCTCGGCGGTGATGACGCGCTCCCCGTGCTGAATGGTGATGGCATTGCGCAGCTCGGGCAGCTCGCCTTCCGCGAATCGGATATCCAGCACCGGTCCGATGATCTGCGTCACGACGCCCTTATGTTGATGGGAGGACATGTTCCTTCACTCCTTTTGTGTTATTCTTCCGCGCCTGCCACGATCTCGGTCAGCTCCTGCGTGATGCTGCCCTGCCGTGCGCGGTTGTACTGCAAATTCAGCTTGTCGATCATTTCATCGGCGTTCTGCGTGGCGGAATCCATTGCCATGCGGCGGGCGGAAAGCTCGCTCGCCAGCGATTCGCACAGCGCGCCGTAAATGACGCCGCCGAGGTATTCCGGTATCATGGCATTGAACACCGTGCCGCAATCCGGCTCGTAGAGGATATCCGCGGGGCGCTTATCGCCGCTTTCCGCAGGCTTTTCCGGCTGGGGCAGCGGCAGCAGCCGCAGCACGCAGGGCTCCTGCGAGAGGATACTGTTCCAGCGGGTAAAGACCAGCTCAATGGCATCGACCTTGCCGGAGCGGTACAGCCCCGCCAGATGGCGCGCCAGCGTAAAGCAGCCGCCCACCGAAACGTCCTCGGCGGTGAGCCAGTCCTCGGTGAGGATCTCGGTGCCGAGACGGCGGAAATACTCCCCTGCCTTTTTGCCAATGGGAACAACGCAGTTTTCCTCGCCGGTGAGGGTAAAGGCGGCAAGCCGCAGCACATTGCTGTTGTAACCGCCCGCAAGCCCGCGGTCGCCGGCGATGGTGACGCAGCAGACCCGCTTTTTCTCCCGCTTTTGCAGATAGGGGGAGGAGAAATCGCGGGTGGCGGCGGCAATTTGACTGAGGGTCTGGTGCAGGGTGGTGTAGTAGGGACGGGTGCGCAGGGCTTTTTCCTGCGCCTTATTCATTTTGGAGGCAGCCACCATTTCCATTGCCTTGGTGATCTGCCGGGTATTCTGCATACTGTGGATCCGCAGCTTGATGCTTTTCATGGAGGCTCCAGCCATCGGTCTTCCCTCCCCTTACAGCGCCGCGAGGAACGCGGAAACGGTCTCGGTGATGGCGGAGGCAAGCTGCTCCTCAGAAGCCTTTTCCAGCTTGCCGGTGGAGCGGATCACCGCCAGAAGGTCGGTATAGCGGGCATCCAGCGTCTCGTACAGGAACGCCTCGTATTCACCGATCTTTTCGGCGGGGACTTCCTTGAGATAGCCCTTGGTAACGGCGTAGAGGATAGCGACCTGATGGACGACCTCGACGGGGGAATTATTGTGCTGCTTGAGCACCTCCACGATGCGCTCGCCCTGTGCCAAGGTCGCCTTGGTATTGGCGTCCAGATCGGAGCCGAACTGGGCGAAGCTTTGCAGCTCGCGGTACTGGCTGTAGACCAGCTTGAGGGTACCGGCGACCGACTTCATCGCCTTGATCTGCGCGGCACCGCCGACACGGGAAACCGAAATGCCGGGATTGATGGCGGGCATAACGCCGGAATGGAACAGCTCGGTCTCGAGGAAGATCTGACCATCGGTGATGGAGATGACATTGGTGGGAATGTAGGCGGAAACATCGCCTGCCTGCGTTTCAATGATGGGCAGCGCGGTAAGGGAACCGCCGCCCTCCTCCTCGGAAAGACGCGCGGCGCGCTCCAGCAGGCGGGAATGGAGATAGAATACATCGCCGGGGTAGGCTTCTCTTCCCGGCGGGCGCCGGATCAGCAGAGATAGCGTGCGGTAGGCGACGGCGTGCTTGGTGAGGTCATCGTAGACGACCAGAACGTCCTTGCCCTGCTTCATGAAATACTCGCCCATGGTGCAGCCGCTGTAGGGGGCGATATACTGCAGGGGGGAAAGCTCCGAAGCGGAGGCGGAAACAACAATGGTGTAATCCATCGCGCCGCCGGCGGTGAGGGTTTCCACGACCTGCGCGACGGTAGAGCGCTTCTGACCGATGGCGACATAGACGCAGATGACACCGTTGCCCCTCTGGTTCAGAATGGTATCCAGCGCGATAGAGGTCTTGCCGGTCTGACGGTCGCCGATGATGAGCTCGCGCTGACCGCGGCCGATGGGGATCATGCTGTCGATCGCCTTGATGCCGGTCTGGAGCGGCACGGTAACGGGCTGACGCTCGATGATGCCGGGCGCGGGGCTTTCCACCGGCGCGTAGCCGGCAGCCTCGACGGGGCCTTTGCCATCGATGGGCGCGCCGAGGGCATTGACGACACGACCGATGAGCGCTTCGCCCACCGGTACCGAGACGACACGACCGGTACGGCGGACGGTATCGCCCTCCTTGATGCCGACATCATCACCCAGAATGATGACGGCAACGGTATTTTCCTCTAAGTTCTGGGCAATGCCGTATTCCCCGTTGGGGAATTCCAGCAGCTCGTTCATCATGCATTTTTCCAAGCCGGAGGCACGGGCGATGCCGTCACCGACTACCAGAACGGTGCCGACCTCCTCCTGCACGATGTGGTTTTCATAATTTTTGATCTGGGACTTGATGATCTTGGTTATTTCCTCCGGTCTCAGTTCCATGGAACCACCAGCTTTCTTTATATGTTTACAGTACGGCGCCGCGCAAAAGGTCGCCCAGCTCCTCCAGACGACCGCGGAGAGAGCCATCCCACACTCTGCCGTCGATCTCGATCCGCACGCCGCCGATGAGCGACGGGGAGACACTGCCCTCCAGCAGGACACGCTTGCCGAGCGTTTCTCCCATACGGGCGGAGAGCGCCGCAAGCTGTTCCTTAGAAAGCGGCACCGCGGAGGTCACGCGGCCCTTGACGGTATTGTGCGCTTCCAGCCAGCGCTGCTCGAAACGGGCGGCGCAGTCATAGTAGGCGGGGAGCCTGCCCCGCTGACACAGTAGACGCAGGAAGCTGACAAGATAGGGGTGTACCTGCCCCGAAAGCGCTTCGCCGATGAGACGAAGGCGCTCCTCCAGCGGGACATCGGGGCTGGTGAGCAGGGTGAGGTAGCGCGGGTTCTGCCGGAAAAGCGCCGAAAGCAGGTTGACCTGCTCCAGCAGCTCATCGGTGAGCGCTTCCTCCGCCGCCAGCTCGTACAGCGCGTCGCCGTAGGTCATACCGGTCGCTGTCATGCGGATTCACCCATTTCTTTCATGAACTGATCAATGAGCGCCTGCTGGTCGCCGGCGTTGATCTCCTTTTCCACGACCTTTTCCGCCAGAGCGACGACCATGCCGGAGATGTTATCCTTGATCTCATTGACTGCCTTTTTCTTTTCACGGTCAATTTCGGCAAACGCCTTTTCCTTAATGCCTGCCGCCTCCTGCTGCGCGGATTGCAATACCTGCGCGGCACGGGCTTCGGCATTCTCGGAGGCGGTCTTGACGAGCTGACCCGCCTCGACGCGGGCTTCCCGCATCAGGCGTTCATATTCCGCTTTTTCCTCATTGGCGGCGGTGCGGGCAGCTTCGGCTTCGCCATAGATGGCGTTGACCTCGCCGCGGCGCTTGGCAATGATGCCCTGCACGGGCTTAAACAGGAATTTCTTGAACAGCGCCGCCTGAATGAGCAGGTTGGCGATCTGGGCGATGAATTCCCATGGAACGACACCGACGAGAGACAGATTATCCATGGTTTCGTTCCTCCTCCCTTGATGAATTACAGAAGTCCGATGAAGATGCGGGGCACCACGAACATGAGCAGCAGACCGGTAACAAAGCCGTAGATACCGGTGGTCTCGGCGATGGCGCAGCCCAGCAGCATGGTGGAAGTGACCTCGCCCTTGGATTCGGGCTGACGGGCGATGGCTTCGCAGGATTTACCGACGGCGTAGCCTTCACCGATACCGGGTCCGATACCGGCGATAAGAGCGATACCAGCGCCGATGGCGCAGCCTGCCAGAATGATTGCTTTTTCCATAGTGATTTCCTCCCTGATAAGGTTTTTTTGGTTATGTAGAGCCGGTCAGTCCGCTTCGGCGGCTGCCGCGATATACATCATGGTGAGCATGCAGAAGATGAACGCCTGCATGAAGCTGGAGAACCAATCGAAATAGAGTGAGAACACGGCGGGAATACCGACCGAAAGGAACGGGATCTGCGAAAGGAGATCCCCCACGACGCCGGGCAGCAGCCCGAACAGCGCGTGGCTGGCGGTGCCGAGCGCCGCATAGATGAGGGTACTGATAACGGTGCCGGAGACGATATTGCCGAAGTGACGGAACGCCATCGAAATGGGGGTAGCGATC
>JBNMIL010000072.1:0-9644 GCA_050873265.1 Angelakisella sp. | reverse complement strand
GTAGCAGGAGGTATCGGTGCAGCAGCCGTTAGTAATGAACACAAGATCGTCCTCGATAAGATCGATGGTCTGCTCCTCGCCGTCCTTGACATAGACGATCTGGCGGGCGACCTTCTTATCCCCCTCGGTCTCAATGACGACATTGCGGACATCCATGCCGTACTCGATGCGGACGCCGTGGGCTTCCAGATACTTGACCAACGGGAGAATCATGCTCTCATACTGGTTATACTTAGTGAAGCGCAGGGCGCTGAAATCGGGCAAGCCATCGATGTGATGGACATAACGGCAGAGGTAGCGCTTCATCTCCAAGGCGCTGGACCACTTCTGGAACGCGAACATGGTCTGCCAATACAACCAGAAGTTGGTGCTCCAGAAGCTCTCCGGCAGGACTTCGGAGATCTTCTTATCCTCCAGGTCCTTTTCCGGCGTGATGAACAGCTTGGAGAGTGCCATGGCGCTTTCCTTATCCAGCGCGAACTTTTTATCGGTGTGAGCATCTTCGCCGCGGTTTACGGTGGCGCGGCAGAGAGAGTAGTTGGGATCGTGCTTATTGAGCCAGTAGTATTCATCAAGAACCGATACATTCGGCGTTTCGATAGAGGGGACATCACGGAACACATCCCACATAACCTCGAAGTGGTTATCCATCTCACGACCGCCGCGCATATAGTAGCCCTTGGTGACATCTTTGCGCCCGTCGCAGCTGCCGCCCGCCAGCTCCAGTTTTTCCAGCAGGTGAACACGCTCGCCTTTCATCTGACCATCGCGCACCAGATAAAACGCGGCGGTGAGACCGGCAAGACCGGTACCGATGATATAGGCGGATTTATTATCGACGCCCTGGGGTTTTTCGGGGTGAGCAAAGCTCTCGTAAGTTCCGGCAGAATAATACATAAATAAGCCTCCTATAAGATTGGTTTGGGGAGCGGCGCTCCCTTTGATGGCTTTATTGTATCCCGACGAAACGCAAAATAAAATAGACAGAAAAATCCCCGTGACAAAAACCTCATCACAGGGAAAAAGCTGCAAAAAAATTTATCAAAACAACTAGTTTGTCAGGAATGGGACCGGTCGGTACGGAAGCGCTCCAGCGCCTGCGCAATGCTGCCCTGAAGCACCAGCGCCAGCTTATTGACCAGCATTTCCGGCTCCGCCTGCATATCGTCCTTGATCCAATCCAGCATAAGCCCGACAAAGGAGTAGGAATAGACCTGCGCGATAAAGAGCTTATCCTCCTCCCGCACCGTCATGCCGGCGGATTGCTCCGTGATGACCCCCATAATAAGGTGATCGGTGAGCGGCACCAGATATTTTTCCACCTGCTCCCGACTGACGCAGCGGTAGACATTCATTACAAAGATCTTGTTTTCCCGCACAGCGTGGAAGATCTGGATAAAGCCCTGCTGCCATGTATCGTGGGTCTTTTTATCCTCCAGCGCTTTTTTAGCGTCCTCTATGCACGCCCACTCCACCAGATCGTAGATATCCTTGAAGTGATAATAGAAGGTCATGCGGCTGATGCCGCAATCCTCGGTGATATCGCTGATGGTGATTTTATTGAGCGGCTTTTGCCGCAGCAGATTCTTAAGGGACTGCTCCAGCGCGCGCTTGGTGATCTGTGACATGGGGGACGACCTCCTTTGGGAAGAAAGTTATTGCAGACTGCCGCCTTCTTCCCGGGTCTGGCGGATCTGGTAGATCCGCAGCCCAAGCTGCAGCAGCAGGCGTTCCTCGGAATCCTTAAGATCCCGACCGAGAATGGAGCGGATCTTATCGATGCGGTAAATGAGGGTATTGCGGTGGATAAAGAGCGCTTTGGCGGTTTCGCTGACATTGCAGTTGCAGGCAAAATAGCAATCCAGCGTCTCTACCATGTTGGTCTCGTTCTGACGGTCATACTCTACCAGACTGCGAATGGAAAGGGTGTAAAGCTCCATGGATTTTTCGCTTTCCACACCGCTGCTGAGAAGCTGGTAGATGATGAGATCCTCGTAAAAATGCACACCGGCGGTGCTGTGCAGACTGCCGGAAACCCTGATCGCCTCCTGCGCCTGCGTAAAGCTGCGCCTTGCGTTGATGAGCCGCTCCGCCGGTTCTCCTACACCGATATTGAGAACATACTGCTCGGTAACGGTGCGCAGGCGGTGGTACAGCCGCTGAATGAAGCGGCGGTTCTCCTCCCCGATCCGTTTGTCCTCCCCGGTGCGGGTGAGCCGCAGGAAGGTGATGATAAGGCTGCCGCGGTGAATGGAAATACAGCTGCGCCCCTCACCGCGGGAGAATTCCCCGATCTGGGCGATCATGCGATCCTTGATGCGCAGGAATGCGTCCTGCATCTCCACATAGTTTTCCGTACCGCGGGCGGCGCTGTCCAGCTTGGCGACGATGCAGAGATAGGTGCCCTCGGCATCCATATTGTGCATACCGGCGATACCGCCGACCTCCTCCGCCGAGCGGAGCTTGCCGCTTAACAGGTCATCGAAGAAATCCTGCCGGATATGCATGCGGACTTCCTCCAGCTGGCGGAGCCGGTAACGCTCCAGCGCCAGCGCGGAGACCGCGATCTCCAAGGCGAGATAGTCGATGGACTGCATTTTGCGGCAGCTTTCCCACACCACCAGATAACCGAACAGGGCGTCCCCGCCGGAAACCGGCAACACACGGCACACCACGCGCTCCTCCCCGTGGGAATAGACCCGCTTGATGGCTTTGGTATAGCGGGCAAAATCGGAGGGCATATTGCCGCTAAATTCCTCCGGAAAGACAACAGCGCCCTTTTGCAGCGTCAGCAGTGACGAAGGCTGCACGCCTTCCCCGCATTCGGCATAGCCAAGCAGTTCCCACCGGCTGCCCATAAGCAGCACGGCGTTGCCGATGTAATCACAGAGTACCGAAAGCATTCGCTCCACGCCGTCCGGCTCCAGCATACTTTCGCTGATGGAATGATACAGGGCGGCAAAGCGGTCCGCCTTTTCCTCCCCACCGCCGGAAAGCCGCTCGAACACCACCTTGCAGATCTTGCTGAGCGGGTACTGAACGGGAATTTCGATCAGGGGAAAATCCAGCCGCTCCGCTTCCTCCCGCATCGCCTCGGGGATCGTCTCGAAGTACCGGCGGGTCTTGATGGCAAGCCCTACGCAGTTCAGCTCCGCCAGCTCCCGAATAAGCTGCCGCTGCATGGCTTCATCATCACGGCAAAAGTAGCCGGTGGTAAGCAGCAGGTCGCCCGAGGAAAGCCAGTCGTAGGAATCGGGGTTATCAATGATATTGATATTGGTGATCTCCGCCTGCAGGCTGCTGCCGCCCGTGATAAGCGTCAATCCCGAAAGCTCCTGCTCCCGTAAAAACGAGCCGATGGTGTACATTGTAGTTCCTCCAAATAAAGACCGCGGGTATGATATAGCCTAAGTATATCATATCCGCAGTCTTTTTTACACCAGTCAAATTTTGAATTGTGTCTAACCGAGCATGAGCTGGGAAAGCAGCACTACCGCACCGGTGGTAACGGAGAAAAGCAGCGCCACCGGCAGCAGCCTTTTGATGATGGCGCCGACCAGCTCCGGCTTGCCTGCCGTGGTAGCGCCCAGAATGATCTTGCTGGGGCTGATGAGGCTGCCCGCGCTGCCGCCGACGGTCTGTGCCGCCAGCACCGGCGCCTGCTGCAAACCGACCATCTCCGCCGTGGTCATCTGGAAGCTGCCGAACAGAATGTTGCTGGACATATTGGAACCGGTAATAAAGGAGCCGAGCATACCCACCAGTGCCGCCAGCGCCGCATAGTACGAACCAAACACAGCGGAAAAGCCGCCCGCCAGCGCCGCAGTCTGACCGGTGCCGCTCATGATATTGGCAAGCACCAGAAACACCATGACCGAAACAGAGGAGGGTAAAGCTTTTTTCAGGCTGTCGCGCAGAATGCGCCGACCGCTGCCTGCCGAAAGCCAACCGCGGCGGCGGAAAAAGAAAAAGCCGAAGCCCGCCGCCAGAAAGAGAAACACGCCGGCATTGGTGAGGCTGAGGGGCGAAAAACCGCTCACTTCCTCGGTTATGGCGGCGCCATCGCGGAAAATGGCGGGAATATTAAGCGAAGCCGAAACGCCAGCCAACACCCGTTTGACCGAGGGGATCAACAGGCAGACCAGCGAAAAGGCCGTCATGACAAGGTAGGGTGAAAAGGCATGCAGGATACCCATACCCTGCGGTGCCTGCTCCGAGAGCAGCTCGCCGCGTGCGGGTTCCATAACGCGGCTGTTTTCCAGCTCCCACGGGGTATTGTAAAGCGGGAGCCGTCCCAGCAGAAGCGACACCGCCAGCGCCAGACAGCACGGAATAAAGCAGCAAAGGGTGGTATTGACCTGACTCATCAGCAGTTCGCCGCCGCCCTGCACCAGACTGAGCACCAGCACGGCGGGCAGCCCGCGCCGCAGCGCCGCACCCTTTCCGTAGAACCAGCAGACCAGCAGCCCGGAGATGAGGTTCATCACAAAGAGGAACGCGGCAGTCCACAGGGCGCTTTGCCAGTAAAGGGGCATGGTTTCGGTCAGCCCTGCCTGTGCCGCCAATGCGTCCCATGCGGCGCTGAGGGTGCCGAAGGTGTTGCCCCAAGCCTCGCCCAGCGGGGCAATGGCAAGCGCCCAGAACGGAGAGACGCCGATCTCGATGAGGAGTGGCGCGCAGATCGCCACCGGCACGCCGAAACCGGTAATGCCCTGCAGAAACGCCGCAAAGGCATAGCCGATAATGAGGATCTGCAGGAGCTTATTGGGGGTCGCCTGCTGAATGCCCGCGCGGATAACGCGGAACGCGCCCGCCTCCCGCACGACATTGTACATCAGAATGGCTGGACAGATAATGAGAATAATGCCGAGCGAGCTCCATGCACCCTTGGCGGAGCTGACCAGTATTTGCAGCGGGTGCGCCCCAAACGCGAATAAAGCGATAACGATATCCACAATGACCGAGACGACCGCCGCCCGCCCGACGCTCCATTTGCAGCCCACCAGCAGTATGATGAGCAGCAGCACCGGCACCGCCGCCAGCAGGCATAATAAAATGGGACTAAGTTCCATAGTGTTCTCCGTTCCTTACATAAAATGCGGCACAGCAGGTACCGGCTCCTATTGCGGGAGCCGACGCCTGCCGGTCGGGTAAAAAGGCTTATCAATTACAGTCCGTGCGCTTCGCCGAAGGCGACCATCGCTTCCTCGAACATGGAAAGCGGTGCTTTGGAAATGCCCGCGCCGATCATGCCGACACCGGGACGCTTGCAGGCGATAGCGGTATTGATGATGGGCGCGATACCGGTCTCCACGACCTTGAGAATATCAATACCGACGGGAGAACCGCGGAAATCCATATCGGGCATGGCGTACTGGTCCTGCTCCGAAAGGGTGATCTCGTACATGCTGTCGGTGTAGTTGACGGCGTCCTGATATTTGCCCGCGCCAAGGAAGCGGACAATGGCAGGGGCGGTGGCGATCGCCATACCGCCGATGCCGCCGGTCTCCATGATGGCGCTGTCGCCGATATCTTTATTGGCGTCCTCGGCGGTAAAGCCGGGGAAGTATGCGCCGGCAACATCTGCCGCGGGGGCGGTAAACCAGCGGTCGCCCAGCCCGCTGACGCGGATACCGATATTGACGCCGTTGCGCGCCATTGCGGTGACCATGGTGGAGTGTTCGATGCCGTGGGCGGCATCGGCACAGGCTTTATTTGCCGCCATGGCAAAATTGAGGAAGAACTGGTCATTGTTCCAGGTCAAAAAGTGCATGATCTGGGTGAGGGCGGCGCGGTTTTCCACTACCTCGCACAGCGTTTCCGCCACGGTCTTGACAAACAGATTGGTGGCGGCATTATTGCGCATATGCAGCTCATCGCCCATGGCAAGTGCCTGGGATATGATCATCTTGAGATTGATGCCGCCCATAGCGTGGACCACACTCTTAAGGGCGGGCGCCAGCACCTTTTCCAGCCATACAAGCTGATCGACGGTATCCTGCCCGCAGCTGCCGAAGCGGATCCCCTTACCGGTGCCCTCGTTGATGGTGGAATAGGCATAGTTGCCGTTTTCCTTATTGAGGACGCAGATCATCGGCATGGAGTAGGAGGTCACGCCGGTCATGGGGCCGACGGCGTTGTGGTGGTGGCACGGTTCATATTTTATCTTACCGCTGCCTGCCAGCGCAAGGGCTTCTTCATCATTTTCCGCCAGTCCCTCATATTTCAGGACGGCGACAACGGCGCCGCGCATGGGTCCGCACATATCCTCCCACGCAATGGGGGGACCCGCGTGCAGCAGAGTGTATTTATCAATGCCCAACACCTCGCAGGCAGGCTTGATATCGACCCAGTAGGGCTGGGCATTTTTCAGTTTGTTGACGGCGGCTTCATTTGCCTGCCGGATCTGTTCTTTCAGGTCGCTCATGGTTATCTCCTTATTGACAGTATCTTATTGTTCGGTCACACCCTCGTACTCCGCAAAGGCATACAGCGCCTGCTCAAAGCACTCCATGGGGGGCTTGACAACGCCCGCGCCCACCTGCCCTACGCCGGGCTTTTTGTGCGCCATACCGGTATTGATAACAGGCAGAATACCGGTCTCGATGACCTTGCGGATATCAATGCCGGTGCCGGTGCCGGTAAAGTCCATGGTGGGCATTACATAGGCATCGTTTTCCCCAACGGTAATTTCCATCATATTCCGGGAATACTTCATAGCGCTGCTGATGCTGCCTGCGCCGACAAAACGGACTACCGCGGGAGAGGACGCCATGGCAAAGCCGCCGATGCCGAAGGTCTCGCAGATGGCGCTGTCGCCCATATCAGGGTTGGCGTCCGCCTCCGAATATCCGGGGAAGTAAAGCCCGACCGGCATGCAGGCAGGCGCCTGGAACCAGCGGTTGCCCAATGCGCTGACCTGGATACCGAAGTTGGTGCCGTTGCGGCTCATGGCGGTGACGACGCTGCAATGGGGAATATCACGGACAGGATCCATGGTGGCTTTGCCCGCCGCCATGGCAAGGTTAAGGAAGAACTGATCGTTGGTGGAAAGGAAGCTGAGGATCTTGAAACGCTCGGCAGGATCCTCCACCGCGGTGGAAAGGTAAGGGGCAAGCTCGCGGGTGAGCAGCGAGGAAGCCGCCACATTGCGCTGATGCATCTCATCGCCCATGGCAAGGGCGCGGGAGATGATGAGCTTGAGGGAGACGGGTCCGGACTGCGCCAGCGCTTTCTTCATGGCAGGACCCAGCTCATTCTGGATCCAGCGCAGGCGGTCAATGACCTCCTGCGAATTGGCGCCAAAGCGCATGACCTTGCCGATGCCCTCATTAAAGGTACTGTAAGCGCAGTTTCCAAAAGTCTTGTTGCGGACGACCCACAGCGGCATGGAGCGGGTGATCATGCCCGTCATGGGACCGACACAGTGCATGCTGTGGTTGGAGATAAAATGTATTTTTCCGGAAGCTGCCATTTCGGCGGCTTCCTCCAGTGTGGACGCCATGCCCTCGTAGACAGCGGCACCCATGATAGCACCCTGCATGGGTCCGCACATGTCCTCCCACGCAATGGGGGGACCCGCGTGACCGATGGAATGGTCGTCCAGCTCCGGAAGCAGCTCACCGGCGGGGCAGACATCGATCAGCTCCGGTTCACCGCTAAGGATACGCCGCAGCGCTTCCCTGTTCGCCTGTTCTATCTTTTCCATATTATTTCACCGTTTTCTTTCGTATTTAATAGCATTGCCGCGGCGGAGGGGTGCCGAAGCAAGGGGCGGCTCGTCTTAAGGGGAGTGAGCCGGTTTGCTTTATTATTCTGCCACATCGCGCGTCGCCCGTCATCGTTCCCGCTATCTAAAAATGCCGCCAATGAATATGCAGTTTGCACAACAGTAAAATCCCACCCGGCAGAACGGAATGCTGCTCATCTTACACTTCCGAAGTGAAATAATGTAAAATGTGCTATTTTTTACTGCGCTCATCGCAAAATACTATGGAATAATGATAGGCGGATCGTTTTTATTTCTCCATATATGATGAAGCGTATCCTGCAATTGTGCAGGTTGCCCACCGAAAGAGGGCATATTTCGTACACCGAGTCCTTGTTAAGGGCTTGTCAGATTGATATAATCAGTTTGCAAGTTGAGCCTCAACCAAGACCCAAACCAAGCTCTACCGTTCCAAGCCCAAGAGTACGTGTTGGAAAGCCGTGCGTGAGGGGCGCCTGCTTTCGCCGCACCTTGGGAATACGAAAATGTTTTCTGAAGTTTTTCAGGAGGTTGACTAAAATGGAAAAAAAGACTTTTATGCAAAAGCTGAAAAATATGGGACCTGCTGCCATTATTACCAGCGCATTCATTGGTCCCGGCACCATTACCACCGCTACGCTGGTCGGCGTTAAGTTCCAGTATGCCCTGCTGTGGGCAGTCGTGTTCTCCGGCATTGCCCTCATCGTACTGATGGAAATGTCCTCCCGTATCGCTATCGCTTCCCGGAAGAATGTTATCGACGCGGCGATCGCGCTGAAGCCCGAAAGCAAGGGCTGGCGTCTCTTTGTCCAGATCTTTGTCGGTCTGGCGGTCGGCATCTCCTGCTTCGCCTTCCAGGCAGGCAACGAGATCGGTGCTTCCGCCGGTCTGCAGGATATCACCGGTATGCCCCAGTGGGCTTCCGCTCTCATCATCGGCGTTGTCGCCCTGATCGCCGCTCTTGCTTCCAATAAGGTTCTGGAGCAGATCATGCAGGTATTTGTCAGCGTAATGGGCGTTCTGTTCCTCATCACCGCTATCGCTGTTGCCCCCAATTTGGGCAAGGTGCTGACCGGACTGGTTCCCGTTGTTCCCGAGGGCGGTCTGATGAACACCATGGCGCTGATCGGTACGACCCTCATCGGTATGAACCTGATCCTGCACTCTATCACCTCTCAGGGCAAGTACACTTCCCTTGACCAGCTGCCCGACGCCCGCTTTGATATCCGTTTCAACATCATCATCGGTATCATCATTACCGCTTCTATCCTTATCACCAGCGGCACTGTGTTGTATGGCACCGGTACCTCCGTCAACGGCGCTCTGACCTTCACCAAGTCTCTGGAGCCTGTACTGGGTTCCTGGGCGCGTGTGGTAGGCGATATCGGTCTGCTGGCTGCCGGTCTGTCCTCCGCCATTGCGGTAGGCTTCACCTTCAAGACCATCTTCAGCGCACTATTCCACTGGGAGGGCGGTTCCTCCTGCACCAAGGCTAAGCTGTTGGCAATCGTTGTTATCGTATTCGGCACCGTGCTTGCCATGGTAAATACCACCCCCGCTGCCATCATCGTTGCAGCGCAGGCAATCAGCGGCTTCATTCTTCCCTTCATCGCGATCCTGCTGCTGGTCATCGCCAACAGCAAAAAGCTGCTGGGCAACAACACCAACTCTGTAGTCCGCAATGTTCTGGGCGGCATCGCCGCTGCGGCTACGCTGGCACTGGCGGTAAGAGCGCTGTACAACCTCATTACCACCCTTGCGAAATAATCTTCTTTGCCTCCTCAATGTTTTTCCCTAAATAAAATTTTCTCGCAAAAAGAGAGTGCCTATCAGCACTCTCTTTTTGCATGGGAAATATGTAAAATGGAACCGTCAGGGTTCCTTTTCGCGTTTAATC
>JBNMIL010000071.1:0-9747 GCA_050873265.1 Angelakisella sp. | reverse complement strand
TCTCTGTTGGTGGAGACGAAGAGGATCGAACTCTCTACCTCTTGACTGCCAGTCAAGCGCTCTCCCAAGTGAGCTACGCCCCCATGTGTTTTTGGACTGCTTGACTATAATAGCATATCGCGGCGGGTTTGTAAAGCCTTTTTTGCAAAAAAATTCGGGTAAAGTTTTTGCTTTACCCGAATTTTCTGCCCTGCCTTTATTCCAGCTCAAAGGCGCCGGTATACAATTGATAGTATTTCCCTTTTTGGGCGATCAGCATTTCGTGGGTGCCGCGCTCAATGATGCGCCCATGCTCCAGTACCATGATGACATCGGCATTCTGCACGGTGGAGAGCCGGTGCGCGATGACGAATACCGTCCGTCCGTGCATCAGCCGGTCCATGCCCCGCTGCACGATCGCCTCGGTGCGAGTATCAATGCTGGAGGTCGCCTCGTCCAGAATCATTACAGGCGGGTCGGCGACCGCCGCCCGCGCAATGGAGATCAGCTGCCGCTGCCCCTGCGAAAGGCTGCCGCCGTCGCCGGAAAGCACGGTCTGGTAGCCCTCCGGCAGACGGGAGATAAAGTCGTGTGCGTTGGCAAGCTTCGCCGCCGCGATGCACTCCTCATCGGTCGCGTCCAGCCGCCCATAGCGGATATTATCCATCACGGTGCCGGTAAAGAGGTTCACGTCCTGCAATACCACGCCAAGACTGCGGCGCAGGTCGCTTTTCTTTATCTTATTGATATTGATGCCGTCGTAGCGGATCTTGCCGTCGGCAATATCATAAAAACGGTTGATGAGGTTGGTAATGGTGGTCTTGCCCGCGCCCGTCGCGCCCACAAAGGCGACCTTCTGACCGGGCTCGGCGTACAGGGTGATGTCATGCAGTACGGGCTTTCCCTCCACATAGGCAAAGTCCACATCTTTCATGCGCACATCGCCGTGCTGCCGTATCAGCTCATAGCCGCCCTCCGGCAGGGGCTTTTTCCATGCCCACACGCCGGTGCGGTGGTCGGTCTCGGTCAGGGTGCCGTTCGTTTCCTCGGCATTCACCAGCGTCACCTCGCCGTGGTCCTCCTCGCTGGGTTCGTCCATCAGTTCAAAGATGCGCTCCGCGCCTGCCAGTGCCATCACTACCGAGTTGATCTGCTGTGAGACCTGACTGATGGGCATGGTAAAGCTGCGGCTCAGCTGCAAAAAGGAGGCGATGCCGCCCAGCGTCATCACACCCATGCCGGTCAAGGTCAGGTTGGGCACGGCTGCAATGGCGAGCAGTCCGCCCACAATGGCGACCAGCACATACTGCAAATGCCCCAAATTACCCATAATGGGCATCATGATGTTGGCGTAGGTGTTCGCCTTGGTGGCGTTTTCGCAGAACTCGTCATTGAGCACATCAAAGTCCTTCTGGTTCTGCTCCTCATGGCAGAATACCTTTACGACCTTCTGCCCGCCGATCATTTCCTCGATGAAGCCGTTTACCTTACCCAGCGACTGCTGCTGCTTTACAAAGTACTTGGCGCTGCCGCCGCCTATATTTTTTACGACCCACAGCATCAGACCCAAAAAGACGAACATCAGCAGTGTCAGCCATACGCTGGTGCCCAGCATGGCAATGAATACCGCCGTAATGCTGATGATGGAGCTGACCGCATTGGGCAGGCTCTGGCTTATCATCTGCCGCAGGGTATCGGTATCGTTGGTGTAGTAGCTCATCACATTGCCGTGGGTGTGGGTATCAAAGTACTTGATAGGCAGGGTCTGCATATGGGCAAACATATCGTCCCTTATGGTTTTCAGGGTGCCCTGTGCCACGGGGATCATCAGTCGGGTCTGCAAATAGGAAGCCAGCATGCCCGCCAGATAAATGCACGCCATCATGGTCAGCGCGCCGAAAAGCGGGGCAAAGTCCGGCGCCGACTGCCCGATCATCGGGGCAATGTAGTCATCGATCAGCGATTTGAGGAACAGGGAGGCGGAAACACTGGAAACGGTGCTGATGATCAGCAGAACAAATACCGCTGCCAGCCGTCCTTTATTGCCGCGGGCAATATAGCCGATCAGCCGCTTCAGTGTTCCCTTGGCGTCCTTGGCGCGTTTTCCGCCGGTAAAGCCGCCGCGTCTGGGTGCTGCGCTCATTCCTCCAGCCCCCCTTTCTGCTGAGATTCATAAACCTCACGGTAAATTTCATTGCTTGCCATCAGCTCCTCGTGGGTGCCGCAGGCGTTTATTCTGCCGTTATCCATTACAATGATCTGGTCGGCGTCCATCACCGAGCTGATGCGCTGGGCAATGATGATTTTGGTGGTATCCGGTATCTCCTCGCGGAACGCCTTGCGGATCAGTGCGTCGGTCTTGGTATCCACCGCGCTGGTGCTGTCGTCCAGAATAAGGATCTTCGGCTTACGCAGGATCGCGCGGGCAATGCACAGGCGCTGCTTCTGCCCGCCGGAAACATTGGTGCCGCCCTGCTCGATATAGGTATCATACCCATCGGGGAAGGTGCGGATAAAGTCGTCTGCCTGCGCCAGCCGGCAGGCGTGCACCAGCTCCTCGTCGGTCGCGTCGGGGTTGCCCCAGCGCAGGTTTTCCTTTATCGTCCCGCTAAAGAGAGTGTTCTTCTGCAATACCATTGCCACATTGTGCCGCAGCGTCTGCAGGTCATAGCGGCGCACATCTACGCCGCCCACCTTTACACAGCCGCCGGTCACATCGTACAGGCGGGGGATCAGCTGCACCAGACTGCTCTTGGAGGAGCCGGTGCCGCCGATGATGCCCACGGTCTGACCGGAGGGGATCACAAGGTCTATATCGTCCAGCACCGTTTTATCGGGGCGCTTGGCATAGCTGAAGCACACATCGGTGAATTCCACGCTGCCGTCTTTCACTTCATACACGGGGTCATCGCCGTTGGTAATGTCGCTTTCCTCGTCCAGCACCTCCACGATACGCTCGGCGGAGGCACGGGACATGGTGATCATCACGAATACCATCGAAAGCATCATCAGGCTGGAAAGGATCTGCATGATGTAGGTAAAGAAGCTCATCAGGTTGCCGGTGCTCATGTTGCCGATGACGATCTGCTTGGCGCCCAGCCAGGAGACTAAAATCATGCAGGCATACACACAGCCCTGCATCAGCGGGCTGTTCAGCGCCAGAATACGCTCCGCCAGCGAAAAATCCTTATAAATGGTGCCGGAGATGGTATCAAACTTCTCGATCTCGTGATCCTCACGCACAAAGTTCTTCACCACCCGAATACCGGAAAGGTTCTCCTGCACCACCCCATTCAGGCGGTCGTAGGTCTTGAATACCCGCTCAAATACCGGGTGCACATGGCGGATAATAAGGTACAGCCCGATCCCCAGAATGGGGATAACGGCAAGGAAGATCAGCGAGATCTCATGGTTGATGCGGAAGGACATCACCATGGCAAAGATCAGCATGGCGGGGCAGCGGATCAGCGTGCGAATGATCATCATAAAGGCATTCTGCACATTGCTTACATCGGTGGTCAGGCGCGTTACCAGACCGGCGCTGCTGAATTTATCAATGTTGGAGAAAGAGTACACCTGCAAATGATGGAACATATCATGCCGCAGGTTGCGGGCAAAGCCCGCCGTGGCACGGGCGCAGCTCCTGCCGCTCAGCGCGCCGAAGGCAAGCGCCACCAGCGCAAAGCCCACCAGGACCGCGCCGTACCGCAGGGTCATGCTCATGTTGCCGGCTTCTATGCCCTTATCAATGAGGTCTGCCATCACAAAGGGAATGGCAACGTCCAGCAGCGCCTCCACCAGCACATAAAGAGGGGAGAGGATCGCGTCTTTTTTATACTCCATTATACATTGGGCAAGTCGTTTTATCAACGGTTCATTCCTCCTTACTTGGGGTCAGATTTTGCATTACTCTATCCAGCAGAGAAAAAAGCGTTTCACGATCTTCGGCGCTCAGTCCGGTGGTTGCTTTCTGCTCTACATGCATAATATCCTGCTGCATCTCGGCAAGCTGCTCCATGGCGATGGGGGTCAGCACCAGCCGCTTCAGGCGGGCATCGCCCTCCACCGGTTCACGCACCAGCAGTCCGTCCCGCACCATGATCTGCAAAATGCCGGTAGCGGTACTTCGCCGGATATGGAACGCCGCCTCCAAATCCTTTTGGTACACCGGCTGCCCTTCATGGGCGTCCAGATACCCCAAAAACATTTTCTGCATCATCGTGCCGCGACAGGTCGTGCCGTTCAGCTCTTGATGAATGAGGTTGGAGATGCATTTTATCTCGGTGCATACCAATTTTTTCGGTCGGTTCATCTCTTGGGAAACAGCCTCCTTTTTGTTAGGATGCTAACAATTATAGCGCGGACATTATATAAATGCAACCGTCAAACTTTACAAGAATGTAGCGCCTTTGCAAACAATTTGTGAACGCCCTGTGCGGTCAAATTCCACATCTTTTCCGCCCAAATCTCTGTTACTCTGCGCCTATTATTCCGCGCCCTTTTATGGTACAATTTAATTGAATAACCCAAAGGAGGTACCCTTGTGAAGAAAAACCTGTTTACCCGCCGTCTGCCGGCATTGCTGCTTGTGCTGCTCACGGCTTTTCTGCTTTTGCTGTCCGCCTGCGGCGGCACCACCACCCTGCCCATGGATGAAAGCGACCCGCCCGTGCAGCAAAACGGTACGCTGCTGGCGGAGGACGGCGTCTATTCCACGCCGGAGGAGGTCGCGGAATACCTGCATTTCTACGGGCATCTGCCGCAGAATTACCTCACGAATCAGGAGGCAAAGGAGCTGGGCTGGGACGCCTCGCTCGGCAATCTGTGGGAGGTCGCCGAGGGCATGTCCATCGGCGGCGACCGCTTCGGCAATCGGGAGGGACTCCTGCCGGAAGCCGAGGGGCGCACCTGGTACGAATGTGATGTGAATTATGCGGGCGGCTTCCGCGGCGCGGAGCGTCTGCTTTATTCCGGCGACGGATTGATCTATTACACCAACGACCACTATGAGAGCTTTACCCCCATCTACGGGGAGGAGGAAACACCATGAGAAAGATTTATCTGGAGGGTCGGTGCATGACCGACCGCGCTGCGGCGCACGCCGAGATCAGGGAAAAGCTGTCCCTGCCGGAATACTACGGCGCCAATCTGGACGCTTTGTGGGATTGCCTGACCGAGATCTCGCAGGAGACCGCCATCACCGTCCGCCACCCGGGGGCAATGCTTTCCGCCCTGCGGGAATACGGCTGCCGCCTGCTGATGACCTTCTTCGAGGCGGAGCGGAATAACTACGCCCTGCATATCATCATCGGCACCCATACCGCCCAGCGAGAGGAGGAGACCGAATGAGCGCGTTTCGCTTCCCACCGGATTTCGCCTTGGGCGCCGCCTCCGCCGCTACCCAGATCGACGGTGACTGCAAGGAGAGCAACTGGTACGACTGGTATCAAAAAGGAAAAATAAAGGATAACAGCGATCCCGATATCGCCACCGACCACCGCGGCCATCTGGAGGAGGACACCCGCCTGATGGCGGAAATGGGGATCCGCCACTACCGCTTCGGGCTGGAATGGGCACGGCTGGAGCCGCGGCAGGGTGCGTTCTCCATGGAGGAGATCGGCAAGGTGCGTCAGGAGATCGAGCTGCTGCACCAAAATAATATTCATGTCCTGCTCACGCTGCACCATTTCTCCAATCCCATGTGGTTCGAGCGCGCGGGCGGCTTTTTGAGCAAAAACGCCGTGGAGCAGTACCTTGCCATGGTGGAATTCGCTGTCCGTCATCTCGGCGATCTGGTCGATGAATATGTCACCGTCAACGAGCCGAATGTCTACGCCGTCTGCGGCTATCTGGGCGCAGGCTTCCCGCCCGGGGAGTTTAATATGCCCCACGCCCTGCGGGTCATGAAGGTGCTGGGCGAGTGCCACCGCCGTGCCTACCGTCTCATTCACGATATCCATAAGGAACTGGGCTATGCCGAACCGAAGGTCGGTCTCGCCGTCCATATGCGCGCCTTTGTACCGTACAATGCCAAAAACCTGTGGCACCGCATCGCCTGCCGCATCTCGGAATACAATTTTCAGACCAAGCTGAATAAAACCTATATGCTGGGCAGGGGCTGCCGCTATGCCGATTTCCTCGGGCTGAATTATTATGCCCGCACTGCCACCTCCGGCTTGGGCGATGGCACCCTGTCAGGTGTTCCGGTCAATGACCTCGGCTGGGAGATCTACCCCGCCGGCATTGTGGAGTGCTGCCAAAAGCTCCATGAGCTTTTACCCGAACTGCCCATCTATATCACCGAAAACGGAACCGCCGATAATAACGACACTTTCCGCCGCCGCTATCTTTACGAGCATCTCAAAGCCCTTTCCGAAAGCGGTCTGCCCGTCACCCGTTACTATCACTGGTGCTTTGTCGATAACTTCGAGTGGCTGGAGGGCTTTACCGCCCGTTTCGGTCTTGTGTATTTTGATACCGCGACCCATGCCCGCACCGTCAAAAAAAGCGGTGAATTCTACTCCCGCATGATCGCCGAGCACGGCGTCACCGAGGAGATGGCGGCGGAGGTCGAAAAGGAGGTCTACCCCAATGGCTGAAACCCCGTGGTGGCAGCAAAAGATCATCTATCAAATCTACCCCATGAGCTTCTGCGATAGCAACGGCGACGGCATCGGCGATCTCGCCGGCATCATTTCCCGCTTGGATTATCTGCAAAAGCTCGGCGTCGGCGCTTTGTGGCTTTCACCGGTCTATCCCTCTCCCAATAAGGATAACGGCTACGATATCAGCGATTACTGCAATATCCACCCCAATTACGGCACACTGGAGGAAATGGATACCCTCATTGCCGAAGCGAAAAAGCGGGATATCCGCATCATCATGGATCTCGTTATCAACCATACCAGCGATCAGCACGAGTGGTTCCAGAAAAGCCGCCGCCGCATCGAGCCGTACACCGATTTTTACATCTGGCGCAAGGGCGAAAACGGCAAAAAGCCCACCAACTGGGGCAATTTCTTCGGCGGCGATTGCTGGGAATTCGACGAGGTGCGAGGGGAATATTATCTCCACCTTTTCGCCAAGGAGCAGCCCGATCTCAATTATCACAACGAGGCGGTCATCGAAGCCATCGAGAATGTCATGCGCTTCTGGCTGGATCGCGGCGTCGCGGGCTTCCGCTGCGATGTCATCAATATCATCTATAAGGAAGCCATTAAAAACGGCAAGTGGCGCCCCGCCCTTACCGGCAGCGAATACTATTTATCCACCCCCGGCTGTCACCGTGTCCTGCACCGCCTCCATGAAGATGTGTTTGCAAAGTATGATGCCTTTACAGTGGGTGAAACGGTCTTTGTCACGCCCAAGATGGCGGACGATTTGGTAAACCCCGCCCGCGGCGAGCTTTCCACAGTGTTTGCCTTCGAGCACATGGAGACCGACTGCTTTAAGATCAAATGGTTCCTGCGCCGATTCAGCCCCGACCGCTTCTTCGCCTGCCTTACCAAGTGGCAGCAGGCGCTCCCGTGGAACACCGTCTATCTTGAAAACCACGATCAGCCCCGCTCCGTTTCCCGCTACGGCAATGATACCGAGTACCACGATGAAAGCGCCAAGGCGCTGGCAACACTGGTGCTCACCCTGCGGGGAACGCCCTTTTTGTACGAGGGACAGGAGATCGGCATGACCAATTTCGATTTCCCCGATATGCAAAAGGTGCGTGATGTCGAATCCATCAATATCTGGAACATCGGCAAGCGGCTGCACCTGCCGCGCTCGCTGCGCTGGCGCATGATAAAGACCAAAAGCCGCGATAACGCCCGTACCCCCATGCAGTGGGACGACAGCCCCAACGCGGGCTTTACCACCGGTACGCCGTGGCTTTCGGTCAATGGCAACTATCCCCGCATCAATGCCGCCTGTCAGGAAAATGACCCCGCCTCCGTCCTGTCCTTCTACCGGCGGCTCATCGCTTTCCGCAACGGCAGCGAGGTGCTGCAGGCGGGCAGCTTTACCCAGCTTTTCCTCGGGAACGGCGTTTACGCCTACCGCCGGAAATTAAACGGCGAAAGTCTTACCGTCGTTGTCAGCCTTGCGGCGGCGGAGCGTCCGAACCCCGTCTCGGGCACCGTCGTCCTCTCCAATTATGACAGGACGGAAGCCCCGCAGCGCCTTGCCCCCTATGAAGCGCTCATTCTGCGGGAGGGATAAGCCATGAAATATATCACAGGGCAGGGGAACACCTTTCACCTCTCCACCGAACATACCGCCCTGCTGCTGCGGGTGACAAAGTACGGTCACATCGAGCTGCTGCATTACGGTGCGCCGGTATCCATCGAAGATGCCGATGCGCTGGCGGCACGCCGTACCATGCCCTACGGCAGTCAGGTGATGTACACCGAGGAAGACCCCACCTATTGCCTCGATAATATCCCGCTGCTTTGGTCAGGGGTGGGCAAGGGCGATTTCCGTGTTCCCGCCATCGAGCTGGAGCTGCCGGACGGCACCCTCACCACCGATTTTATTTACGAGGGCAGCACTCTCCGCACGGGGACACTGCCCGCCGTAGGTCTGCCCGCCGCCTACGATGAAAGCGGCGCGGCGGAAACGCTGGTGCTCACTCTCAGGGAAAAGAAATTCGCCCTGCGGCTGGAGCTCATCTTCACCGTGTTCCCCGCGGCAGATGCCATCACCCGCCGCACCGTCCTTTACAATGACGAGGCGGTTCCCGTTACCATTCGCCGCCTGATGAGCCAGCAGATCGATCTCCCTCAGCAGGAGTATGAGCTGCTCACCCTTGACGGCGACTGGATCAGCGAAACGCATTGCCACACCCGCCCCGTGCGGTACGGCTGCCTTATCAACGAAAGCACCACCGGCTCCTCCTCCAACCGCCACAATGCGGGCGTCCTGCTGTACCGGCAGGGAACAGGGGAGGATCACGGGCTTGCCTACGGCTTCAATCTCCTTTACAGCGGCAGCCATTACACCGCCGTGGAGCGCTCCCCGCGTGATTTTGTCCGTGTCGTCTCCGGTATCCAACCGCAGGGCTTCTGCTGGCGGCTCCCCGCGGGCGAGATGTTCCGCACGCCGGAAGCGGTCATGACCGTCTCCGGCGTGGGATTCAACGGCGTCAGCGGCAATTTCCATCGCTTTGTGCGGCAGCACATTCTGCGCGGGGATTGGAAGGAGAAGCCCCGTCCCGTTCTCCTCAATAACTGGGAGGCGCACTTCTTCGATTTTACCGAATCAAAGCTCCTCACCTTAGCAAAGCAGGCAAAAGCCGCCGGTGCCGAGCTGTTCGTCCTCGACGACGGCTGGTTCGGCGCGCGCAACAGCGATACCGCGGGTCTCGGCGATTACACCGTCAACCGCAAAAAGCTCCCCGGCGGAATCGAGGGGCTGGCGCAGAAGGTCACCGCCATGGGTCTGCGCTTCGGACTGTGGTTCGAGCCGGAAGCGGTCAATCCCGATAGCGACCTGTATCGTGCCCACCCCGAATGGGCATTGCAGCAGGCGGGGCGGCAGCCCTCCATGGGGCGGCACCAGCTCCTGCTCGATCTTACCCGACCCGAGGTACGGGACTACATCGTTCACCACATCACGCACCTGTTGGATCATTGCTCCATCACCTATGTCAAGTGGGATATGAACCGCCACATGAGCGATCTTTATTCCGCGGTCACGGCGGGCGGGGAGCTGCCGCACCGCTATATGCTGGGGCTTTACGAGGTGCTGGATCGTATCTTTACTCCGCGCCCCCATATC
>JBNMIL010000070.1:0-10089 GCA_050873265.1 Angelakisella sp. | reverse complement strand
GCCCGTTACTATGAATATGTTGCAACTGGGATACGGACCAGCGTCCATTTCGGAACCTCCTTTTTGAACCATTTTGGGGGAGAACGGCATCTGCCTTATCCCTTAACAAATATTGTACTCGTTTTTGGTCTAAACCGCAACCGCAAAAAAGAAATTTTCCCTGCAAAATTTGCAGGAGCCCAATTCTTATCAATCGACCGCTTAAACAAATCTTAAGACGACGGCTGATTGTTTCTTAATGGGCAAAACGGTAGACTGATGATGTACCATGAAACCCCGAGCCTATGGAGGGAAAGACGATGAAAGTTACCTTGGAAGCGATCAATCAGGCGATCGCAGCGCTGTTCTTTATCTGCTACGCCTATCAGTTTGTGTATATCCCCATCGCACTATTCAGGAAGAAAAAGCGGCTGCCTGCCGCGGCGCCCCACCGTTATGCGGTGCTGATTGCCGCCCGCAACGAGGAAGCGGTCATCGGCGACCTATTGGACAGCCTGCACCGGCAGGACTATGATATGTCGCTGGTGACGGTCTTTGTCATCGCCGATAACTGCACCGACCGCACCGCCGCCATTGCCGCCGAAAAGGGCGCCGTGGTTTATACCCGGGAAAACCGCCGGCAGGTGGGCAAGGGCTATGCCTTGGAGGCACTGCTGGCGCATATCCGCTCTGACTACCCCGACGGCTATGACGCCTACCTTGTTTTTGACGCCGACAACCTGCTGGCGCCGGATTTCATTACCCGTATGAACGAAAGCTATGCCGCAGGCAATGAGATCATCACCTGCTACCGCAACAGCAAAAACTACGGCAGCAACTGGATCAGCGCCGGCTATGCCCTGTGGTTCCTGCGGGAAAGCCGCTACCTGAATGGGGCGCGGGAGGCGATCGGCAGCAGCTGTGCCGTTTCCGGCACCGGCTTTCTGTTCTCGCAGAAGATCTTAAATGAGTGCGGGGGGTGGAGCTTCCATCTGCTGGTGGAGGACATTGAATTTTCCATTCACAATATCTTAAAGGGACACCGCATTGCCATCTGCGAGGACGCCGTTGTTTACGATGAGCAGCCCACCGATTTTGCACAGTCCTGCCGCCAGCGGCTGCGCTGGTCGCGCGGGTATTTGCAGGTCTTCGGCAAATATGGCACAGGGCTGCTTACCGGTGCTGCACGCGGGAAGTGGAGCTGCGTCGATATGGCTATGGCAATCATGCCTGCCATCATACTGACCTCCATCAGCATTCTGGTCAGTGTGGCGCTGTCGGTGCTGGGAATTTTGAGCGGCATGGGGCTGCTGCCCGCACTGGTTTCCTTGGGCAAGGCGCTGCTGAGCATGTACCTGATGCTGTTTGTCATCGGTGCAATCACCACCATCACCGAATGGAAAAAGATAGACGCCTCGGCGCTGCGCAAGGTGCTTTCGGTATTCACCTTTCCCCTGTTTATGTTTACCTATATTCCTATCAGCTTTGCGGCACTGTTTATTAAGGTGGAATGGAAGCCTATCCGTCACAGCATTACCGTAAAGGAGCTGAGCAAGGGCTGAAATTCCGAGCATTTGCCCTTGTACCGAGAGGAGAAAATGCGTATGATAGAGGCAGAACTAAAACGAGAGGACGAGGAAGATGTATAACATTATCGTGTGCGATGATGAACGGGATATCGTTTCGGCGCTGGAAATTTACCTGACGGCAGAGGGCTACCATGTGCTGCGGGCGGAAAACGGCAAGGAGGCGCTGGCGCTTGCCGAACGGGAGGACGCCCACCTGATGCTGCTGGACGTGATGATGCCGCAAATGGACGGGCTGGAGACGCTCTCCAAGCTGCGGGAGTTTTCCAATATTCCGGTGATACTGCTGACCGCCAAAAGCGAGGATACCGACAAGATACTGGGACTGAACATCGGCGCGGACGACTATATCACCAAGCCCTTTAACCCCGTGGAGGTGCTGGCCCGCGTGCGCAGCCAGCTACGGCGCTATTTACAGCTGGGCGGCGGTACGGTGCGTCCGACGAGCTTTGTCATCGGCGGGATAGAGCTGGACGACAACGCCAAAACCGTGACGGTGGACGGCGATCCGGTGGCGCTGACCCCCAAGGAGTACGATATCCTACGCTTTTTGATGCAGAACGCCGGAACGGTATTTACGCCGGCGGAAATTTACCGGCGGGTGTGGGACGATATTCCCTTAAACGCCGCCGGAAGCATTGCCGTGCATATCCGGCACCTGAGAGAAAAACTGGAGATCAACCCTGCCGAGCCGCGGTACATCAAGGTGGTGTGGGGCAAGGGCTATAAGATGGAGGTGAACCCCACATGAGGCGATTTTTGGAAAAAGGCTGGACGAAGGTCGTCGCCTATTTTTTGTTCTTTGTATTCACGGCGCTTTCCATCGCGGGCGGTGTGGGGATATACTACCTGACCGCCAACGATGTGTACCTATACCCCCACGCAAAGCAGGAGCTGCTGTATGAAAGCCAGGCAAGCGATGTGATGAGCGATGTGATCGGCGGGCTGTATAACTGCAGCGACGAGGAAGCGCTGCGAAGCTGGCTGCTGGATCGCTGCCCGCCGGAAAGCGGCTACGGCATTACCGTGACCAACCTGACCACCGGCGAGGAGATCGTGACCGCCCTGCCGGAGGGCGCCAAGATCATCTACACCGCCTACCGGGAGACCTACTTTTCCGGCGTGGAGCTGAATGTGACCATTGAGCTGCAGGAGGGCTTTACCCCCCGCACCTACGAATACGGGCTGACGCTGTGGCTTATCGATATGGCCGACGCACTGATCCCGCTGACGGTGCTGTTTGCGGTGCTGGCGCTGTTCTGCTTCTTCTGGCAGATGGCTGCCGCCGGTCACTGGCAGGGATTTGAGGGCATTCACCTGACATGGTTCGATAAGATCCCGCTGGATCTGATGGCAGCTGTCTTTATGCTCCCCATTGGTTTTTTTGCCGATTACTACAACTACGCTTCCGCCATCGCAGTGGTTTTGTGGGGCACTGCCGTACTGAACTGCGTTTTCCTGTTCCTTATCACCTTTGTTACACGGTGCAAGGCTGGAACGGTGCTGAAAAACAATGTTATCTGGTATGCCCTCAAGCTGCTGTGGCGGGTGCTGAAGGTCATCGGGCGGTGGATCGGGCATTTAATACGGTCTGTTCCGGTCATCTGGAAGGCGGCGCTGGGGATCGCGGTGCTGCTGGTATGCGACAGTCTGCTGGTTCCCTACATTACCCTGCAGCGGCTCATCTTCCTGCTGGTGGTGGCGCTGGCGGCAATGTACGCGGCGGCAGGCATAGCAACACTGCTGCGCGGCACCAAGGCGCTGGCAGCGGGCGATTACAGCAAGCCGGTGGAAACCCGTTATCTGATATTTGACCTGAAGCAGTGCGGCGAGAACCTGAACAAGGTGCAGCAGGGCGTGCAGCGCGCCGTGGAGGAGCGCCTGCGCAGCGAGCGCATGAAAACCGAGCTGATCACCAATGTATCGCATGATATCAAGACGCCGCTGACCAGCATAGTGAACTATGTAGACCTGCTGAAAAAGGAGCCGATCGATAACCCCAAGGCACAGGAATACCTGGAGGTGCTGGACCGACAAAGCAAGCGGCTGAAAAAGCTGACCGAGGATCTGGTGGAGGCGAGCAAGGCTTCCAGCGGGGTGATGCCGGTGGACTGCCAGCCGACCAATGTGAATGTCCTGCTCTCGCAGCTGGAGGGCGAGTATGAGGAACGGCTGCAAAAGGCGGATCTGACGATGATCGTCCACCCTGCCGCGGGCGACCCCGTGGTGCTGGCGGACGGCAAGCTGCTGAGCCGCGTGATGGATAACCTGATGAACAACATTGTAAAATACGCCATGCCCGGCACCCGCGTTTACGCCGCTGCCGCCGCGGACGACAAGGAAACGACCATCAGCATCAAGAATGTTTCCCGCAACGAGCTGAATGTTTCCGCCGACGAGCTGATGGAGCGCTTTGTGCGCGGGGACAGCAGCCGCCACACCGAGGGCAGCGGACTGGGGCTTTCCATTGCCAAGAGCCTGGTAGAATTGCAGGGCGGACGGTTTGAGCTTTCCATTGACGGCGACCTGTTCCGTGCCGATATTTCCCTGCCGCTGTGCCAATAAGAATAAAACCGTGACCGCCGCTTTCTCAGCAGGAAGGCGGCGGTTTTGCTATATATTCTTTCATGCTTTAGATGTTTTTTGTTTATATGTTGCAAATTCTGGTTTCCCCCGTTATAATGGGCGCAAGAGAAAAAACAGCAACGAAGAACGGAGGACAACATGAAAAAGACGATGAAATTTACCGCGATGCTGTGCGCGCTGGTACTGCTGATGGGGCTGGCAGGGTGCGAGGATAAGGCTGCCCCGACACCGGAATATGAGACGATCACCGTGGAGATGCCGGAGCAGAAGCTCGGCAAGGCAACAGAAAAGATCGTTAAAGCGGTCAGCGGCTTCTACGGGGTGTGGGCATTAAGTGATGATTGCCGCCTGTATCATATGCAGCTTGAAAACAATGAGCTGGATATGAGCACGATGGAGGTGAAGTACCGGAACGTGCAGGACTTTTCGCTGGACTCCTTTGGCGAGAATATCAATATCCTGTACACGGACGGGAAGCTGGAAAGCCGCTGGACCGGTTATGACTACGGCGTGCTGCCGGAGCCGCTGGAGGGCGTCGCGGCGATCTCCGGCTGCGCGGCGCTGATGCGGGACGGAACGGTGCGGTATTACTATAATGGTGCGTGGCATCATATTGATGAGCTCCAAGCCCTAAAAATTGCTGAAAATAACGGACAGCGTTTGCTTATACTGGATCAAAACAACACCCTGTGGGATTACAGCATGGAGGACGACAGCCGCATAGAAACGGCGCAGAATGTTGTGGATTTCAGCTATTCATCTGCCAATAAGATGTATTACACCAGCTGCATTTGGTACACCACGGCGGAAAAGGATACCCTTTACTGCCACAGCTATGAGTGGTTTGACCCGACGGAGCCGACCGATCCCAATATGTCGCAGCCCAAAGCCGAAGCATACCGCATTTCCGGCGTACCGGTCTATGCCGCCAATGGCTGCGTGCTGCTGCATCAAGAGGACGGCAGTTATCTGTTCTTTGCACCCAACTACGATGAAAAGCCGGCGGTATTTTCTTTGCCGATGAAGGGCGTTTATGCCGAAGCGCGAATGTGGGACGGTTACTATATGATTGCCTGCACTGACGGGCGGCTGTATTATCACCTTGATGAAAGCACCGATGACCGCAACCCCTACAACGAGGCGGAGTGGGTGCTGGAGCTGCCGGACTGACAAAGCCAGATAAAGAGAAAACTCCCCTGCCCTACTGCGGGCGGGGGAGCTTTGTTTAATAGCTTTTGGTTGTCTTCAAGCGGGCGAAGAGCTTATCCAGCGGAATGAACAGCACCGCCACCATAATGGCATTGCCGATGCCGTGCATGATATCATACGGGATACCGGAGATAAACCACGAGACCGCCATGCTCCAGCCGCCGATGAAAAGATAGACCGGCGAGCAGAGCAGCCCGAACAGCATACCGTACACCGCCGCGACTATGATCCACAGCGGATAGCTGCCCCAGCGCGCCAGCAGGCGCACCACGGCGTACAGAATGATCCAGATGTAGAGATACATATACACCCAGACATTGAAGCCGTAAAGAAGCACCTGCACCGCCACAAACACATAGATGATGAGCGGCGTCATGCGCGGAAAGTGCAGCGTGTAAAGGATAAGCAGCAGCGTGACCGGCTCGAAATTCGGGATAAAGGACATTGCCTGCTTGGAGGCGATGAGCAGGGCGGACAGCATTGCCGCCAGCACCAGCTCCCTTGTTTTCAGCTTCATTCGGTCGGCTTAATAGGTGGTAAGCACGATCTGGAAGGCATCACCATCGGCGATGGGGGCAGAATCGACGCCGACAGTAAGATCATCTCCGTTGCCGTCCTTAAAGCACCAGTATTGACGCTGGCTATCATCAGCGGTGACACCATCCACAGTGATGACATAGAGACCGTACTGGGATTCGGTGCCCTCGATGAGGTTTTCCTGCTCCAAGGCGCCGCGCAGGAACTCGGCATCAGTGTGAATGGTGAATACCTTGTCGTCCACGCCCTCCTGCATCACGGTAACGGTGATGGTCTTGGCGCCCTCGACGGTCTGGGGCTGATTGTTCTTGCCGACGAAATAGAATACGGCGGCGATGACCAGCAGCACGACGGCTGCAATGATTAGGACTTTTTTGTTCTTCTGCATTTCTTTTTTCCTCCTGAAAAATGATGAGGCTGCCCCCAATTTGCCTGCAAAATGGGAATAGCCAAATTGACCCGACGAAAAATTGCTTTTCCTGCGGGTCTTTTGTGCGTTTGACCAATTCCTCGTGGTACTTTTTTGCACCGCGGGCAGACCGGTCTTTCGGCTTCGGATCATCGCTTCGCTCCGTCTTCCCGGTTGCCCAGTGACATAAATGGAGGTCGGCTCCCCGTTACGGCGACGAGATCGCGCAGGACTTTCACCTGCTTCCCTGCTCCCCTGAATGAGCGGGAGCGTCTGCCTGCATCTTGATTCATTTGTCATGGGAATGATACCACATTTACCCTTTTTCGTCAAGAAATTCCGGCAGGCGCAGCACCATGGGCGCCGCGGTAATGAACCATGGGGCAAAATGCTGCGGCAACTGCCGAAGCTCCGCCGCGAGTTCCGCCGGCGTGACCCAGCGCAGCGCCTCGATCTCCCGCGGATCGGGCATAAAGCCGCCTGCGCACCGCCCCAGCAGCACATGGTCGTACTCATATTCGTACAGGTCATCGGCAAAGCGGTGCAGATAAATAAAGCTGCCGACCTCCCGCAGAGGGCAAGTGACGCCCAGCTCCTCGGTCAGGCGCAGCCCGGCGGAGGAGAGGGTCTCCTCCCCCTGCCGCGGGTGGGAGCAGCAGGCATTTGCCCACAGCCCGCCGGAGTGATATTTGCCCGCCGCGCGCTTTTGCAGCAGCAGCCGACCGGTTCCATCGGTGAGGAACACCGAAAAGGCGCGGTGCAGCAAGGGGGCGGCATGGGCTTGCCGCTTATCTGCCGTGCCGATGGGGGTATCGAATACATCGACTAAAATCAGATTATCCAGTCGCTCGGTCATATCGTTCCTCCGTGAAAGGAAAGGAGCCGCAGAAAAACGGCTCCTTGGGGTTCCTGTATTACTTCCGCTCGGCGGCTTCCTTATCCTGCTGAATGAGCAGGCGAACAGCCTCCACCGCCGCCTGACAGGCGAGGGCGGTATCGTGCTGCTCGGGATCGGGAAGACCCAGCTTTTTGCGCTCCTGGTTCCAGCAAACATTCAGGATACAGCCGGCACGCGCCTCCTCCAGCGTGGCGCAGACGATATAGAGGGCAGCGGATTCCATCTCGCTGGAGAGGGTGCCGCCTTTTTTCCAGCATTCCCACTTGTACTCCAGCATGGGACCGACGGGCAGGCGCTCCGGCTCATGCTGACCGTAGAAGGCGTCCTTGCACTGGACGGTGCCGACATGCCAGCGGGCTCCAAGATTCTTTGCTGCCTGAATAAGTGCGCAGGTCACATCGTGATCGGCAACGGCAGGGAACTCGATGGGCATATACTCTCGGGTGGTGCCCTCCATGCGAATGGCGCTGTTGGCAATCACCAGATCGCCGCCCATGACCTTGAGGTTCATACCGCCGGTGGTGCCGATCCGGATAAAGGTGCGTACACCGGTCTTGTAGCACTCCTCCACGCCGATGGCGGTAGAGGGGCCGCCCATTCCGGTGGACATGACCATAACCGTTTCGCCGTCCACCTTCCCCAGCCATGTTGTGTACTCGCGGTGCTGGCAGTAGAAATGCGGTTCATCTAAAAACTGCGCGATCTTTTCCACCCGACCGGGATCTCCCGGCAGGATCACATATTTTGCGCCGTGACTGTCATCAAAACCGACATGATACATTTTTTCCATGGTGATATATCCTCCCTGTTACGGTTATAAATTACTGTTCGTTCATCTCTTCCATCAGCCGCTGCTTGGTATCCCACAGCTTCTGCGAAAGATCGACATAATAGGTGTGGGGATACTCAAATCTCTTGATCTCGTCCCACAGGGTATCCATCTGCTCGGCGCAGTAATGGCGGATCTCCTCCAGCGTCGGGGAGGTATAGCACTGGACGCCCTTTTGGAAAATCGGCACCTGCAGCTTTTCAGCGCGGAAATTGGTAAGGGTCTTTTTCTTCCAGATATCGTTGGGGTCGAAGATGGTGATGGGCTTGGTATCATCTACCTCCTCGCCTGCCAGCACAATATAGTCTGCCAGCGCCTTGCCGTTATCCCGTCCGTAGAAGCGATAAAGCTCCTTAAAGCCGGGGGTGGTGATCTTCTGAGCAGTCTCGCTCAGCTTGATTTTCGGTTCCAGTTCGCCCTTCTCATTTTCGATGGCGACCAGCTTGTAAACACCGCCGAAAACCGGCTCATTTTTACTGGTAATGAGGTTTTCTCCTACGCCGAAAGAATCCAGCTTGGCATCTTGCAGCAGCAGATCACGAATAATATATTCGTCCAGTGAATTGGACGCCATGATCTTGACATCGGGGAAGCCTGCCTCGTCCAGCATTTTGCGCGCCTTTTTGGAAAGATAGGCAAGGTCGCCGCTATCCAGACGGATACTCTTGGGGCGGAAGCCGCGCGGCAGCACCACCTCGTTAAACACCTTAATGGCATTGGGTACGCCGGATTTAAGAACGTTGTAGGTATCCACCAGCAGGCAACAGTTATCGGGGTAGGTCTCGGCATAAGCCTTGAATGCCTCATATTCATTATCAAACGCCTGCACCCAGCTGTGTGCCATGGTGCCGGAGGCGGGAACACCCATCATACGGTCGCTGATGGTGCATGCAGTGCCGGCACAGCCTGCAATATAGGCGGCGCGGGCGCCCAACATGGCGCCGTCATACCCCTGTGCCCTGCGGGAACCGAATTCCACAATGGCACGCCCCTGCGCCGACCGCACCAGACGGCTTGCCTTGGTGGCAATAAGGGTCTCAAAGTTAAAGGTCACCAGCAGCATGGTCTCCACCATCTGTACCTGCTCCAGCGGCCCGCGAACGGTGATGATCGGCTCGTTGGGGAAGATCGGGGTGCCCTCCTTGATGCTCCAGACATCGCAGCAGAACTTAAAATTCCGCAGGAACTCGAAGAATTCCTCCGAGAAACAACCCTTTTTACGGAAATATTCAATGTCCTCCTCGGTAAAGGAAAGACCGTTGATCAGTTCAATAACCTGCTGCAAGCCTGCATAGATGGCAAAGCCGCCGTTTTCCGGCACGCGGCGGAAAAAAACATCGAATACAGCGATCTTATCCTGAATGCCGGCATGGAAGTACCCGTTGATCATTGTGTATTCATAGTAGTCGGTGAGCAAGGTCAGATTGCGC
The DNA here is from genome assembly GCA_050873265.1 of Angelakisella sp. Classification (GTDB taxonomy): domain Bacteria; phylum Bacillota; class Clostridia; order Oscillospirales; family Ruminococcaceae; genus Angelakisella. The sequence continues at coordinate 626 of JBNMIL010000070.1, read as the reverse complement.
TCACGAGTGAGGTAATTGCCCATAAAAAACTTCCTTTCTACTGCTGTGATGAGTTTTGCTGCGGCAGCGCCGCGCCCTGCGGGACGGTGAGCGTCGCCTGCTCGGTATAGGCAGCGAAGGGAGTGTCAACCGCAGGATCCTGCCCTTCGTGATATACCAAAATAGAGACGGTAACGGAATAGCTGCCCGCCGGCGGCAGGCTTTGCGGATAAGCATACAGCAGGTACTCCCCTGCCCCGATGGTTGGGGTCGTCAGCAGCACGGTGCCGTCCGGCAGGGTGTAGCGCACCTGCATCACACACTCGTTGCCCGCTGTATTTTCCAGCAGCAGCGGCAGGCTGCCATCCTGCGCCATACCCAGGCTGCCGTTATAGAGATACCAGAAATACTCCGGCGTGGTGTTCTGCGGGGAATTTTCGTACCCCGGCAGGCGACCGGTATGTACGGCGGTATCCGCAAGCGCCGCGGGGATCGGCTTGACCGGCTGTGCCTGAGGCGAAAACATTGCCAGCGCCAGACCGACGCCGACTGCCGCTGCCAGAACCAGCAGCGCGGAGATTATCTTTTTGGCTGCTGTCATGCGCGGCGCCCCTTTCTTCTATCCAGTGAAATATACTGGGTTAAAT
>JBNMIL010000069.1:0-10148 GCA_050873265.1 Angelakisella sp. | reverse complement strand
GCAGAAAAACAAATCCGTACTGCGCGCAGATGCGCTCCAAAGGTAGCCTGCGGCGGCATTTTTATCGCCCGCGCGCTGGAGCGCGAAGGGCGAACCACCACCCCTCTCTTGCCCATGTCGCTCCAATGTCGCACTGCTTCGCTTGCTCGCTCGCATTGCTCCTGTCGCTCCCCAAGGAATTGTCGCTGTTTCCGCCACCGGCGGCGCTCCAATTCCTTGCCCCTCAAAGGAGGGGAACTATGGGGGCAATGGGCTAATACTTTTGGGTCAGCCGCCCTCTATGCCGCAAGCCTTTGCTGCTATTTTTAGCTTCCGCTTGCCGCCAGCCTGCACCCCACCCCCACCTCCCTCCCCTAAAGGGCGAGGGAGCTATTTGCGTCAAAGCCTCCTACTATTTCCCAAACCCGTAAACTTTCTATGAAACTTTGTGTTAATTCAACACTTTCACTGCAAATTTCCCTCGTTTCGTCCGTATTAGTGAGAGGACTTCTCTTTACCGGTAAATAATCTAAATCATCGGCAAGCCCCCAACAAGAAACAGGGGGTCAGCCGAAAACCTAAGCCCCCATCGAAAAATTAGGGGCTTGCTAAACCGCACCTTGAAAGCCGAATAATTGTTATACATGCACGCACCCATACGCGCAGAGGAATTTCCCATCAGAAAAAGCGCACCTTGCGGCGCGCTTTCGGTCTGCGGTGTTTTACTGCGCTTTGGCAATGGTATTGCCGTCGCTTTCCCCGTGGAGAATTCTGTCCAGCTCCTCACGGCGGGCTTTGCGGTATTCATAGTACTGCTGCAGCTGCTCCCGCATCGGCAGGTCGGTGTGCAGCGCCAAAAAGAAGTGCTGCCGTCCCTTTTCCCTGCCCTCTTTAAGATAGGCTTTCAGCTCCTCGTAGCGTACCACCACATTCTTCTCGCGGGCGAAGGTCCTTATCTTCACCATAAGGTGGGTGGAGTAGACAAAGTCGATGGCGAAAACGCCGAAGAACACGCCGATGACGAAGGAGAACGCCAGATTGCGGGAAAGCCAGTCCAGCGCCCGCAGAATGTAGGGATCGACAAAGAAATAATACGCCGCGCCCATCACCGCCCAGATGGCGGAAAACAGGGGGCAGATCAAGCCGTTGACATTTCCCCAGCGGCGGCTGTAATCCCACAGGCGGGCATTCATCACCTTCAGCAGCATAATACCGGCAATGTACTCGATGGCGGTCATTGCCGCCGCCATCAGCGCCAGCATCAGGATATTGTTCCACACCGGGTCGGCGCCCTGTCGGCTTTCCGCCAGACGGGAGACGAGATACAGAATACAAAGCCCCGTGCCGTAAAGCGGCACATAGGGTCCCACCATGAACCCAGGGTTGATCCACTTGCGCTCCGGATTATTGCCGGAGATAAAGCGGCGGAACAAAAGCTCCAGCACCCAGCCCAGCGAAGAACCGATATAGAACAGAAAAGCCAGCTTCAAAAAGGTATTCATACGCCCTCCCGATAGAAAATGCAGCGGGGATACGCCGTCTCTCGTGGAAGTATAGCATAACCCGCCCTTTGGTTCAACTCCCAGATAAAACGGAATGGGGGAAAGCGGCAAAGCTCTCCCCCATGGTATCTGCGTTATTCCACCAGCCACAGCTTGCGCGCGGCGGTCTTTGCCTCGCTGCGGCGGCTGACATTCAGCTTGGTAAGGATATGGCTGACATGGGTTTTGACGGTGGGCAGCTTGATATCCAGTATCTCGCCAATCTCGGCATTGCTTTTATCGGCGCACATCAGCCGCAGCACCTGCAGCTCGGTGGCGGTCAGCGCCTCCTCCGGCGAAAGCGGCGGCTGCAGGTAGAAGGGATACCGCGCCGCCTGCAAACGGGCGGCGGCAATGACCCGGCGGAGCCAGCTCTCCTCGCCCTGCCAGTCCGCTTCCTCCAAAAGCGGCAGCACCGCCCCGCCGTACATGCTTACCGGTCGGATAAAATTGAAGCCGGAGGCGATCTCCAGCGCCGCGGCAAGCGGCTCCCGCCAGCTTTCGTCTTTCAGCCGGTACAGGGCGATTGCCCGCAGAATTCCAAGATAGATCATATCGATATGCCGGCGGCAGACCCTGCAGAACGGCTCCAGCGGCGCCAAGGTCAGCAACGCCGCCTGCGGGCGACCCTGCGCCAGCTCCGCCATCGCCTGCGTGAAGTACTGGTAGCGCTTCAGGATATTGATATTCAGCGGGTCGCGCGGCGCTTTTTCCCGGTACCAGCTGTCCACGGTATCCATATCGCCGGTGTGCAGCGCCACCCGGCACAGCATGGCATCGATATTGGGCAAAAAGCGGGTGTGACCGTATTCCGTAAAGCGCTCCCGCAGGCTTTCCAGCGTTCTGCCGGCGTCCTGCGCGTTCCCGTTATCGATCTGGCTGCGTGCCAACAGCCCTACGGCGGCAAATTCGATATCCGGTGTGCCGCTGCGCTGGATCTCGCCCAGACGGGACATGACCGACAGCATGCGGGCGGAGATATCCTCGCCTTTTTCAAACTTGCTTTCGGCAATGGCGCAGTCCGGCAGCCCGACGCCGTCCTTGCCCAGGATCGCCTCCACCGGCGTGCGGATCGTCTGGTACAAAAGGTCGTCCCTGCGGCTCCATTCGCTGAAGTCCTTGCCGCCGTTCATAATGCCGGGCAGGGCGCTGGTGACCGAAAAAGCGGGCAGCACGACCTCCTTATTGACCAGCAGACGGTACGCCGCCGGAATGATGGCGGTAAGATCGGTGACGCCGCGCTGCGGCAGCGAGATATCCAGCCATGCCAGCCTGCCCCGTGCCTGCCGACCCGCCGCGTCGCTTTTGCCGCGGCTTGCCGCAAAGCGGGAAAGCTCATTGTACCAGCGCTCGGAGGAATCGTAATCCGCCGCCAGCGCCGAGAGCATGCTCACGCCCTGCATCAGCGCCGGAGAAGCGCTGATCTCCTCCTCCGGCAGGCTGCGGTAGTATTTTTCCATCTCGCTGTAATGTCCCATGCCGGGGTGCAGTTCGGCATTGCGCACCAGCAGCTCGCTGACCTTGGAATGGTCGCCGCCGAGGGTATAACATTCCAGCGCGTGGCTGTAATCCTCTTTCAGCTCGTAGTAAAGCCCGCCGCGGTTCATTACGGTGCGGCGTTTTTCCTCGGCGTATTCCCTGTCCATCTCCCACAGCAGGAACGCCCTGAACTGCGCCCAGAAGCGGAACCGCCCCACCCCGGCGGGGCGCAGCATGGTGGTATTGCGCTGCAGCCAGCCCAGCAGCTCGCCCGCCCTGGGATTTCCGCTGACCATGCGCGCCATTTCCGCATCAAAATCCTCAAATGGGGCAAGCTCCAGCAAAAAACGGCGAATGGGCAGATCGAAGCGGTGGTAGACCGCCGCCTCGAAGTAGAAAAACACCTCGTGGTAGCACTGGGCGACCAGCTCCGAGCCGAAGGCTCTGCCGCCAGCCATGCTGTGCGCCGTGATCGCCACGCCCAGCGGGTAGCCGCTGGTCTCCTTTAGGATCCCGCTGATCTCGGTTTCGGAGACCGGTATCTCCTGCAGGCGGAACAGGGCACGGACATCTTCCCGATCGAACAGCAGGGCATCGGCATTCAGCACTGTCATAAGCCCCGCGTACTGGAACGCCATGAGCCAGCCGGGGGGGCGCCCCGCGGGAAAGCAGCACAAAACGGCGGTCTCCCCGCTCCCGGATCAGGTCGCAGAGTGCCTGCTGCTCGGTCTCGTCCTGCATCTGCTGCAAATCGTCCACCAGCAGCACCGACCAGTCCTCCCCCTCGGGGAGAGCGTATTCCGGCGTGCCGGCGGACAGCGTACAGACCGCCTCCCCCGCCAAAAGCGCCTCTGCCAGACTGCTTTTGCCGAAGCCGCAGGGCGCGCTGAAAAACAGCACCCTGCCCCGTGCCATGAATTTTTCGTACTGCTGCCGCACCGACGGCTTAATAATGATCGTCCTTGACATGGTCGTTCCTCCGTTTGAACCGTCCCGAAAATCATTCCTTTTTGGGGGACGATAAGGGTATAAAGCAGGGAAACCCCGCAAAAGCCCCATTTTTCTTTATTTTAGCAGGTCGCGGGGGCAGTGTAAATCATACCAAAGTATGAGAAAAGAGAAAAAAGGACCGGTGTACAGTCCTTTTTATTCGGCTTGGTTATTTCCTTTTGCGGCGAAGGGCAAATACCAAGGCTCCCATCATCAAAAGCGCTGCCGAAGGGACGGCAAGGCTGCCGCCGGTGGGGGCGCCGGTCTCCGGATTGGCGGGACGGACAATGACCGAAGGCGGGGTATCCTTGACCTTGACCAGCAGGTAATACCCGCTCTCCGCCATGCCGAATCGGAAATTGCCCCGACCCGCTAACATGGAAACCGCCTTTGCGTTTGCGCTGCCGTCCATATAGTACAGCCTTGACTGCTCGTAGCCCGCCCTTGAGGTCATGGTAATGGTGACGCTGCCCTGCGGTCGGACGGGGGTATTGCCGCGGTAGAAGGCAAGGTAATAGGCGACCGGCTCCTGCCCGAGGGACGCCGCCGCGCCGCTGAGCCACGCGAATGCCTGCGGCTCCTCCCCTGCCGTGACCGGAATGATGACGACCCGCAGCCCGCGGTCCGCCGCCGCGTCGCTTACCCCGCTGAGGGTGATCTCCTCCGGCAGCTCTACGCTATCCATGCCGGAAACGCCGAGGGTGATCTCGTAGTAGTTCCTGCGGTCCACACGGTTCCCGTTTACATCAATGCTCTGTCCGCCCGATACCGCTCCGGCGGTCGCCTCCGCCGCCCATGCGGTACAGCAGATCATCAGCAGTGCCGCCAGCGCCGCGATCCATCGTTTCATGCCTGCTTCCTCCTTTTACACGACCTTTAAGGTCGTCTTTAATACCGCCGAGCCGGCGCTGTAGTAGGTCTCCGGCTCGTATGCCATGATCTTGAGTGATACGGGGGTCGGCTGCTTCGGGATCTTTTGCATCCTGACCGCGCGGACATATTCCCCGGGGCGCAGCAAGCCGCTCTCCCCCAGTATATTGCCCGCCTCATCTAAAATACGCACCTTGAGCCAGACGGTATTCTCCGCCGGATTGGTCAGCCACACCTCCACCTCGCCGTCCAAAACGAGCAGCTCGCCCGCCGCGGAAAAGCGGAACGCGCGGGCATCCAGCTCGCTGTAGCCGATGCCCTGCGGGACGGTGGGCTGCCCCGACTGCGCCTCCGGCTCGAAGGGCGGCGGGGTGAAGCCCTGCTGCCCGCTGTCACGGGTCAGCGCCGCGACCATGACGACGATGGCAGCGGCGCACAGCACCGCCACAGCCGGCAATATTCCTTTTTTCATGCCGCCATGCTCCTTTCCGCAAGCTCCGGTCATTTTGTGCTTTGTCATATCCGACCCAAAAGCGAGAATGTCCCTTGGGGCAGATATCGCAAAGCACCGTTCCGTGGGGCGGAACACCCGCCCCACGGGGTCACTCTGCAAAGGTCTTACGGCTCTGCCGTTACCTCGGTGAGGGAAACGGTGATTTCGCCCAGCTTGGTGGAGCTGCTGACGGTGCGGTTCAGTCCGCCGGTGAGGGTGAGGGTGCTGGTGACACTATCCGCCTCGTCGGGCTTATTCTCGATGCCCGCGGCGAGCTGGCGCTCGGTAATGCTCATGCTGCCGGTGTATTCGCCCTTATAGGTGGTCGTATCCTTGGTGAAGGAGAACGCGACATTGACAGGGGCATTGGAGTGGTTGGTGACGGTGACATCGTTTCCGGTGGCTTTCCAGCCGTCGCCCGTGGTAACATTGTAGGTGTGGTTCTCGGGGTTCCATGTCTTATCGCCGGTGGTCTCGTAGGTGAAGGTCATCTCGCCCCACTCGATCTTGACGCTGTAAACAGTGGCTGCCGTGCCGCTGCCGCTGTAAGAGCCCTCGACGCCGATGGTCTCGCTGCCCATGGCGGTATGGGTGCTGTCACCGACTGCCGCGTAGGCGACGGTGGAAAGACCCATAAGAAGCATCAGGGCAAGAAACGCTGCAAATACTTTTCTGGTTTTCATTTTGGTATGCTCCTTTGCAAAATTTTATATTTCAAAACGCTGTGCGCATCTTGAACAAAACATTACTGTACCGTGATATTCACGGGAATCTGGGTATTGACGATGGTTTTTTCGTGGGTATCCGGCTGGTAATACAGCACCACGAATTCGCCGTTGTAGCCGCCGGCGGAAAGCTGATCCGCCGCACCCTCCAAAAGATCGAGGGTCGTGACCTGCTTGCCGGGGGAGATGGTGCCGGACTGAGCCAGCACCACATCCTGCACCACGATCTGCAGGACGATATCCTGATTGGAGCGGGAGGGGTTGGCGAAATAAAGGCTCGCCTGTCCATCGGCAAGGCTGATGGTGACCTGCGTGGTGTAGGTAAGGCTGACCGCGCCGCCGCCCTTGGACTGGGTCAGCTTTTCCTCGCCGCTGTCGCCGATATCCTCGGCGTGCTGCTCCTGCTGCCGCGGGGCGTAATCCGGCACCAGCGCGGGCGCCTGCCGGAAAAACAGCGCCCAGATGGTGACGCCGACGGCGATGAGCAAAAGCAGCAGCAACAGCAGCAGTAACAGCCGCCGCTTTTTATCCTTTTCCTCTTCCTTGTGTTCAAGCTTTGCCACTGTTACTCTCCTCCTATGGTCGTAAGCGATACGGTGATCTGCCCGATGCGTTTGGTACCCTGGTCCTTCAGGGCATCGGGGTGCAGCGAGCGGAGGTTCAGCTCCGTCGCGAGGCTGCCGCCGCGCGCGATGCGGTTGGCACCCGCGGCGATGCCGTTAAAGGTGCCGGTAAGATCGTACTGGGTGAATGCCGCATCGGGGGTAAAGGTGACCGAGACCGCCAGCGCCACATTGCTGTGGTTTTCCACCGTCAGGTCGTTGCCCTCCGCCGTAAGCGGAGACCAGCCGCCGCTGTAACGGTGGGTATCGGGGTCCCAACTGCCGTCATCGTAGGCGAACACCATATCGCCCCAAAGAATGGTGACCGAGACCTTTTCCGGCTCGTTGCTGTAGGTGCCGTCGCTGCGGTAATAGACCGGCGCGGCATCAAAGATGGGGTAGGTATCGTAGGGGGTATTGCCGTTATCGATATCCTGCTTCCAGAGGGCGGTGCTGCCGACGCTGGCTTTGCCGTTAACAAGATAGCACACCTCGCCGCTGCCAAAAGCCGCTATCTCCCTGGCGGGGGCGGAGGCAGTGGTGCTCCCGCTGCCGCTGCCGAAAGCCGCGGGCGCGGAGCCGGTGAGGTAGTAGTTATCGGTGAAGTTTGCCGCGGTATGGCTGCGCAGCCAGCCGACGATGGCGCCGCAGTGATCCCCGCCGCCGTTTTGCACCGTGCCGTAGTTGTAGCAGTTCTTTACGCAGCCGTCGGCATTATTGATGTAGCCCAGCACACCGCCGACATAGGCATCTGCCGCTTCGGTGGTGACGGTGCCGTGGTTGGCGCAGTAGCTGACGGCGGAATTATTGATGTAGCCGACCACACCGCCGACGCAGTCCACAGTCTTCTGCATCTGGATATAGTGGAAGTACATGCACCGGGTGACGGTGCTGCCGTTTAAGGCTTCCCCGACCACACCGCCGATGTGGGGAATATCGGCACCGTTGCCGAGGATACCGACATAGGAGACGAGACCCGAAAGCCGGCTGCCGCTGGCGGAGCCGACGATGCCGCCGACATGCTGGATATCCTTATCGGCTGCGGCGGAAAGGTTGATCTGACCGTTTACCGTCATCTGGGAGATTGAAGCGCCGCTGACGGAGCCGAACATGCCGATGTCATTTGCTTTTATGTTCCAGCGGCTGATGAACATGGCGGACACGGTGTGACCGCCGCCGCTGAAGGTGCCCTGATAGGGACGCTCCGTGGTGCCGATGCCGGGGAAATTACGATCCTTTGTAATGCCCTCGTAGCCGGCGGCGCTGCCGTCCCAGTTGCCCTCCAGCCCGATATCCCCGGTGATGACCGCGCTGCTGTTCTGCGGGATCGCGCCGGAATTCAGCTGCTCGGCAAACCAGTAAAGCTGACCGCCGTTGGTGATCTGATAGACGCCGTTTTCCGCCGCGGCAGCCTCACGGACATCGCAGCAGGTGCAGAAGCCGTTGACATAGTGGTGGTTCACATGGTCCGGCTCCATGACGGAATTGGAGTAGACATAAATATCCTCATTCGCCGTGCAGTCGTGGTGGGCACGGTTGCGCAGCACGATACCGCCCTCCAAGACGGGGTAAGCATCGTAGGGGGTCTGACCGTTATCGATATCCTGCCGCCAGATGACGTCCTCCGCCGAGGAGCTGCCGTTGACGAGATAGCAGACCTCGCCGCTTTGGAACGCCGATTTTTCCTTGGCGGGCATGACCGCCGAGGTGCTTTGGCTGCCGCTGCCGAAGGCGGCAGGGGCGGAGCCGGTAAGGTAGTAGTTATCGGTGAAATTTGCCGGTGTGTGGTTGCGCACCCGTCCCGCGATGGCGCCGCAGTAGCTGCCGCCGCCATTCTGCACCGTGCCATAGCTGTAGCAGTTCTTGATACTGGGCGAAGCGTTATTGAGGTAGCCCAGAATACCGCCGGTGTAGGCGTCCTGCGCCGCGGCAGTCACGGTGCCAAGATTAGCACAGTGGCTGATGCGCGCGCCGCCATTGGAATAGCCGACGATTCCGCCGATGCAGTCGGTGGAATTCGCGATAGTGACCGAACCGGTGAAAAGGCACTGCTCTATCACCGTTTCGGTATTGTTTACGCCGCCGATGATGCCGCCGACATGGGCACAGGCGCCATCGGTATTGCTGATGCGCACCGCCGAGGTAACACGGGAAACGGTGCCGCCGCGGGTGCTGCCCACCACGCCGCCGATGTTGCTGGCGTCGGCGGAGAGGAGGATCTCGCCCTCCAGCGTGAAGCCGCGCAGGGTGCCGCCGGAGCTGCCGAAGAAGCCGAGATCGGAGGCGGTATTGGTGATGCGGAAGCCGGTGATGCGGTGGGACTGACCCTCAAAGCTGCCGCTGAAGTTTGCAATCGGCTTCCACTCCCTGTTTTCCAAATTGATATCCGCCGTAAGACTGCCTGCCGCGTTCTGCTCCTGCGCGGAGAATTCCGCGTGGGTCTTATCGCCGTTGATGAGCGCGGCGAACCAGAACATCTGCCCGCCATTGCCGATCTGATAGGCTCCGCCGGTGAGCGCGGCGGGTTCATATTCGCCGCATACCGTACAGAAGCCGTTGGCGCTGTACCGGTGGTTTTCCACCGCGTTTTTCGCTGCCGCTGTGGAGGGTCCGTAGCCGGTAGCGGCATCGGGCGTGACAGTGACCGACAGCTTTTTGCCGATATCGCCTGCCGCGGGGACATACGCCGCACCGGTGGCGCCCTTGATGGCGGTGCCATCGGCGTACCACTGGTAGGTCGGGTTGACGATGCCCTCGGGCAGCGTGACCGTTACCTCCATGCGGGGATGAGGGGTCTCGGCGGAAAGGCTTACCGTAAAGGACTGGGTCTGGCGCGGAGACGCCTGCACCGTCACCCGACAGTCCTCAAAGTCGTTCATATCGCTGAGGTATGCCTGTATGGTGCCGGTGGCAGTGCTGCTGAGGGTGAACTTCGCGTTCAGCCCGTTCTGCTCGGTGCACTGCCCCGTGCCGCCGGTCAGCGACCATGTTACCTTTGGACCCTCCGCCTTGGCGCTGCTTGCCCGCAGCAGGGTGCTTAAGCTGCCGCTGCCCGCGGTGGGCGAGGTATAGGTGCCAAGCGTCGCCGTAATGCTCTGCCCGACATAGGGCGTGGTGGTGCTGAGCGTAATGGGTGCTGTCAGCGTTGCCTTTTTGATGGTGAATTCCTTTTCGACGATGCCGATGACCGAGCCATCGTTCGTGACGGTAGTCCGCTTGGAATTCTGCGAGCCGAGGACGGTGACCGTCCCGGTGGGGCAGTGGATATTCTCGCCGTAGCTGTAGGCGGAATAGCCGCCGGAAAGCGTTTTATTGCTGCCGGAGATGCTTCTGCCGTCACGGTCGCTGGCGGCGCTGTAGCTGACCGAGGTGATCCTCGGCTTGAAGGCATTGCCGGTGTAGGTATAGACACTCTGGCTCAGGTTGATCTGACAATCCATCAGATCATAGATGACAAGGGGGGTAAGGG
>JBNMIL010000068.1:0-10315 GCA_050873265.1 Angelakisella sp. | reverse complement strand
GGATAATGCCCGCCACCGTCTCGCCGGGCAGGAACAGCTCGGCGTTCTCCGCCCATGTGCCTAAAAGCTCCTTGTGGGAAAGCTGCACCCGACCCTCCGGCTCCACCGCCTTTACCACGGCGTAGATATGTTCCCCCACGGCAAAGCGGTCGCGCGGGTGGCTGATGCGGGAGACCGAGATCTGGTCGATGCTGATAAGCGAGGGCAGCCCGCACCCGATATCCACAAAGCACCCGAAGTTCTCCAGATGCGTCACCCTCGCGGGAATGATCTCGCCCACCGTCAGCTTTTCTATGTATTCGCTGCGGCACCGCAGCTGCGCCGCCCGTCGGGAAAGTATGGGTCTCGGCGCCCCGTTTTCGTCATGCTCTATCGCCGTGATAAGAAAGCACACCGGCTTATTGACGCGGGAGATGATGGCGATATCCCGCACCGTCTGCTCTTTAATGCCCAGTGCCCCCTCCTCCCGGGGGATCACCCCGCGGCAGCAGCCCATGTCCACGATCAGGTTGTGGCTGTAATCGCACAGCAGCGCCCGCCCCTCCAGTATCTGTCCTATGCGCATGGCGCTGCGCAGCGTTTCCTCGTTTTGCAGGTAATATCGGTTTTCCTCCGTCTCCAGCAGCTGCCCCTCCGGCACATAATATCCCATGCTTTACCCTCCTGTTTTGCCTGTTGCTTTATCTATATTCACCGTCACGCGGCGCTATGACGGGGAAAAGACTGTCAGCCTGCGGCGGGCAAGCATATCTCCCGCACCCGCGCACCGCGCCCCGTTCTATGATTTGGTTCCATCTCGCCTAACGGCATCGCAGAGCCATACAAAAGCTTCTGCTTTGTACGCCTATCCGGTGGGGAGGCACTTTTGCGCCGCCTCGTCGGACGCAGCCACCGTTTCAATCAGGCAAACCCTTCGTTACACTACGGGCGGCCCTCTCCGCTGCGATGCGTCCTCCGCTCCCCGCAAGGGCTGCGACCCTGCGGGCTCCACCAATTCCAAAAGCGTTTTAGGGCTGCTGCCCTAAAAATCCGCAACGCTTGGCTGCGTTGGATACGAATATTGTTTTTCTGTTGGTACAGAAAAACAAATCTGTACGGCGCGCGGATACGCGACAATCAAGGTAGAACGACGAAGCGAAGCTGTCGGCAGCCGCTTGACCTATCTTTTCCCCTCTTATACGCACCGTTTTAAGAAAAAACAGGCGGCGCCATTATCGTTTACTCTCAGCCGCAGTTGCGTACCAAAATTTTATATGCTATTCTTAGCGTAGATTGCAGGGAGGAGGTGCCGCCGATGAATGCCGGCCGAAAAAAAGTCATAGTATATGTCGCGCTTGTGATCCTCGCCGCTATGCTCTGCCGCAATATCGGCCGCGAGCTTCCAGGACGGGCGCTGGGCATTGTGCGCAGCCTCCTTTATCTGGGGCTGTTTGCGGCATGGGGCATCTCTCTGCGCCGCAGGGTCATACAGCCCCAGGCACGCCATTTTCTCACCTCCATTGCCGGACTTATTGTATTCTGGCTGCTGGATCGGACTATTAAATACTTCTTTGTTGTCTCGGCAGCCGCTGTTCGCTATCTTTGGTACGGCTTCTATCTCCCCATGCTGTTTATCCCGCTTTTTGCGGTGTTTGTGGCAGCCTCGCTGGATATGCTGCAAAACGGGGCTTCGCGGGAGGAAACGGAGCGGCAGGTCAAAAAGCTGTCCGTTGCCGCCGGTACGCTGGTTTATACCCCAGGCGCTGGAAGCGACGACCCCTACGATGCCTTGCTGGCACAGGCGGCGGAGCTGGGCGTGGAGATCCGGCTGGACGGAATGCTGCCCCTCGAGCCGGATATCTACGACCTTGTGGTGCAGGCGGTGCGGGAATGTATGACCAACTGTGTGCGCCACGCCCACGGCACTGCCGTATTTGTCCGCATTGTCGGCATTCCCGGCGGCTATACTGTCATCATTACCAATGATGGAAAAAAGCCCCACGGCCCCATTCGGGAGGGCAGCGGGCTTTCCGCCCTGCGGCAGAGCATAGAAAACGCCGGCGGCGAAATGTCGCTGTCCCACTATCCGGAATTTTTACTGCGATTTACCCTGATGCGGGAGGAGATGGAACTGTGAAGCTGGGTGTACTTATCATTGAGGACAACAAATATATGCAGGATTTCTTCGCGGGAATGTTTGCCGGTGATGACCGCTTCGGCGAGGTAAATACCCTGCGCGACGCTGCCCAGGGGCTGTATTTCTGTACCGCCAACCGCGTCGATCTTATCCTGATGGATGTGCAGACGCTCCACGGGCACTCCGGCTTGACCGCCGCCCGGCAGATCCGCGCCCAATACCCAAAAATCAAAATTATTGTGGTCACATCGCTGGTAGATGCGCTGGTGCTGGATAAGGCGCGGCAGGTGGGGGTGGATAGCCTGTGGTATAAGGATCACGGCGAGCAGGAGCTGATGGAAGTGATAAACCGCACCCTCTCCGGCGAGCACATCTTCCCCGACAGGGAACCCAATGTGGAGATCGGCAATGCGTGGTCAGATGAGCTTTCCGAGATGCAGAAAAATATCCTGCGTCTCTACATTCAGGGCAATTCCTACGCCGCCATCGGCAAAAAGCTGTTTATCGAGCAAACCACCGTAAAGTACCACATGAACCAGATGATTCAAAAGTGCGGCTTTCAGTCCAAGCAGGAGCTGATCGCCGCCGCCATAGAAAGCACCGTCATCACCTCCATGGCGGAGCTGTAAAATAAAGATACGCACCATGTCCCTCATCGAAAGATGGGGGATATTTTTTCGCTTTTCCCACAAAAGACTATCCCTTTGGATAAAGACAACGCCTCCTAAAATCTCTACAATAAACAGTGTAAGATAAGCTGCGTCTGAGTACGGGAAAGGCGGTGAAAAAATTGCGAATTATTGTAATAGACATGCAGAGCAAGCTCGTGTCACGAGCGTTGGAGCGGGCGCTCCAGCAGGAAATGACAGACTGTACACTTATCATTTCCGAAGGACCGGACAGCACGGTGGAGCAGTGCCGCCTGTTCAAACCCTACGCCCTGTTTATGGAGGTAACGGGCTACACCCCGTGGATGCTGGAGGAGCGGCTGAAAATTTGTGACGCCGTCCGGAAAGCCCTGCCGGAATGTAAATTTGTTTTCTCGGTAGATGAAAACGCAGCCCCCAGGCTGGCAAACCGTGTAATGCAGTGCAAAAAAGATGGCAAGATCGATGCCTTTATCTACAATTCCACCAGTGAGCGCTATCTGGCAGCGATTTTGGACAGCCTGTAAACGCCCGACCCTCCAATTCCATGAGCGGAGAGGGAAGGTACACACCCAACTGAAAGGAGAAGGAGCATGAAGAAGCCAAAACCCATTCCCAAAAGGCTTGCCGCGTGGATTTTGAGCATCGCTATGGTGCTTACCATGCTGCCTGCCATGAGCCTGACTGTACTGGCGGAAGAAACCCCGGCGGAGACCGAAACGGAGCAGTCCGTGCTGACCGACCCGACCGAGGAGCCCACCCCGCAGGAGGAAACGGAGCAGCCGACCGAGGAGAGCGCCCAGCTGGAAGAAACGGAGCAGCAGACCGGGGAAACGGAATCAGCCGCCCCCGCCCGGCGGAGCGCCGCAAGAGCCCCCCTGTATGATAGTGTATATATTGAGCTGCAGAACGGCACACGGCTGAGGATGGCAGACGGATATGGCATTGCCAACAACAGCGCCACCGAAATAACCCGGTCCAGCGGCGGTGTGGCTTACTACAAAGACGGCACCCTGACGCTGAACGGGCTGCAAGCCAAGTATATCGAGAGTTACCGCGCCTTGACCATACAGGTGAACGGCGCCAATACGCTGAACGGCTGGGTCGAAGCCAGCGGCGGCTACTATGACTGCGGTATCTATGTCTACGGAGATCTCACCATTACCGGCAACGGTACACTCAGCGTTTCCACCACAGCCTATTCTGGGGGAAGAAGCCTTTGCGGCATCTACTGCGAAAACCTCCTGACACTGAACAGTGCTAATATTACCACAGGCGGCACCGCAGATGGCAGCTACGGCATCTATGCCAAGAAAGGCATCACGGTAAACGGCGGCACGCTGGATATCACCGCCAAAGGCAACGGTATGTACTGCTATGCCGGCAGCATTAGCATAACGGGCGGCGCCAAGGTCGATATAAAAGCACCATCCGGCGGCACGCTGAGCAATGGCATTTATATTGATGGCAGAGGCCAAGATAAATTGCTTACCATATCCGACCCCGGCACAGAGGTAAATATCCCCGCCGTTACCTATTATGCCGTGGGTAACTGCAGTACTGTGACAACTGCCACTACCAAAGCCAATATCGTCGTTGAAAAGGGCGCAACGATGACCATCGGCAGCTGCCAGTACGGCTTGTACTCCGAATGTTCGGGTGTACGGATCGCAAACAGCGACGTGACCGTGAGGAACGCGACAGCCTTTGGCATTTGGTTGAAAAACGGGCGGAGTGATGCCGCCGGCATCCTGGAGATCACCGGCAGCTCCCAGGTGGACCTGACCGGCGGAAAATGTGCGGTAAAAGTCGACAACGACATGGTTTCGAAGATCGACCTGACCAGCAGCGGCGGTAAAGTGACCATGAATAAAACCAATACCGGAGGCACCGAAACCAACTATGCCATGGACGGCGAGGTAGTGCTGGGCAATAACACCGCAGTGAGCTGCGACAGGTCTACCTCCAGCAGCGACACCGGCTCCACAGTCTGGGACATCGAGGGCAAGGAGCTGACCTTCTTTTTCAGCACAGCTCAGCTGAAAATTACGGGGTGGGACAACAGCACCAACATCGAGATCGATCCCGGCTGGCTGAGCTTCGAGACCGGCAAAGCGGTGAATCTCCAGCTGTCAATCAATAAGGCAGCTTTCTCCGGTTCCTCCGATGTCTGCTGGAGCATCACGGGCTTGCCCAATGGTCTTTCTTTTTCTAAGAACGACTTCGGCTATGCCTTTATAAAAGGCACCCCGACCGGAACGAATGAGACATACAATGTTTCCATCACCGCCGAGGCCTACGGCAAAACGGCGACCGTGACCTCACGCGGCACGGTGCAGGCCGCCACGCTGACCGGAACTCTGACCATCGGTTCGACCAGCTACGACATCAACAGCGATCACCAAGGGGGCGCATGGAGCTGGAGCCGAGATGACCAGGTGCTGACGCTTAATAAAGATAATCACTTATTCGCGGGAATTTCGCTGGTCAATGCAAAAAGGAACGGCGAACCCATTCCGCTGATCATCCGTGTAAACGGAAGCAATACTCTCTATCCCAGTAACTGCTCCTCGGCCATCAATTCCGACTACGGGGTATACATTACCGGAGACCCCGGCAGCAATCTGTCGGTCGTGATAGGCGACGGGCTCAGCTACGGCATCAGCTGCGGAAACAACGAATCGGTTGGAAATGAAATCACTATCAGCAAAGATGTCACAGTGGAGTTTAGCATCAAGAACACCTCATCTCCCGTCACTGCCATCTATACCGATAACGGCGATGTGACCCTCTTGGGCTCTGTAACGGTCACTCAGTGGTCCCCCGGCATCGTGGACAACAAAGCCGTTACCGGCATTGAGGTCAGCAAAACGCATTGTGTAAACATCGGCAATGGCTCTTCCAGCAGTGCGTCCTTAACGGTCGATCTGCCGCTCAATGCCAAAGAGACCACCGCCATCACCGCCGGTGGGGTGATCGTGTATACGGCTCCTGATCACACGGCGATCACGACCGATTATCTTGATGCGGAAAGCCTCGATACCTTCCAGTCGATCAAACTGATTCCGGAGGGCTTCCCGGAGGGTGAAACCTGCGGGCTGTATGTCATCAGCGGCAAGCTGGATATGAGAGGAGTAAACTCTACCGTTGTCAGCGGCAGAGGACCTGTCTTCCTCAGCAGGAGCGCCGATGTAAAGATTACGGGGTATGGGTGCTCTAATGCCGGTATTTACCTGACCGGGGAGGGCAGCGATGTGACCATCGCCTCCGGCGGCAAGCTGAACATTGGGTCTGTCAGTGACGGCATCCACACCGATGGCAAGCTGCAAGTAAACGATGATAAGGATTGCCCCACCCTCACCACCTTGATGGTGGATGACGCAAGCGGGATCGCCGTATCTGCCCAAAAGGGCGTAGAGATCTACGGCAACTCGCAGGTCGATCTTACCACCAGCAACACCACCGTGGTATATACCCTCAACAACAATGGCGACAATGGCAACAGCACCGTCGACCTGTCCACCGGCGGCTATGTAAAGCTGACAAGCGAACAGGGCGCAGCCGCAACGCAGGTCTGGAGGGGACCCATCAGGCTGGGCAGCTATACCACCTGCACCGGCACCGTAAACAGCATGGGTGCCCCGGCGGGCTATAACCAGTATGACGCCGTGGGCGGCAAGATGAAATTTGGCTTCAACGCCGGCGGCGGCACCGACCCCGAGCCCTCCGGCTACACGGTAAACGGTGCTGTAACAAGCTACAATGCGGCCTCCGCACCGCAGGTAAAGCTGGTGCAGGGCAGCGTGGAAGCCTATGAGGCGACACTGGATAGCGGCACTGCCTCCGGCGCGCAGGTCACCCACGGCTTTACCTTCAGCGGTGTGGTAAACGGTACCTATGATCTGGTCATCATCAAGGCGGCGCACCTTACCTATACCATCAAGGGCGTGGTCGTCCGTGATGGCAATGTGGATCTTTCCGGACGGGACATCACCATGCCGGTAGGCGATCTGAACGGGGACGGCATCATTGATGTCAGCGACCTGAACATCATATGGAACGCCTCCAACTACAATAAGCAGACATCTATGGCGGAAGACCCCCTGACCGACCTGAACGGTGACGGCATCGTAGATGTCAGCGACCTGAATACCCTGTGGAACGCGACCAACTATAACAAGAGCGCCGCCGCGCACACCACCTTTGATTACTAAGTAACTGCCAAAGTTCAATAAAAATCAAAAAAGGAGAGTGAGATGGAGTGAAACGGAAGTTCATTCTATGCGCCGTGCTGGTGTGTCTCTTCTGGTGCAGCAGCACGGTGGTGCGGGCAGATCCCCCCGACTGCCAAACGGGGGAGCTGTGGAACTCCCACACCGCGTCAGTGCAGCAGGAGGTCGCCCTGCACACCATTGGCGCACCCGCTTACAGCGGGCGGGCGCTGCTGGCGGAAAGCAGTACGCTGACCGCCGCCTACGATACCCTGTATACGGGTCTGGCAGCGCACAAGGCAAGCATTCCCATGGGCAGCACCATTACCCCCCAGGAGCTGAGCGGGCAAGTATTCCCCGCCGTACTCAGCGACCATCCGGAGCTGTTCTATCTGGAATCGGCATACCGGTACAGCATCATGGACGGCAAGGTTTATGCTGTAATACCTCAGTACAGCATGGGCGGCACGGCGCTGACCAACGCCCGTGCCCTGCTGGAGCAGCGGACTGCCCTGCTGCTGCGGGATCTGCCTGATGGCGAGTACGAAAAGGCGCTGGAGCTGCACAACCGCTTGGCGCTGACCACCCGCTATGTCAGCACCGCGCAGGATCAGAACATCTACGGCGCGCTGGTGGAGCGGGAGGCGGTATGCGCAGGCTATGCGCGTGCCTACCAGTACCTCTTGCAGCAGTGCGGCATCGAGGCTTGGACTGTGACCGGCACGGCACTGACGCCCTCTTCGGCACAGCCGGTCGCCCACGCGTGGAACCTGGTAAAGCTGAACGGCGAATGGTACTGCACCGATGTGACTTGGGACGACCAAACAAACAGCGGCGATGACGGCTTGCAGCAGGTGTTCTACGCCTACTTCAACATCACCTCGGCGGAGATGGGTGAAGACCACACCCTTGACCCGCTTTACGGCAACCCGGTAACGACTGCCACGGCGGCGAATTACTTTACCAAAAACGGCAGTACCGTGGTGGAGTTCTCCGGCAGCTTTGCCCGCGGCAGAGGTGCGGCGCCCTCCGCGCTTGCCGGCGCGGCAGGCATCAGCGGCGGCTATTCCTACCGCACCCTGCGTGATGAGGTCATAGTTTTCTCCGGCGGCAGCACGCTGACCGTGCCGGTGGATAGCCAGTCCAACGACACCCGGACACTGCTGTGCCTGTGGCAGAACGGCAGGCTGGTACACACCGCTCTGCTGGAGCAAAGCGGCACCGCCCCGCTGACAATGCTGCCCCGCGGCAGCTATGATCTGACGGTCAGCCGAGATGTTCACCTGCTTTACACCGCGAAAAGCATCGCCATCACCGGCAATCGTCAGCTGGATACCATCACGCTGCTCGTCGGCGACCTGAACGGCGACGGCAGCATCGATGTCAGCGACCTGAACATCGTGTGGAACGCCGCCAACTACAACCAAGCCGCCTCGGCGGCGGAAAACCCGCTCACTGACCTGAACGGGGACAAAACGATAGATGTCAGCGATCTGAACATTCTTTGGAACGCTGCCAACTATAATAAAACTACCGCGCAATGCACGGTAAATTACTAAGGAGGTTCTGTAATGAAGAAAAAACTTTTGGCACTGTTGCTGTGCTTCGCCATGATTGCCAGCATCATGCTGCCAATGACTGCGCTTGCGGTCTCCGGCACTTGGGATGTTACCCTTGACATCACAGAGAATACCGCCGTTACCTGCAATGAGCAGAACACGCTTGAAGTCGGCTTTGCCGTACAGTCTGATGACTTAACTCTTTGCCACGCACAAAGCGTCCTTTTCGTATTTGATTTTGAAGTCCTCCAGCTCGTTTCCAAAAGCGGAAAGCCGATTACGAGCTCCGAGTATATGGACACCGGGTATACATTCTTAGCCGGAAAGTACACCTATAAAACCCATACTTTCTTCGATGAAGATGCCGAAGATAATGTATCTTGGAATAACAAATCCGCTATTCTGGTAAGCCCTGACGGAAAAACCGGCTATATAAAATTCGAGCCGAACCTTCCCGATGGTCATACTGCCCCCACTGTAAAGACCGTTCTGGCGTCTATGCTTTTCGGCTTCAAAGAGGGCAAATCCAAGGCTGACCTGACCGCAAATTCTATCCGCATCGCCACCAAGGAAGAAGCTGTGGCTTTGGGACAGAACAAGGTCGTAGAGCTGACCGATGGCTTCCGCAACACCCAGAACTATGGCATGGCTTACGGCACCGATACCCTTGGCGCAGCGCCTACCGTGATTTGGGCTGACGGTCTGCTCCCCACCGCTCCCGCCGAGTTGACCGGCTCTATCAATTTCTCCGGTGAGGCGGTATATGGCAAGACCCTGACCGCGACCTTTACCGGCAGCCATACCGGCAATCTGACCTATACCTGGTACCACAGCGATGACCTGACCACTGCCATCGGCACCGGTTCGGATTACACCGTCGCCAAGGAGGATATCGGCAAAAAGCTGACCTGCAAGGTGACCAGCGATGTGGAGACCGGCGAGATCGCGCTGGAATACGCCGCTGCCGCGAAGAAGGCGGATAACACCGCCGCCATCGGCGCTTCCGCCAGCGGCTGCACCATCGCCGCGAATAACGATGGTAAGCTGCTGGGTGTCAACGATACCATGGAGTACAGCACCGATAAATCCACCTGGACTAAGGTTCCCACGGGCGCTACCGAAGTAACCGGTCTTACCTCCGGCACCTATTTTGTCCGCTATGCGGAGACCGATACCCATAATCCGAGCGAGCCGGTCGAAGTGACCGTCGCCGAGTACGAAGCCGTACCCGATATCGAGATCGCCATTCCCACCGCCAAGACCGGTCTTGCTTACACCTCCGGCGAGCAGGTCGGTGTGGAGGAGGGCGAAGGCTATACCCTCATTGGCGTTTCCAAAGCAACCAATGCCGGCACTTATATCGCCACCGCCACCCTGAAGCCCGGCTATGCCTGGACCGGCGGCGACAAACTGCCCAAAGCTATTTCCTGGAGCATTGCCAAGGTCGATCCCGCTTACACTGTGCCCACCGGTCTGACCGGTACGCAGGGCAAAGCGCTTTCCACCGTTTCCCTGCCCGCCGGCTGGGGCTGGGCGGACAGCGCCGCTGTAATGACCGCCACCGGCAGCCAGACCTTTAAGGCGACCTATACTCCTGAGGATACCACCAACTACAATGTTCTTAATAACATTGATGTGACCGTTAATGTAGCGGCTGCGGAATGCACCCATGTCAATAAGACCGCACATGACGCTGTTCCCTCCACCTGCAAGGTACAGGGCACCGCTGCCTACTGGGAGTGCAATGACTGCCATAAGCTCCTGAACGACAGCAATGAGGTG
>JBNMIL010000067.1:0-10429 GCA_050873265.1 Angelakisella sp. | reverse complement strand
GTCTGCGACCCCGTACCCCACCCTGCCGCGGAGCACCCTTCCTTACAAATTCCCGTATCTTTGTGGAATGTTCATAAGCGCCATTTGCGGGAAATTTGCAGATTTTCCCTTTTCAGGGCGGCTTTGGTTCAACTGGCACAAAAGAGAGGATTATTCCTCTGTCATTTTTTCACTTGTTAAAAATCTATTTAATAGACAGCGCCTTTGGAACGGTGGTAAAATTGTATTAAACCAACAAAAAATTAGGGGATAATCGTCAAAAATATAACATCAGCGTTAAAAAAGTGACAAATCCCCTATGCCTGCGGGAGGTATTTTGATGAACAGAAGCATGAAAACGATGGACGGCAACAGCGCCGCGGCGCATGTGGCATATGCCTACACCGATGTCGCGGCGATCTACCCCATTACCCCCTCCAGCGTCATGGCGGAGCTGACCGATGAGTGGGCAGCCGCCGGACGCAGCAACCTGTTCGGGGAGCCGGTACGGGTCATTGAGATGCAAAGCGAGGGCGGCGTAGCGGGTACGGTACACGGCTCGCTGGCGGCGGGCGCCCTTACCACCACCTTTACCGCCTCGCAGGGGCTTCTGCTCATGATCCCCAATATGTACAAGATCGCGGGCGAACTGCTGCCCTGTGTTATCCACTGCTCGGCGCGCGCCCTTGCCACCCACGCCCTCTCCATCTTCGGCGACCACAGCGATGTGTACGCCTGCCGGCAGACCGGCTTTGCCATGCTGTGTACCGGCAGCGTGCAGGAGGTCATGGATCTTGCCCCCATCGCCCACCTTGCCGCCATCAAGCGCCGGATCCCCTTCCTGCATTTCTTCGATGGCTTCCGCACCTCCCACGAGATCCAGAAGATCGAGGTCTGGAGCGATGAGCAGCTCGAAGCCCTGATGGATCGTGCCGCGGTGGATACCTTCCGCTACCGCGGACTTTCCCCCAACCGCCCCGTGCTGCGCGGCAGCGCCCAGAATCCCGATATCTTCTTCCAGGAGCGGGAGGTCGCCAACCAGTTCTACGATACCCTCCCCCGCGTGGTGGAGGAGTACATGAATAAGATCAACGCTATGATCGGCAGCGATTACCATCTCTTTGACTACTACGGCGATCCCGACGCCGAGGAGGTCATTGTAGCGATGGGCTCGGTCTGCGAGACCATCGAGGAGGTCATCGACTATAAGCGCGCCCGCGGCGAAAAGGCGGGTCTTATCAAGGTGCGCCTGTACCGCCCCTTCTCCCGCGAGCATCTGCTGCGCGCCCTGCCCCATACCGTCCGCTCTATCACCGTGCTGGACCGCACTAAGGAGCCGGGCTCCATCGGCGAGCCGCTGTATCTCGATGTCGTGGCGGCGCTGCGCGGCAGCCGGTTCGAGACGACCCCCGTTTACACCGGTCGTTACGGTCTGGGCAGCAAAGATGTCACCCCCAGCCAGATCTTCGCGGTGTACCGCAACGGTAAAACGGGCGAAAAGCCCCGCTTCACCGTCGGCATCACCGATGATGTCACCTACCTCTCCCTGCTGGAGACCGAAGCCCCCAATACCACGCCGGAGGCGACCGTCTGCTGCAAGTTCTGGGGTCTCGGCTCCGATGGCACCGTCGGCGCCAATAAGAATTCCATCAAGATCATCGGCGACCATACCGACCTGTACGCGCAGGGCTACTTCTCCTACGATTCCAAAAAGAGCGGCGGTCTTACCGTCAGCCACCTGCGCTTCGGCAAGGAGCCCATCAAATCCACCTACCTTGTCACCAAGGCGGATTTTGTGGCGTGCCACAACCCCGCTTACCTCGGCAAATACGATATGGTGCATGATATCAAGCCGGGCGGCATCTTCCTCCTCAACTGCGGCTGGAGCATGGAGGAGCTGGAGCGCCGCTTCACCGGCGACGGCAAAGCCTACCTTGCCAAAAATAATATCCACCTTTACACCATCGATGCCGACGCCATCGGCAAGGAGCTGGGGCTGGGCGGTCGTGTCAATACCGTACTGCAGGCGGCTTTCTTCCGCCTTACCGGTATTATCCCCGCCGAAGAAGCGCTGCAGCTGATGAAGGACGCCGCCACCCGTGCCTACGGCGCCAAGGGCGATGATATCGTCGCCATGAACCACGCCGCCATCGAGCGCGGCTTCACCGATGCCAAGGAAGTTCCCATTCCGGCGCACTGGGCGTCCCAGCGCGGCGATTTCGTCAGCTTCTATGCCACCGGCCGCGACCCCGAGGTCGTTGAGTATGTCAACCGGATCCAGATCCCCGCCGACCTACAAAAGGGCGATGATCTGCCCGTTTCCACCTTCCTCGGGCGGGAGGACGGTCACCTGCCGCTGGGCACCAGCCAGTACGAAAAGCGCGGCATCGCGCGGGAGGTCCCCACCTGGCTTTCGGAAAACTGTATCCAGTGCAACCTCTGCTCACTGGTCTGCCCCCATGCCGTTATCCGCCCCGTCGCCATGACGGCGGAGGAAGCGGAAAACGCCCCCGCCGGTATGCCCTCTCTGCCCATGACCGGTCTTGCCGATCACCGCTTTGCCATCACCGCCAGCGTGATGGACTGCACCGGCTGCACCCTGTGCGTCGGCATCTGCCCCGGCAAAAAAGGTCAGAAGGCGCTTGCCATGGCGCGTCTGGAGGGCGAAAAGCCCCGTCAGGTCTACTTCGATTACGGTCGGGAGCTGCGCCCCAAGCCCGCCGTTCTTAATAAATTCGGCGCCGATACCGTCAAGGGCAGCCAGTTCCGCCAGCCGCTTCTGGAATTCTCCGGTGCCTGTGCCGGCTGCGGCGAAACGCCCTACGCCAAGCTCCTCACCCAGCTGTTCGGACCCCGCATGTATATCGCCAATGCCACCGGCTGCTCCTCCATCTGGGGCGGCTCCGCGCCCGGGATCCCCTATACCAAGAATGAAAAGGGTCAGGGTCCCGCGTGGGCAAACTCCCTCTTTGAGGATAACGCCGAGTACGGCTACGGCATGTATCTGGCGCAGGATACCATGCGCCGCCGCCTGATAAAGGAAGCCGAGGCGCTGGTCAGCAGCATTGAAGCCCCGCACGAAAAGGAAGCGCTGGAGGGCTACCTTGCCACGCTGGAGGACGGCGAGGCGAACCTTGCCGCCACCGATACCCTCATCGATGTCCTTTCCAAGAGCCTCGATCCCCGCGCGCAGCAGCTGCTGCACCACAAGCAGTTCCTCAGCAAAAAGTCCAACTGGATTTTGGGCGGCGACGGCTGGGCGTATGATATCGGCTTCGGCGGTCTCGATCATGTCCTTTCCACCGGCGCCGATGTCAATGTGCTGGTCTTTGATACCGAGGTCTACTCCAATACCGGCGGTCAGATGAGTAAATCCACCCCCACCGGTGCGGTGGCACAGTTCGCCGCGGCGGGCAAGGAGGGCACCAAGAAGGACCTTGCCTACATGATGATGACCTACGGCAGCGTCTATGTGGCGCAGATTGCGCTGGGCGCCGATTTCAACCAGACCCTGAAAGCCCTGCGGGAAGCCGAGAGCTTCAACGGACCCTCCCTCATCATCGCCTATTCCCCCTGCATCAACCACGGGATCCGCGGCGGCATGGTCAATGCCGATCTTGAGATGAAAAAAGCCGTGGAGTGCGGCTACTGGAACCTGTTCCGCTATGATCCCCGCCGCAAGGCGGAGGGCAAAAACCCCTTCCAGATGGACAGCAAAGCCCCCACCGGCGATTATCAGGCGTTCCTGAAAAACGAGGTGCGCTACAGCGCCCTCATGCGCACCTATCCCGAGCGTGCCGGTCGCCTGTTCGACCGTGCCGAGGTCAACGCCATGGGTCGCCACGAGCGCCTGCTGCAATGGGAAGCCCTCAGCGGCAAGCTGGTCGCCGCCGAAGCCGACGAGCAGCAGCGTGAAGCGGAAAGCCGCCGCGCCGAAGCCGAAAAGCAGTGACCCCTCCCCCGCACAAACTTCCCCCTCCACAGTCACCTGTGGAGGGGGATTTTCACCTCAATAATTCAAACAATATATTTTACTTGCAATCGACACCCAAATATCCTATCATTAAGTCAATGATATATCACTAAGCCAAAAGGGGGGAACGCCGTGAATACACAGCAGGCTGTCACCGCGCGGATCCGGCAGCTCTGTCGGGAAAAAGGCTTTACTCCCAACGGCATCAGCAATTATGCCGCCGTCCCGCAGGCAACGGTCAAAAGTATTTTGAACGGCGAAAGTCAAAATCCCGGGATCGTCACCCTCAAAAAGCTCTGCGACGGCTTCGGTATCACCCTCGGTGAATTCTTCTCCACACCGGAATTTGACGCTTTGGAGCAGGAGATCAAATAATGGAATTACAAAAAGCCGTTTCCGCCCGCATTCTCCGCTTGTGCGGGGAGCGGAATATCAGCATCAACCGGCTGGCGACCCTTTCGGCGCTGCCGCCCTCCAGCATCAAGAATATCCTGTATGGGAAAAGTCAAAACCCCAAGCTGGCGACCATCAAGATGATCTGTGACGGTTTGGAGATCACCCTCGGTGAATTCTTCTCCACACCGGAATTTGACACCTTAGAACAGGAGATCAAATAAGCAAAAAGCCACCCTCCCATGAAAAGGAGAGTGGCTTTATTGTATTACCGAATAAGCCGGCAGATGCAAAGCACCAGATTGGTCAGGATCAAAAGATGCAGCACGATATGGTACAGGTCGGGAACAAGCCGTGTTTCACTGGCTGGGAACAGGTGAATGGTATCTTTGAAGCATTGGTTATAGCCCGCCAGCTTTTTCTCGCTTGCTCCAAAGAGGGTGTAGTACCAGTGACAGAGGAACTGCACCGCGCCCCAGAACAGCAGCACCGCCGGCAATGTCCATCTGCCCACGGCAGGCAGCAGCCAGAATAGCAGCACCCCCGCCGTATAAAGGCACAGCATGAAGAATTCGGCGCTTTTTATCCCCATACCCTCCACCAGCAGCCTGCCGCCGATGCGGTAGGTGCAGATGCAGCCGAAGAACCATACCCACAGGATCACCTGCAAAATAAGCATGCCCATATCACACCCCGTACAGCAGCTCGCCGTAGGTCGGCATCGTCCACAGATGAGCGGGGCACATCTGCTCCAGCGCGTCGGCAGCCTGCCGCAGCTCCGCCATGGCGGGCAGCAGCTTATCGCGGCTGTACAGCGCCTTCTGCTCCTCGCTCCCCTTCGGGAACTCCCGCAGCAGGTTTTCCAGCACGGTGCAGCCGGCAAGCAGCATATCGTTGTAGTTTGCCGCCTGCGTGCCCAGCAGCTCCTCCGCCTTGCAGCTCAGCAGCGGGCTGATCTCCTGCTTGGCGCGGCTGGTCTGTCCCAGCTCCCGCAGCGCCGCCTGACCGGCGGGCAGGATCTCCCGCCGCACCATTTCCACCATGGTGGCGGCTTCTATGCGGATACATTTGGCATAGGTCTCGTAGTGGATCTCCTGGCGGCTTGCCAGTTCCGCGGCGGTAAAGATGCCGTGGTCGGCAAACAGCGCCACATTCTTTTCCTCGGTCAGGTGGGCAAAGGCGTCCGGCGCGGTGCGCAGGTTCAGCAGCCCCCGGCGCTCCGCCTCCTGCTGCCATTCCTCGCTGTAGCCGTCCCCGTTAAAGAGGATCCTGCCGTGCTGCTCCAGCGTCTCCTGCAAAAGGGTGCGGGCAGTGTCCTCACGGTCGGTGCCCTGCTCCAGCCGGTCGGCAAAGCGTCCCAGCATCTCCGCCACGGCGGTGTTCAGCACGGTGTTGGGGTCGCTGATGGACTGACTGCTGCCCCGCATGCGGAACTCAAACTTGTTGCCGGTAAAGGCAAAGGGCGAGGTACGGTTGCGGTCGCTGTCGTCCTGCCGCAGATGGGGCATCACCGGCACCCGCATCTCCAGCTCCCGGCGGGCGGCGGCAGTGCTGCCCTCGCCGCAGGCTGCCTGCATCAGGGTGTTCTGCAGGGTGTCGCCCAAAAAGATGGAGAGAATGGCGGGCGGGGCTTCGCTCGCGCCCAGCCGGTGGTCGTTGCCGGCGGTCGCCACGGTAATGCGCAGCAGCGCCTGGTATTCGTCCACCGCGGCGATGACCGCCGCCAGCACCAGCAGGTAGGTCAGGTCGGAGGCAGGGTCGCTGCCCCCGTCCAGCAGGTTGCGTCCGGTATCGGTCACCAGCGACCAGTTATTGTGCTTGCCGCTGCCGTTCACACCGGCAAAGGGCTTTTCCGCCAGCAGGCATACCATGCCGTGTTTCTGCGCCAGCCGCTGCATCAGCTCCATCGTCAGCTGGTTGTGGTCGGCGGCAATATTGGTGGTGGTAAAAAAGGGCGCCAGCTCATGCTGGGAGGGCGCTACCTCGTTGTGCTCGGTCTTAGCCATCACACCCAGCTTCCACAGCTCCTCGTCCAGCTCCTTCATATAGGCGCGCACACGGGGCTTGATGGTGCCGAAGTAATGGTCGTCCAGCTCCTGCCCTTTGGGTGCCATCGCGCCGAAAAGGGTGCGTCCGGTGTAGCGCAGGTCGCGGCGCCGCTCGTACAGCTCCTTGGGGATCAGGAAATACTCCTGCTCCGCGCCCACCGTAGGGGTCACGGCGGTCACATCTGCCCAGCCCATGGCGTGCAGAAAGCGCACCGCCTCCCGGTTCAGGGTGTGCATGCTGCGCAGCAGGGGGGTCTTTTTATCCAGCGCTTCGCCGGTATAGCTGCAAAAAGCGGTGGGGATATACAGGCAGTCGTCCTTAATGAAAGCGGGGCTGGTGGGGTCCCACGCCGTGTAGCCCCGCGCCTCAAAGGTGGCGCGCAGCCCGCCGCTGGGGAAGCTGTTGGCGTCCGGCTCGCCCTTGATAAGCTCCCGTCCGGAAAATTCCATGATGACCCCGTCGCCGGCAGGGGTCAGGAAGCTGTCATGCTTTTCGGCGGTAATGCCGGTCATCGGCTGGAACCAGTGGGTAAAATGGGTCACGCCGTGGTCCAGCGCCCATGCCTTCATCACATTGGCAATGACATCGGCGACGGCGGCGTCCAGCGGCTCCCCGCTGGCGATGATCTGCCGCAGGCGGCGGTAGGTATCGTGGGGCAGGCGCTTTTGCTGCACCGTGTCGTTAAAAACCAGACTGCCGAACAGCTCCGGAATATTGCTCATCAAAATTCACTCCCTTGCGGCGAAAAGCAGGCGCTTTCCCCCAAAAAATATGTTCCTAATTTTATCACGCTGCATCGTTGAAGTCAATGTGATTTTCCGCTAAATCAAGGGCTGATTGCGGCAGCTATTTTGGCGGGAACAGCGCACTTTGCGTGTGAAATGTCCACAAATCGGGCGCTTACTGTCCCGCCATCACTCGTAAAAGCTCCATAGCGCGGCGGTAGCCCACAAAGCCCAGCCCCACCACGCTTGCCTTTGCCGCCATCGCCACATAGCTGCGGTGCCGGAATTCCTCCCGGCGGCTGGGGTCGGAAAGGTGTACCTCGATGACCGGCAGCGAGACCGAAAGCAGGGCGTCCATCAGCGCCACGCTGGTGTGGGTGTAGCCGCCGGCATTGATGATGATGCCGTCCGCTTTCTCAAAATATGCGCGGTGGACTTCATCAATGAGCGCACCCTCGTAGTTGGATTGGAATACCTCGATCGTCAGCCCCAGCTCCTCCGCCGTTTTATGCAGGTACCGCTCCAGATCGGCGTAGCTCTCTTTCCCGTAGATTTCCGGCTCCCGAATGCCCAGCATATCCAGGTTGGGACCGTTGATGATAAACAGCTTCATGCTTTTCCCCCATTTCGTCGGTTCTTGTGGAAAACAGGGAGGGAATTTCGCTCCCTGTTTTTATATTCGGCAGGGTGCCGGTCGGGCAGGGCAGCCCCGCACCCGCTTATCTCTCAGATCAGGTTAAACTCCCGCGCCACACGCTCCGCCGCCTCCTGCGGCAGGGCGTCATTCGCTGCGGTAAAGTCCGCCGCCGCGCGGTACAGCGGCTCCCGCTGCCGGTACAGCTCCGGCAGGTCGCGGGAAAGCGGTCTCCCCTCCCGTGCCAGCAATTCTATGGGGCGCCGCAGCCAGCACAGCTGCCCGTTCTGCCGCAGCAGCCTGATGTTTTCGGGGCGCACCACCGCGCCGCCGCCCGCTGCGATCACGCAGCCCGTCAAAGAGGAGAGTTTTTCTAAAAGCGCCGTCTCCCTCGCGCGGAAAAACGGCTCGCCGTTTTGCAGGATCTCCTCCTCCGGCGTGGTGCCGTATTCAGCAAGGTAGCGCTCGTCGCAGTCAAGGAATTCCCGTCCGAGCAGCGCTGCTGCCCGCCGCCCGATGGTCGTTTTGCCGCAGCCCGGCATGCCGATCAGCACCAAATTCTGCCGCTCCCGCCGCAGCTCGCCGCAGACTTTCAGGACTGCCTCCGGTGCCGGCACCGCCGCGCCGAAGGCATATTCCGCCGCTGCCGCCTGCGCCGCCAGCATCAGCAGCCCCCCGCACGCGGGGATCCCAAGCTCCGCCGCCTGCTGGCACAGTCGGGTGCGCAGGGGATTATAGATCACATCGGCGACCCCAAGGCACCGCGGGAATTCCCGCAGATCCAGCGGGGCGGCAGTGCAGTTCGGCGCCATGCCCACCGGCGTGGTATTGATAAGGTAGAATGCCCGCTCCCCGAAGCGTTCGGCGAGGTTCTGGTAATTCAGCTCCCCGCTGCGGCTCACCACGGCGGTCTCGGCGGCGCCCAGCTCCAGGACGGCAGCCCTTGCCGTATGGGAGGTGCCGCCGCTGCCGAGGATCACCACTGTCTGACCGGTCAGATCCCAGCCGTTCACCCGCAGCAGGAACCGCAGCCCCGCCAGATCGGTGTTGTCGCCGGTCAGGGTGCCGTCCGGCTCCTTTACCAGCAGATTGACACTGCCGCAGCGCTGCGCCGCGGGGGTCAGCCGGCTGCAATAGGGCAGCACACGCTGTTTGTAGGGAATGGTCACATTGACCGCCGTGAAGTCCCGCGCCGCCATAAATGCCTCGAACCGCTCCTCCGGCAGCGGGCAAAGCTCGTATTCGATGCCCGCCAGCCGCCGGTGCAGCAGCGGGGAAATGCTGTGTCCCAGGGGATATCCGATCAAGCCGTACCGCACGGCAATGCCTCCTCTCGGTCAATTCGTTGTATTTTCGGGCTTTGGGGGGATAGGTTGTTCCCCTCGGCATGGTTTCTGTCGGTCGGGGGTCGGGGCGCCGCAGGCAGACCGCCTTCGGCGGTCTCGGCGGCTTCGCCGCCGGTTTCGGGCGCAGCCCGAAACGCCTGCGGCGCCTTCCCGCTCCCACCCTGTACAAACTTCAAAATGTATTTCCCGCAGGGGGCTTACAGTCCCTCCCGCAGCAGCCGCAGCAGCTGCGGCTGGTCCATCTTCTCCAGGGCGCACTTGCCGATCTCCAGGGGCAGCACCGCCGTCAGCGTCTCGCCCTGCCGCTTTTTATCGCCCCACAGATAGGGCAGCAGCTCCTCGGAGCGGCAGTCGTACCGCACCGGCAAGCCGTGCAGCCGCAGCGCCGCTAAAATTTGCTCGGCAGTCTCGGGACGGCACCAGCCCAGCGCCGTTCCGGCACGCGCCATCGTCGCCAGACCGATCGCCACCGCCTTGCCGTGGGTAACGGCGTAGCCGCTGTGCCGTTCGATGGCATGCCCGACGGTATGCCCCAAATTAAGTGCCAGCCGGCAGCCCTTATCCAGCTCGTCCTCGGCGACCACCTGCGCCTTGTATTCGGCGCAGTGCTCCATGATAGATTCATAAAAGGGGTCGGGGGCTGTCACCAGTTCCCACAGTTTTCCCCCCGCTAAAACACCGGTTTTGATGGCTTCCGCCATGCCCTCCGCCTTTGCCTCCTCGGACAGCGTATCCAGGCAGTTCTCGTCAAAAATGACTGCCAGCGGCTGCCGTATCACACCGGCAAGGTTTTTGCCGCTGGGCAGGTCGACCGCCGTTTTTCCGCCGATGGCGGCATCGACGCCGGCAAGCAGCGTGGTGGGAAGGTAAATGACCTCCATGCCGCGGTGATACAGTGCCGCCGCCAGCCCGCCCAGGTCGCAGGTGCTGCCGCCGCCCAGTGCCATCAGCAGGTCGCCGCGGGTAAAGCCCTCCTCCGCCAGCGTTTCCAGCACCTCGCCCAGCACCGTCCATGTTTTGCAGGCTTCCCCGGCGGGCAGCGCAATGCGGCAGGGGCGGTAGCTTTCGCTTTCCAACGACCGTCTGACCTGCCGCCCATACTCTGCGTCAACATCGTCATCGCACAGCAGCGCTACCTTGCAGCGGGGGTGCAGCTGCAGCACCAACTCCCCAAGGTGGTCAAAAAGATCGTGAGCCATCAACACGGGGTAGGGCTTTTGGGTCTGTACAAAAAATTTCATCGCTTCTCGCCGCCTTTCGTCTCTCTTGGTAGGGGGGATATTGCTTTTGCGGGTCTCGGCAGGGCGCGGGGCAGCAGGGAGACCCGCCC
>JBNMIL010000066.1:0-10529 GCA_050873265.1 Angelakisella sp. | reverse complement strand
TGCAAATTTTCCCGTTTTCGTCCGTATTAGTGAGAGGACTTCTCATCACCGGTGAAAAACCAAACCCAGCGGCAAGCCCCCGACAAGATACCGAGGGGTCAGCCACCAACTCAAGCCCCATCGAAAAATGGCGGGCTTTCCAAACTGCACCTTGAAAACAGAATACCCATCAAGCGTGCTCGCGCGCCCGCAGGAGCCAAAAACAAAACCGCACCTCTCGGCACGGCTTCGCTTTGCTTACTTTTTCTTTTTCCCGTTCGGGTTCTTGGGGCGTTTTTTGCGGACGGAATAGCCAAAGGAGCCGATCTTTTTGCCCATGGCAAAGTATTCACCGTGGGAGTACGCCATCAGCCCCGCCTTTTCCAGATGCAGCTTGCCTGCCTCGTCCAGCAGCTTTTCCTCCACATCTACCGCAACGATCTCCGCTAAGAACATATCGTGGCTGCCCAGCGGAATGATCTGCTTGACCCTGCACTCCAGCGCCAGCGGGCTTTGGGCAATGACCGGCGCCGAGACGGCATTTGCCGGCTCCACCGTCAGCCCCGCGGCGGCGAGCTTATCCATCTCCCTGCCGGAGCGGACGCCGCAGAAATCGGTGGCGCGCGCCATGGCGCCGCTGGTCAGGTTGATGACAAATTCGCCCGAATTCTTGATGATGTCGTAGGAATAGCGCTCCGGACGCACCGAGATATAGGTCATGGGGGGATCGCTGCAGGTGATACCCGTCCAGGCGATGGTCAGGGCGTTGGGATCTTCCACCGTGCCGCAGCTTACCAGCGCAGCAGGCACCGGCGCCAGCAGTGTGGAGCCTTTCCATTGCAGTTTACTCATAGCCAAATTCCTTTCCGGCGGTCAGCCCGCCACCATATCGCTTATCACCTTGATGAACAGCAGCACCAGCACCGCGATGATGACCGGACGCACGATCCTGCTGCCGTTTTTCATCATCATGCCGGAGCCGACCACATGCCCCAGCAGGCAGAAGCCGCCGGAGATGAGCCCCAGCACCACCAGCACCTGCCCTTTTGTCCAGAACAGAATGAGGCTGGTCGCGTTGGAGGAAAGATTGACGAGCTTGACGGTGCCGCTGGCACGCTCCAGCGACATTTTGCACAGTCCGGTGTACAGCATCAGCAAAAAGGTGCCGGTGCCGGGACCGTACAACCCGTCATATACCCCGATAACAAGGGAGAGCACCGCCGCCAGGATCAGCTGACGGCTGCGGGACATGGCGCTTTGCGGCGCTTCCCCGGCGGGGGCAGGCTTACGGCGCAGCACCACCACAGCAACCACCGGCAGAGTAGCAAGCAGCAGATAACGGATATACTGCTGCGGAATAAGCAGGATAAGCCGCGCGCCGAGATTGGCGCCGAGGATTGCCATGACCATGCAGGGCAGCGCCGCCTGCCAATCCACATAGCCGTTTTTCAGATAACGGAGGGTGGAGGCGGAGGTACCCATGGTGGCGCTTAGTTTGTTGGTGGCGATGGCTTGATAAGGCGGCAGCCCTGCCAGCAGATAGGCGGGCAGCGAGATCAGCCCGCCGCCGCCGGCGATGGAATCGACGAAGCCGGCAAGGAACACCAGCGGGCAGATGATAAGCAGTTCTTTCAGTTCAGGCATAGGGGGTCTTCTTTCCAAGTGGGATAATATTAAAGTTATACTATTCCCACCGCGAAAAGTCAAGGGAAGCCGCCTTTACAAGCGGGGCAAAAATGGTATAATAGTTCCAGCAAAGCCCGCCGAGAGTGCGGGTCGTTCTCCCTCTTTCTTAAAATCTCTGCCAAGGAGGCGGCAGCCAAGGCTGCCGGTATCAATGCCATGAAATACGGATTTATCAAGGTTGCGGCGGCAAGCCCCGCTCTGCGGGTCGCCGACTGCCGCTATAACGCGGAACAAAGCGCTGCCGCCATGCAGAAAGCCGCAGCGGCGGGCGTTCATCTCCTGGTACTGCCGGAGCTGGGGCTGACCGGCTATACCTGCGGTGATCTGCTGCTGCAGCCCGTTTTGCAGCAGGGGGCGCTGCACACCTTGCAGACGCTCGTCGCCCTCAGCGCCGAGCTGCCGCTGACCACCGTGGCGGGACTGCCGCTGGAGGTCGAGGGCAAGCTGTACAACTGCGCCGCTGTCCTGCACGGCGGGCAGATCCTTGGTGTGGTGCCCAAAACCTACCTGCCGAATTACGGCGAGTTCTACGAGGCACGCTGGTTCACCCCCGCCCCTGCCGAGACGAAAACCATCTCCCTGCTGGGGCAGCAGGTGCCCTTCGGCACCGACCTTCTGTTCTGCTGCCGCCAGCTGCCGGAATATAAGCTCGCCTTGGAGATCTGCGAGGACCTGTGGGTGGCGCTGCCGCCCAGCACCCGCCACGCCATGGCAGGCGCCACGGTCATCGCCAACTGCTCCGCCAGTGATGAGACCATTGGAAAGGCGGAATACCGCCGCACCCTTGTTACCGGTCAAAGCGCCCGACTGATGGCGGGCTACCTGTATGCTGATGCCGGACGGGGCGAATCCACCACCGATATGGTATTCGCCGGTCACGATCTCATCGCGGAAAACGGCAAGCTGCTGGCGGAGACCGCTCTCTTTACCAATGATATGGTCATTTCCGAGATCGATGTTCACCGCCTGTCCGCCGAGCGCCGCCGCACCACCACCTGGCAGGCGGCAAGGACGGCAGGCTATACCGTTATTCCGTTCTCGCTGCCGGTGGGCGTGACCGCTCTCACCCGCTTTATCGATCCGCACCCCTTTGTTCCGGCGGACAGCGCCGAGCGGCGGGAGCGCTGTGAAGCGATCCTTGCCATGCAGGCGGAGGGTCTGCGCCGCCGTCTGGAGCACATCGGCTGCCCCACCGCGGTGCTGGGCATTTCCGGCGGGCTGGATTCCACCTTGGCGCTGCTGGTGGCGGTGCGCGCGCTGGATCTTCTGGGGCGTCCCCGCACCGATATGGTCGCCGTGACGATGCCGGGCTTCGGCACCACACAGCGCACCCGCTCCAATGCCGAGATCCTCTGCGAAAAGCTGGGCGTTACGCTGCGCACCGTTTCCATCGCCGCGGCGGTACGGCAGCACTTTGCCGATATCGGACATGACGAAAGCGTGACCGACACCACCTATGAAAACGCGCAGGCACGGGAACGCACGCAGGTGCTGATGGACATTGCCAATCAGCAGAACGGCATCGTGGTGGGCACCGGCGACCTTTCGGAGCTGGCGCTGGGCTGGGCGACCTACAACGGCGACCATATGTCGATGTACGGCGTCAACGGCTCGATCCCTAAGACTTTGGTGCGCTATCTGGTGCGGCACGCCGCCCATACCTGCGGCGACGAGGCGCTTGCCGCGGTGCTTTACGATATACTGGATACTCCCGTCAGTCCCGAGCTGCTGCCCGCCGAGGAGGACGGCAGCATCGCGCAGAGGACCGAGGATCTGGTGGGTCCCTACGAGCTGCACGATTTCTTCCTGTACCACTTTATCCGCTACGGCTGCCCGCCCGCAAAGATCCTGTATCTGGCGGAGGCTGCCTTTGAGGGGCGCTACGACCGTACTACTATCATTAAGTGGCTGCGCACCTTCTTCCGGCGGTTCTTCCAGCAGCAGTTCAAGCGCAGCTGCCTGCCGGACGGTCCCAAGGTCGGCTCCGTGACCCTTTCTCCCCGCGGGGACTGGCGAATGCCCAGCGACGCTTCCGCCGCCCTGTGGCTGCGGGAGATAGAGGAACTGGAATAAAACCCAAGGCATTAAGAATAAAATGGATATCCGGCGGCGGAAGCGAAGCGAACGAGGGTTGCACGACCGGGCGACCCGAGGGGGAGCGGAGCATCCGCCGCCGAATTTGGCACTCAAAACTTGCAAAAATGACTATAATGTGATATAATTTTATTTTAGATTTGAGACACTTTCCCCAAAGGAGGCTCCTTTTTTATGACAGAACTCATCACCCGCATGAACGAGGCGATGCCGTGGGGCTACCAGCTCGCATTTTTGATCCGTGTACTGGCGGCGACCCTTTGCGGCGGTGCCATCGGCTATGAGCGCACCAAACGGCTGAAGGAAGCCGGTATCCGCACCCATTGTCTGGTGTGCTGCGCTTCCGCCCTTATCATGATCGTTTCCAAATACGCCTTTGCCGACCTCACCGCCGGCGGAGAATTTTTCTTCGGGGCGCGCGGTGCCGATCCGGCTCGGATCGCGGCGCAGGTCGTCAGCGGCATCAGCTTCATCGGTCTTGCCGTTATTTACCGCAACGGCAGCACCCTCAAGGGTCTGACCACCGCGGCGGGCATTTGGGCGACCGCCGGCATCGGGCTTGCCATCGGTGCGGGCATGTACCCCATCGGCATCGCCACCACCGTTATTATCATTCTGATGCAGACCGTTATGCACAAGTTCAATATCGGCAACGACGCCCTTGCCACCCGTGATATCAACATCACCATGAAGGATACGCCGGAGCTGCGGGACGCCTTCCTTGCCGAACTGCGCAAGATGGAGGTCTCGGTCATCGGCAGCCACATCACCCACAACGGCGACGGCACCGTGAACTACGGTCTTACCATCAAGTTCAATCGGGAGATCAGCTTTGAGGAGATCCTCGCCTTTATGGACAGCCACCCCGATGTGCGGAATATCGCCATGTAAACCGGATAAAACTTTCCTTATATATCAGAACCCCCGCCTTAGCTGCGCAGCCAAGGCGGGGGCTTCATTTTTATCTGTTCTTTTGGCTTATGCCTTCCACTCGCGCACCTGTCGGCGCAGCCAGTCGCACCAGGCGTCCACCCCTTCGCCCGTGCGGGCACAGATGGGGAAGATCTCCAGCTTCGGGTTGCGCATACGGGCGTACTCCGTCACCTTATCCATATCAAAGTCAAAGTACGGCAGCACGTCGATCTTGTTGATGATCAGGGCGTCACATACGGTAAAGATCAGTGGGTATTTCAGCGGCTTATCGTGCCCCTCGGGGACGGAAAGGATCATGGCGTTCTTCACCGCGCCGGTATCAAATTCCGCCGGACAAACCAGATTGCCCACATTCTCCAGCACCACCAGGTCCAGATCCTTGGTGCCGATCTCCTGCAGTCCCTGCTCGGTCATGCCGGCGTCCAGATGGCACATGCCGCCGGTATGCAGCTGAATGGAGCGCACGCCGGCACCCGCCATGGTGCGGGCGTCCACATCGCTGTCGATATCCGCCTCCATCACGCCGATGCTAAGGTCGTCCCGCAGCCGCTCCACCGTCCGCAGCAGGGTGGTGGTCTTGCCGCTGCCGGGGCTACTCATCAGGTTCAGCAGGAAGGTCTTATCCCCCTTCAGCTCCGCCCGCAGGCGGTCTGCCTCGCGGTCGTTGTTGGCAAAGATGCGTTCCTTCAGCTCTATCGTCTTAAATTCCATTATATCGCCTCTATTTCCTTTATGCTGATCTCGCTGCCCCGCAGCAGCCATGTTTTTTCACTGCCGCAGCGCGGGCAGATGCGTCCGTGCCGCACGGTGGGATAATCCTCCCCGCAGCCCTCGCAGTGGGTCACGGCAGGCAGCGTCTCTATTTTCAGCGCCGCCTCTTTCATCAGCTCCGTGCGGTTCACCGCCCAGTCCCAGCAGCTTATCAGCTCCTGCGGGATAGCGCCGCTCACCTCGCCCAGCTCCAGCGTCACGCTGCCCACACGGGTCAAGCCCTGCTCCTCGGCAACGCCCTCTATGGTGCGTATGGTGTGGAATACGATCCCCAGCTCATGCATTATCCGTTCCTCTTTTCGGCTTTTTTGGCGCGGCTGATGCGTATTTTCCGCTTGATCATGTAGGGCAGGATCCCCTTCATCTTATCCTCCGCCGAGCGCATGGTGCTGCACTCCGGCAGGTCACGGTGCAGGTGAATGGCATCAAAGGCGCAGCGGGTGGTGCAGATGCCGCAGCCGATGCACTTGTTGGGGTCTACCACGCTGGCACCGCAGCCAAGGCAGCGTGCCGTTTCGGCTTTCACCTGCTCCTCGGTAAAGGCGACCCGCCCGTCACGGAAGGTCTTGCGCAGCGCCTCATTATAGCCGATACGCTGACGGGGGCTGTTGTCGTAGCTTGCCTCGTCCAGCAGCAGGTCATTCTTGTTCAGCTCGATGAATTCCCGCTTATCCCGTCCGATGGTCAGGGTGGCGTGCTGTACCCAGCGGTGCAGCGAGACCGCGCCCTGCTTGCCGGCGGCAATGGCGTCAATGGCGAACTTCTGTCCGGTGTAGGCGTCGCCGCCCACAAAGATATCCGGCTCGGCGGTCTGGTAGGTCACGGGGTCCGCCTTGGCGGTGCCGTTGGGGTTCAGCTCCACGGCGGTGCCGGTCAGCAGGCTCCGCCAGTCCACCTTCTGCCCGATGCAGTACAGCACCATCTCACAGGGAACCTCCTCGGTCACGGCGTCATCAAAGGTCGGGGCAAAGCGACCCTCGGCGTTGCGGACGGAAAGACACTTGCGGAATCGGATCCCGCTGCATTTGCCGTTTTCGGTAAGGATCTCGGTCTGACCCCAGCCGGCATGGATCTCGATGCCGTCCTCCTCGCACTCGGTGCGGTCCTCCACGCCCATCGGCATGGCGTCATAGTCCTCCAGACAGTACAGCGCCACCTTCTCGGCGCCGCAGCGCAGGGCGGTTCTTGCCACATCAGCGCCGATGTTGCCGCCGCCGATGACGACCACACGACCGGAAAGGGACTTTTTGCCCTCGATATTTACTTCGCGCATCAGCTCAATGCCCGCCTTGACGCCCTCGGCGTCCTCACCTGGCACGCCCAGCCTGCCGCCGCTTTGCAGACCCACCGCGACATAAAAGCCCTTGTAGCCCTGCTCCCGCAGCTCGGCGATCGTCACATCTTTACCGACCTCCACGCCGCAGCGGAACTCGACGCCCAAGGCACGCAGCACATCGATCTCCGCCTCGATGATATCCTTCTCCAGACGGAACTCCGGAATACCGTGCATCAGCATGCCGCCCATTCTGTTCTCTTTCTCAAAGACGGTGGGGCGGTAGCCCTTTTCCGCCAGATAGTAGGCGCAGGAAAGTCCGGCGGGACCGCCGCCGATAACGGCGATCTTCTCCTCAAACTCGCCGTCCACCTTAGGAATGACCTTTGCGGGGACGAAGCGGGTCTCGGCACGCAGATCCTGCTCGGCGATAAAGCGCTTCACCTCATCAATGGCGACCGCCTGATCGACGGTGCCGCGGGTGCAGGCGTCCTCGCACCGGCGGTTGCAGATGCGTCCGCAGACCGCAGGGAACGGGTTATCCCGCTTGATAAGCTGCAACGCCTCGCGGTACTTGCCCTGTGCCGCCAGCTTCAGGTAGCCCTGTACGGCAATGTGGGCAGGGCAGGCGGTCTTACAGGGGGCGGTGCCGGTCTCGTAGCAGTTGATTCGGTTCTTATCACGGTAATCCACCGCCCACTTTTCGGGACCCCACTCGTGGTCGTCGGGCAGCTCCTGGCGGGGGTAGGTGATGGGACCGGACTGGGTGCAGAGCTTCTGTCCCAGCTTGACGGCGCCCGCGGGGCAGCCCTCCACACAGCGTCCGCACGCCACGCAGTTTTCTGTCTCCACCTTTGCCACATAGGCGCTGCGGGACATATTGGGGGTATTGAAAAGCTGGCTGGTGCGCAGGGCGTTGCAGATATTCACATTGCAGTTGCAGATGGCAAAGATCTTCTGCTCACCGTCGATATTGGTGATCTGGTGGACGAAGCCGTTTTCCTCCGCGCGGCGGAAGATCTCCAGCGCCTCCTCCTTGGTGATGTACTCGCCCCGCTGCGTCTCCACCACATAGTCCGCCATATCGCCTACGGCGATGCACCAGCTCTCGGGGTCGTCGCCGCAGCCCTCGCCCAGCTTCTGGCGGCTGGCGCGGCAGGAGCACATGCTCTTGGCATATTTGCCCTCGTATTTATCCAGCCAGTAGCTGATCTTCTCCAGCCCGATGGCTTCGTTTTCGCTTTCGATCGCCTTTTCCACCGGAATGACATGCATGCCGATGCCGGAGCCGCCGGGGGGCACCATGGGGGTGATCTTTTCCAGCGGCAGGAAGGTCATGCGCTCAAAGAACGCCGCGACCTCAGGGTTCTGGTCGATCTGGCTCTGCCGCATATTCAAAAACTCGGCGCTGCCGGGGACAAACAGCGGCAGGATCCAGCGCTTTTCGTGGTTCGGGTTCTTGCCGTCAAGGTTTTCCCAGTTATACTCCACTATGCCCAGCCACGCCATTTCGGTCAGCAGCTTTTCCAGCGGCTCCCGCTCCATTTTGGTCAGCTTCATCAGCTGCTCGGTGGTCTTGGGCTTGCGGACACCCATCTTCAGCGCGACCTCCACCATTTCATCGGTCATCACACTGGCAAGCCCCCAGTATTCGGGGTCATCTGCCGTCGCCTTCAGCCCGATGCGGTTGGTGATCATGCTGCCCAGCTTGAGGAGGTTCTCGCGGGGGTGCTCATCACGGGGGATCCGGAAGGACAGTTTGCTTTCGTCCAAGGGGAAATTGGTCGGCTTGCTGCCGTTGATGTCGCTCATACTCGATCTCCTTTTCTCTGCGGCGTGCCGCTTTTTGGGGGAAATGGACGCCTTTAGCCCAGCATAATTATATTCTACCAGTTCCCTGCGTGGAATGCTATTGACCATTCCCCTAAAGCTGTGCTAAAATTATTTATGGTTCTGGTCTGACCAAGATATAAGGAGGGTTTGCCATGCCGTTTCAGGAGATCTCCGCTCCCTCGCTGCGGGAGCTTTTTGTGCAGCAGCTGGAGGGGCTGATCCTTTCCGGTGAGCTGCGCCCCGGCGACCGCCTGCCCACCGAGCGGGAGCTTGCCGATGAAATGAAGATCAGCAAAACGGTGGTGCACGAGGGGCTGCGGGAGCTGCACCGGCTGGGCTTTGTGCACATCGAGGCACGCAAGGGTGTCACCGTGGCGGATTATGCCCAAACCGGCAGTCTGGAAACGCTGATGGCAATTATGAGCTACCACGGCGGTCTGCCCGATAAAAAGACCGCCTCCAGTATTCTTGACCTGCGTTACTATTTGGAAGCCCCTGCCCTGCGGCAGCTGGCGGCGCACCACACCGCCGGTGACATCGCCGCCCTGCGTGCTTTGCAGCAGAAGGCGGAGGAAGCCTCGCTGGGCGGCACCGTCCC
The DNA here is from genome assembly GCA_050873265.1 of Angelakisella sp. Classification (GTDB taxonomy): domain Bacteria; phylum Bacillota; class Clostridia; order Oscillospirales; family Ruminococcaceae; genus Angelakisella. The sequence goes on along the minus strand of JBNMIL010000066.1, from coordinate 1,362 downwards.
CCTGGCGGAAGCGCTGCTGCGCTACCATCGGGGCGTTGCCTTCCTCAGCGGCAACACCATCACCCCGCTGCTGTTCAATGCCTTTGCCAAGGTCAATCTGGAATTCTGGTCGGACTATGTGGAGATGGAGGGCATCGCGCGCAGCCTGCAAACCCTTTCGCAGTTCACCGAGCTGGTCGCCGCCGGCGAGGGCGACGCTGCCGCCGAGCTGCTGCGGGTGGGGCTGGAGCAGTTCCGGGCGGAGCTGTAACGATACCCCATCGGGGGCGCGCCGGCTCCGCTCCCCTCGGGCTGACCCTGACGGGCAGCCCTCGCCGCTGCGCCGCCGCGCCCCTTACCACCACAAAGTACAAAAAGGAACCTCTCCATTCCCGGAAAGGCTCCCTTTTCATTTTGTTCTGTTTCGGCTTAGTTCAGCTTTGCTTCGTCCACCATCGCCTTCAGCTCGGCAAGCGCCTTGGGGTCGCTCTTTTCCCAGCTGAATTCGGCGTCGTCGCGCCCGAAGTGACCGTATGCCGCCGTCTTGCCGAAGACGGGCGCGCGCAGTCCCAGCTTCTTGATGATGCCTGTGGGGCGCAGGTCGTAGTTCCGCTCAATCCAACGGAAGATCTCCGCCTCGGGAATGGCGTTGGTGCCGGCGGTCTCCACATAGATGGAAACGGGGCGCGCTACGCCGATGGCATAGCTGAGCTGGATCTCGCAGCGGTGGGCAGCGCCCGCCTCTACAATGGTCTTGGCGATATTTCTTGCCATATACGCCGCGGAGCGGTCTACCTTGGTGGCGTCCTTGCCGCTGAAGGCGCCGCCGCCGTGACGGGCATAGCCGCCGTAGGTATCCACTATGATCTTGCGACCGGTCAGACCGGTATCCGCAGCGGGACCGCCCAGTACAAAGCGACCGGTGGGGTTGATGTAATACTTGGTCTCGGTGTCCAGCATCTCGGCGGGGATACAGGGCTTGATGACCCGCTCGATCATATCTCGGCGGAGGGTCAGGGGGTCGGCGTCCTCATCGTGCTGAGTGGAAAGCACCACCGTATTGACCCGGACGGGCTTTCCGTTTTCGTATTCCACTGTGACCTGTGCCTTGCCATCCGGCCGGAGATAAGCAATCTCCCCGTTTTTACGGACAGCAGCCAGCCGCCGGGTGATGCGGTGCGCCAGGGTGATGGGCAGGGGCATCCGCTCCGGGGTCTCATCACAGGCAAAGCCGAACATCATACCCTGGTCGCCGGCGCCCAGGCCGTCGGTATCAATGGCTTCCTTGGCCTCCAGCGCCATGTCTACCCCCTGGGCGATATCCGCCGACTGGGTGTGCAGCGAGCAGCTGATCTCACAGGTATCAGCATCAAAGCCATACTC
>JBNMIL010000065.1:0-10642 GCA_050873265.1 Angelakisella sp. | reverse complement strand
GCTTAATGGCGATCTGCAAACGGTGAATGGCGATGGGGTACTCGGCACGGACATAGATATAGCCCGGATGCGCGCCGATGGCGTAACCGGCGATCGCCATGGCCTCCAGCACTACATGGGGGTCGCCCTCCAGCACGGAACGATCCATGAACGCGCCGGGGTCGCCCTCATCGGCGTTGCAGCAGACATACTTCACATCGCCCTTGCTCTGGCGGGCAAAGAACCACTTTTGACCGGTGGGGAAGCCGCCGCCGCCGCGTCCGCGCAGTCCGCTGTCCTTGATGGTCTGAATGACCTCATCGGGGGTCATCTGGGTCAGCACACGGCCCAGCGCCTCATAGCCCTCCATTGCGATGTATTCGTCAATGTTTTCGGGGTTGATGACGCCGCAGTTGCGCAGCGCCACACGGTGCTGCTTTTCGTAGAATTTGGTGTGGTTCAGGTTCTTGATGGTCTTGTCGTCCACCACCGTCTCCTGATACAGGAGGCGGGTGACGATACGACCCTTGAGGATATGCTCGTCCACGATCTCGGGGATATCCTCCAGCTTGACATGGCTGTAGAAGCATCCCTCGGGATATACCACCACTACAGGACCCAGCGCGCACAGACCAAAGCAGCCGGTCTTAATGACCTGCACCTCGCCTGCCAGCCCCTTCTCCTCCAGCTCGCGGTTCAGCTCGTCTATCAGCGCCTGCGAATTGGAGGAGCTGCAGCCGGTGCCGCCGCACACCAGTATGTGTGTTCTTGCGATAGCCATTGGTTCTCGTCCTCCTTATTCCATGTAGGCGCCCACGGTGTATTCCGTCACCGGGTTGCCGTTTACCAGATGCTCGGTGACGATGCGCCCCACCTTTTCGGGGGTCATCTTTACATAGGTCACCTTCTCCTTGCCGGGCTGGAAAACCTCCACGATGGGCTCCAGCTTGCACATGCCGATGCAGCCTGCCTGCGTTACCACAACGTCCTGCAGCCCGCGGCGGTTTACCTCCTCCACAAAGGCGGAAAGGACAGGGCGCGCGCCGGCGGCAATGCCGCAGGTCGCCATGCCCACCACTACACGGGTGGCAGCGCTGTTATCCTGCCGCATGGCTACTTTGCTCTTCATCTGCTCCCGCAGGGCGGCAAGCTCTTCCAAAGATTTCATATTGCGTTCCTCCCTTTCCTACTCACAGGTATTTATCCAGGATCTTGTCCACCTCATCGGGGGTCAAGCGTCCGTAAACTTCCTCATTGACGGTCATGACCGGCGCCAGACCGCACGCGCCGATGCAGCGGGTCGCCTCCAGCGAAAAACGACCGTCGGGGGTGGTGCCGCCCGGCTCGATGCCCAGCTTCTTCTGGATACGCTCCAGCACATCGCCGGCGCCCTTTACATAGCAGGCAGTGCCCATGCACACCCCGATGTTGTACTGTCCGCGGGGATTGAGGGTAAACTGCGCGTAAAAGGTCACAACGCCGTACACCTCCGCCAGCGGGATATTCAGCTCCTCGGCGATGATGGTCTGCACCTCGATGGGCAGGTAGCCGTAGATCTCCTGCGCCCCCTGCAGTACCGGCATCAGCGCGCCCTGCTGCTGCTTATGGGCAGCGATCAGCTCCCGCAGTGCCTTTTCCTGCTCCGCCGTCCCATGGAACGGCACAACGGTCTTTCTTTTTGCCATGAGAATATGTCCTCCTTATTTCCTTTCGGGAATTTTCCTCTGTCACTCGGTATCATCAACTACTGCCGTAGTTTTTGCCTGTTTTTCGGGGAATGGCGCCTTGCGGGCACGCGCCCGCGCCCGCGCGAGGCGGTTCACAGCTTTTCCGGCGCGGGGCAGCACTCGGCGATCCCCTCGGTGATCTGCGCCGCGATGAAGCCCAGCACCTCCGGCTCGTCCAGCGGGATCTCCTCCCCCAGCACCTGCCGGATCTCACGGGTATCCACGGTGAACTGCCGCTCCCCGTAGCAAAATACCAGCCGGAAATCCTTTTCCGGGCTTCCCCCGATGAGGGTCGTCATGGTCTGGGGCAGGTCGCCCAGCGGCAGCCGGTCTATGTGGCTCATGCCAAAGGTCGCCGTTACCGTGGTGCCGACATTTGGCTCGCTCTGCACCGTCATTTCGCCGCCGGTCATTTCCGCCGCCATTTTCCACAGCGGCAGCCCCATGCCCACCCTGCGGGTGGTGCGGGTGGTGTAAAAGGGGTCGGTCACCTTCTGCACCGTTTCGGCACTCATGCCGCAGCCGTCATCGGTGATGGTGACGGTGAGCCTGTCCGCGGCGGGGCGGTAGCACACCTCCACCGTGATAAGGGTCGCCCCTGCCTTGACCGAGTTCTCGGCAATATCCAGGATATTGAGCGATAGCTCCTGCAAGCGGCACTCCCCCTACCTTAAGCATACAATTTATTTTATCAACCCTTGCCGCAAAAATCAACAGGCTTTTGCCTTTTTTGCAAGCGGTTATATCATTTATCAAATACCTATTCTCATCAATCTTTAGTGATGGCTAAAATGCATAATAATTACCTGTATTGCGCAGAATATCGGCAGTCCAAAAACGCGAAAGGAGCGATGAAAAATGAGAGTGGAGCTGGATCACGAGGGGTGCATCGGCTGCGGGCTGTGCGTTTCCACCTGCCCGGCGGTTTTTCAGCTGGCGGCGGACGGCAAGGCGGAGGTGGTACAGACCCCCGTCTCCGAGGAGGAAAAGTCGGACTGCCGGCTGGCGGCAGAGGACTGTCCGGTAAGCGTTATCACGGCGGAGGACTGAGAAATGGACGAGCAGAAGCCGAACCTCCCCACGCCGGAGACGGCGCCGCGGCGGGAGCCGGAGATAAATGCTGCTCCCCCGCTGCCGCCGATGCAAGCTCCACCCCCGCCGCCGGTGCCCTCTGGGGCACCGGCGTGAGTAAAAACCATGAGGGCTGCGCCCCATGATTTTTACTTTTTATTAAACGCGAAAGGGGCTCCAAGACCGCCCCTTTCACACTATCCCTGCCGGGAGGTCCTGCGCCATACGCTCCGGTTGGGAGCGGGGCTTGTCCCTTACTTTTCAGTTTGTGCAGGGGGTTGGATAAGGCGCGGCTGCGCGGGCGGCGGCTATGCCGCCGCCCACCGGCGTTCCGCCGGTCGCCCGCCCCGCTGGGGCGGGCGGCGCAGCCGCGCCGGAGCCCTCCCCTCCGGCGGAAGTATTCCGCAGAGCGGCAGGCTGCCGCCCCATTCTTGCGGAAACCCGCCGGGCAATACTTATCACAGGATAATACAGATCAGCCCCGAGCAGCCCTCGTTGATGACCCGCTCGATGGTCTCCTGCAGCTTCATACGGGCATCGGCGGGCATACGGTACAGCTTGTTGTGCAGTCCCTCGTTCACCAGCTCGTGCAGCGATTTGCCGAAGATGTTGCTCTCCCAGATCTTCGCCGGATTTTCCTCGAATTCCTGCAAAAGATAGTGGACCAGTTCCTCGCTCTGCCGCTCGCTGCCCACAATGGGCGCCACCTCGGTGGTGATGTTTGCCTGCATCAGATGGATCGAGGGGGCGGAGGCCCGCAGCCGGATCCCGTAGCGCCCGCCCTGCTTCATGATCTCCGGCTCCTCCAGATGCAGCTCCTCCATCGTCGGCATCACGATTCCGTAGCCGGTCGCCGCCACTTCGTCCAGCGCGCCGGCAAACTTTTCGTATTTCTTCTTGATGGCAGCAAGCTCCACCATGCAGGGCAGCAGCCCCTCCTCATCGGCGATCTCCAGCCCCGTCGCCTCCCCGAGGATCCGGTAAAACAGCCCATCGGCAAGCTCCACCCTGCACCGCACCGTGCCGCTGCCCAGGTCGGCGGCAAGCACCCTTGTCTCCTTGACATAGTCGCAGTCCTCCAGCGACCTTAATGCCGCCGCGGCGCTGCCCACCGCACCCAGTGTTCCGGCGGTCTGCCGAATCTGCCGGTACAGGCTTTCCTTCAGCCAGTGGTCTGCCGCCAGGTTCATCACCCACGGCGGGATCTCCAGCGCCGCCTCCTTCAGCGGGAAGCGCTCCAGCACCTCCCCCAAAATACCGGCGATGTCCTCCTCGTCCAGCTCCAGACAGTTTACCGCCGCCACCGGCACACCGTAGCGCTCCTCCAGCTCCGCCCGCAGCGCCTTTGCCGCCGGGCTTTTGGGGCTTTGGCAGTTCAGTACCACCACAAAGGGCTTGTTGATCGCCTGCAGCTCCCTTACCACACGGCTTTCGGCTTCCTCGTACTCGGCACGGGGGATCTCCGAAATGCTGCCGTCGGTGGTGACCACCAGCCCGATGGTGGAATGCTCGTTGATGACCTTGCGGGTGCCCACCTCCGCCGCCATATTGAAGGGCACCTCTTTATCGTACCACGGGGTCATCACCATGCGGGGCTGCTGGTTTTCGATGTAGCCCAGCGCGCTGGGGACGATGTAGCCCACGCAGTCGATCATTCATACCCGCAGGCTAATGTTGCCCTCCAGCGTGATGCTGACCGCCTCCTCCGGGATAAACTTCGGTTCGGTGGTCATAATGGTGCGTCCGGCTGCCGATTGCGGCAGCTCATCGGCGGCACGGCTGCGGCGCGGCTCGCTTTCGATGCGGGGCAGCACCATCGTCTCCATAAAACGCTTGATAAAGGTGGATTTGCCGGTACGCACCGGTCCCACCACCCCGATGTAGATATCTCCTCCGGTTCTGGTCGCTATATCTCGGTACAGCTCGCTTTGTGCTGCCATTTCCATTCCTCCCGTTTGCGTCTTTGGTTCTGTTGGTGCGCGGGACCGGCATCGGGCGGCGGCTTCGCCGACCCCTGCGGGGTCGGTCTGCCGGAGGAGCCGCAAAGCGGCTCCCTCGGTCGGGCGGGCGCTCCGCGCCCTCCCAGCCGCCGCCCGAACCGGCACCTTTCGCTTACACCGGTATCAGCAGGGGACCCGCCGGCGCGCCCTCGCCCATCTCGCCGTTATCCTCGCGGATCTTCGCTTCGCTGGTATTGTACCGTCGGGCGATCTCCCACAGGCTTTCGCCCTCCTCTGCCATGTAAATATATAAACCGCGTGGACGGCAGTTCTCCTTGGGGCTTGCCTCGTCCACCGTTATCTCCTCCAGCACCGCGGTGCGTCGGGTGCGGCACACCGCCCCCTGCCAGTACAGCTCACAGGTCAGGGCAAGCTCGTTCCCCGTCTGTTCCCAGCGGTACGCCCGACATTCCAGTGCCGCCTCCCAGCGGCAGTCGGCATTGCCGGGCAGCCGCCGCTGTACCTCCAGCGGGCGGTCAAAGCTGTAATATTCGCCGTCCCCCATGCGGGTCAACAGCGTCAGTCCCAGCCGTCCCTCCGCCAGCAGCCCGTCGCCATCCGGCGAAACGGTGCAGCCCTCCGCCCTGACCCAGAGGGCGGTCACCTCGCCGGTCGCCTCCGGCAGAGGCAGCGTTTCCCGGTGGGTCTCGCTTTCCCGGCAGATGCTGACCAGCTCGGTGGTTTGCAGCGTCTTGCCGCGGCACTCCGACCGGTAGCGGGTGGAATAGCCGTCGGTGCAGCAGCAAAGGGTGTAGGGGCGGTAAATTTTCGCCTCGGCGGCGACGGTCACGCCCCACTCCAGGGAGCGGTACTCGCCGTCGGCGTCCTGCACCGGCTCCGCCGTGGGCGCCAGCGCCGTACAACGCACATCAAATTCGGCGTCGGCGCCCTCCGGCAGCGGCATCGTCACCTCAAAGGGGAGGGCACATTCGGCGGTCTGCCAGCCGCCGTTCTGGTCGGCGCAGCAGGCGGCAGCCAGCACCTCGCCCATCACGGTCAGCCTGCCGTCCGCCCATTTTTCCTCCCGACGGGAGACGGCGGCATCGCAGCGCAGCACCCTGGTGAGCGGGGCGGCGCTGCCCTCCAGCTCGGTGGTTTTTGCCAGCCGCTGCTCGCCGCTGACCGAGCCGCAGAGCCGAACCCCCTTTTGCTCCGCCCGGCGCAGCTGAACGGTGGGGTCGCCGCTGTCCTCCAGGATTTTTCCCTGACGGCAGGCAGTGACGGCGGCGGAGATGATAACCGAGCCGCGAATCTCCAGACGGCGCTGGTTGACGGCGCGGCAGCTGACCTGCCCTGCCGTCATCGAGACAGTGATGATCGGCTCCTCGGCTTCGCCGTGCAGCTCCATCATTCGGGTAAAGGGGATCTTGTATTCGCCCCGTGCCGGTTCCCCTCCGGCAGAAATGTACAGGACATTGATATTCGCCAGTCCCTCGGTCTCCAGCCGTCCGGCGGTGATGGTTCTGCCCATCGGGACGGGGGTGAGGGTACACTTCAGGATCCGGCGGATATCGGGACAGTAATCGGGCAGCAGGGCATCGCACTCCACGGGCTGCTCCACCGTTTCCTCCAGTATCGTCTCGCAGCTTGGGACGGTTTGCCGGCGCAGTTCAAGCTCCATTTTCATTCTCCTCTCCGCAGTTGGGCGGCGGCATGCCGTCCCATCGTTTCATTGGAACTATATTCGGCTGCCCAACGGTTTATGACGGCTCCCGCGGGCGCGGGCGGGCGCGCGTAACATGCATGACTTATTTGGTTTTCAAGGTGCGGTTGGGGAAGCCCTCATTTTTTAGATGGGGCTTGGGTTGGCGGCTGATCCTCGGTTTTTCATCGGGGATTTGCCGTTGGTTATAATTTTTCACCGGTGATGAGAAGTCCTCTCACTAATACGGACGAAATGAAGGAAATTTGCAGTGAAAGTGTTGAATTCGCACAAAGTTTCATAAAAAGTTTACGGGTTTGGGAAATGGTGGGAGGTTTGGGGGTATGAAAAGCCCTCCCTGTGTAAGGAAGGGTGGCAGCCGAATGGCTGACGGGAGGGTTGACGGCAGGAGACCGGTGTGCGAACAGCGCCGACAATCCCTCCGGTTCGCTGCGCTCACCACCTCCCTTTACACAAGGGAGGCTTGGGTGTAGCGGGTCGCGGCGAGTGGGATGCGGAACCGAGCGCCGCCGGTGGCGGATACAGCGAGGCGGAGCATCCGCAGCGGTCGAAAAAATCGAGCAAGCGGGCAGCGCGATGATTTTTTCGGGCACCGCAAGGCGGACGGAGTGGGAGACAGATTTGCCGAGGAAAAACGGCGGCGGCGAAACGAAAGGGGCTGGACAAGCGGCGGGGCGTGTGCTATATTATATCCATAATGTAACCGGTTACATTGCCGGAAATAAAGGAGGTCGCGACATGAAAGAAACGGAAAGAATTAAAGCGGGGCTGCTGTTCAGACCCAACTCGATGGAGCTGCGGGACACCAAGCACAAGGCGCACGAGACCTGCCGGCTGGTGAACACGCTGGACGAATATGACGAGCGGATCCCGGGACTGATGCGCTCCATTCTGGGCAGCATCGGGGAGCGGTTCTACTTCCAGACGCCGGTGCAGTTCAACTACGGGATCCACACCTACATCGGGGAGGATTTCTTCGCGAACTACAACTTCTGCGTACTGGACGACGCTGATGTGTACATCGGCGACAACGTGATGATCGCGCCCAATGTTTCGCTGATGGCGGCTTCTCACCCGCTGATCGCGCACGAGCGGCTGGGGCTGATGTGCGGCGACGACGGGCTGCCCACCATTGCCGAGAACGCGGAGCCGATCCGCATCGGCAACAATGTCTGGATCGGGTGCGGGGTGACGGTCATCGGCGGTGTGACCATCGGCAATGACGTAGTCATCGGCGCGGGGAGTGTTGTGATCCACGATATCCCCGACGGCGTACTGGCGGCGGGCAACCCCTGCCGTGTGATCCGCAAGATCACCGAAGCGGACAGCATGAAAGACCTTGCCCGCGAGGAGCTGTAAGGCTGGGATATCCATATTTCTAGTATAGAAAGCGGCGGCTGTTCCCTGAAAAGGGAGCGGTCGCTCTCTTTTTTGCTTCTTTACCGGGACAATGGCGGCGGAGTGTCGCGTAAATCCGAAATAATGTAAAATATACTTGACACAGCAAGGGCGGAATGATATGCTGGGGACAGAAAGCGAGGCGACAGTATGGATCTGGTATTTTTGGGCTTGATGGCGGTGATGGTGGTCATCGGGCTGGTGGTAGGAAAGCTGGCGGGCAAGCAACTGGGCAAGGCGGAATTTGACGAGCGGCAGCAGCTGGCGCGCGGAAAAGCCTACAAAGCCGGCTTTTATACCCTGCTGGCGGGGCTGCTGGCGGTATATCTTCTGCCGATCTTTACCGAGTGGCAGCCGAAAGACACCGCCCTGCTGCCCTTTACGGCGATCTGCGTGGGGGTGACGGTATTTGCCTGCGTTGCCGTTGCCAATGACGCTTACCTTGGGATCCGGCAAAACCCGCGCGCCATGCTGCTGGTGCTTGGCATCGTGGTGGCGGGCAACCTGCTTGCGGGGTTTTCCGCCATGGAGTCGGAGGGCTTTGCCGACGGCATGACGGTGGAGAACAGCATGAATTTTATTATAGCGGCGATGGGGCTGATCATACTGACGGCACTGGCGGCGCGGCTGCGCATGGCTGCCCGCGACGAGGAGTGACGCCATGAAGAACCTGAAGCTGAAGGCGGCAAGGGCGGCGATGGGGCTTTCCCAGCAGGCGCTGGCGGAGCGGTGCGGGGTCTCACGCCAGACCATTGTCGCCATAGAAAAGGGGGACTACAACCCCACCATCAACCTGTGCCGGCAGATCTGCCGGGTGCTGGGCACGACACTGGACGAGCTGTTCTGGGAGGAGAAAACCGATGACTGACAACCCCAAAAGCGGCGGTCAAGTCCGCAAAGAAAAGCCCTATGATGAACGGCAGAAGCAAGTGCGCACCCAGTGCTTTGCCCATGCGTTTTTTATGATGCCGGTGCTGATGCTGATCGATGTGGCGCTGCGAACAAGCATAGACGGTGTGGTGTGGTTTGACCCGAACATCAGCTGGATATGCTGCTTTGAACTGGCGGTGGTGCTTGCCATGGTGGAAGCGGACTGGCGGGACGCGCTGATCCCGCCCGGAGAAAAGGACGGGCTGCTGTGGTGGATTATCGGGCTGGTATTGGATCTTCTGCTTATCTGTCTGCGGTGGTGGCTGCTGCTGCGCAATGAGCAGGTATACGGTATTGCTCTTATCCAAAACGGGTATTTAAACTTCGATTTTCTTTACATATTCACGATGGCGGCAGGAGCGGTATATGCCATTTCGCACTTGATACGGCTGGGGGTGCTGCGGACGCAGCGCCGAAATGATGCCGATGAGGACGAGGAGGGGTAAACACCCTCCTCGTTATTTATGGCAGGAATGGAAAAGGGGCGGGACCGGGAGCTTGATGGGGGTGTGGGGGAAGCGGAAAACGGGGCGCTGCCCCAGCCGTCCGCAGGACGGCTGATGCGGACGAAGACCGCATCGCCGAGGCGAAGCCTCGGCGGGGCTGCGCCCTGCCCTGTTCCCTGCCGAAATTCGGAATTGCATTTGCGGGGCGGGCGTGCTAAAATAAAAGCTCGTAATTTTGCGGAGAGAAAAGGAGACAGGCAAATTGGAGAGAATGTTCAGCCGAAAAGACCTGAGGAAGCTGCTGGTGCCGCTGATGATAGAGCAGGCGCTTGCCATGACCATCGGCATGGCGGATACCGTGATGGTGGCGGGGTGCAGCGAAGCCGCCGTTTCCGGCGTATCGCTGATCGACTCGGTAAACGCGGTATTTCTGTGGCTGTTCCCCGCGCTGGCGACCGGCGGCGGAGTGGTACTGGCGCAGTACATCGGCAGGGGCGAGGAGGAAAACGCGCGGCGCAGCGTGGGGCAGCTGACCCTGCTGCTGGTGGGCTTTTCGCTGATGATCTCGGTGCTGTTTATGGTGTTCCGTGATGAGCTGCTGGTGCTGCTGTTCGGGCAGATAGAGCCGCAGGTGATGAGCTATGCGCGCACCTACTTTACCGTTTCCATTGTAAGCTACCCTTTTCTGGCGCTGTACAATGTAGGGGCATCGGTCTTCCGCGCGGTGGGCAATTCCAAGCTCTCGATGACCGTTTCCACCGCCGCGAATGTGCTAAATCTGGCGGGCAACGCCATTCTGATCTACGGGTTCGGGCTGGGGGTGCTGGGCGCGGGGTTGGCGACCCTTGCCTCCCGCGTGCTGGGGGCGGTCATTATGATCTATAAGCTGCTGCGTCCCAACTGCGCGGTGGGAATGCGCTCCCTGCGTGACCTGCGGTTCCAAAAGGAGATGTTCGGCAGGATCTTACACATCGGGATCCCCAGCGGGCTGGAAAGCGCCGCCTTTAATATCGGTAAGCTGCTGGTGGCGAGCCTGGTCTCGACGCTGCCGACGGTCGCCATTACCGCCAATGCGGTGATGAACACGCTGCAAAGCATTATTCTGATCCCGACCTCTGCCATTCATCTGGCGGCGGTGCCCATCGTGGGGCAGTGCCTGGGCGCGGGCAGGACCGAGGACGCCAAATACTACACCAAGTGGCTGGTGGGGCTGGCATATCTTTGTCTCTTTATTACGGCGGGCGGGACGCTGCTGTTTGCAAATCCCATTCTCTCACTGTTCAAGCTGACGCCGGAGACCACGGCAGAGGCGCTGCGGCTCCTGCGCTTCTACTTCTGCATTGTGGTGACGCTGTACCCGCTGGCCTTTACCATTACCCCCTGCCTGCGGGCGGCGGGCGATGTGCGGTTCTGCCTGATCGGTGCGAT
>JBNMIL010000064.1:0-10645 GCA_050873265.1 Angelakisella sp. | reverse complement strand
GCCGTGGGGAGAGCTGCTGCTGGGGCGACTGCTGCACGGGGCGCTGACCGCGCTGCTGGCGGCGCCGTGGCTGAAGCGGGCGGCGGTGCAGGCGGTGACCGGCGCGGCAGTCCCGGCCTTTTCGGCGGGGCGAATGCTGTGGGGCAGCGGGGCGATGCTGCTGCTGTGCCTGCTGCTGGCGGCGCGCTGGGAACGCGGGCTGCCGGAGGAGGGAATTGTTACCGGAAAGTAAATTCGGCGGGTAGACGGTTCCCAGCGGGGAAACGGTGTGGTATAATGGGGTCGAAAAATGCGGCGGGATAAAACGGTGGGACGGTGCGAGGAGGGCGCCCGCAGGGCAAGCCGCCGCAGGCGGCTTGCCCTGCGGGCGTCTGAGCCCCGCCGCGGCGTATGGGGGAAGAAGCAGATATATCCCGCCTGAAAGCAGGATAAGTCCGAATGATCCGCACGGGGTGCGGGTGGAACATAAAAAGGGAGGAAGTAAAAATGGGCAGCAAATTTTTTGACCGGGAGATAGACCCAGCGTGCCGCTACTGCGCCGTGGGGACGCCCAATGTGGATAAGGATTTTGTGCTGTGCCCCAAGCGGGGGGTCATGGCGGCGAACGACCACTGCGCCGCGTTCCGTTATGACCCGCTGCGGCGGGAGATCCGGCGCGCGCCGAAGCTGCCCACCGAGGAGTATCGTCCGGAGGACTTTACCCTGTAAAGCACCGGTGGGGAGAGGAGGACGCGCCGCAGCGGGGAGGGCTGCCCGCCAGGGTCAGCACGACTAAAAGCGGAGGCGCGCCCGACGGAAGAAGCGAAAATAAAGACCAGCGAGGAAACCGAAATGAAGCAGAAAACCGGAAAACTGACCGTAATTACTGTGCTGCTGCTCACCCTGTGCATCGGGGCGGGCGCCATTGGGCTGCCCCGCCTGTTGGGGGAGAGTATCTCGGCGCCCGCTGCGGCGGAGCCGGCGCTCTCCGGCACCGCGCTGTGGGTAGGTATGGACGAGCTGCCGCTGGAGATCTCCAAGATCGAAAGCGTGGAGGACGCCCTGGACAGTACGGAACCCCCGAAGCTCTCGGCACGGGAGCGGGAGAAAACCGAGAAAGAGGCGCTGCGGCAGCTGCTGATCTTTGCGCGGGAGAACCGCATAGAAACGCTGTACTGGCAGGTAGCGGACGAGGAGGATTACACCCGCCTGGAGCTGCTGTGTAAGGCGGCGGAGGGCAGCCCTGCCGTATGGGCAGCGGTGACGGGGGACTATGCCCCGACCAAAAAGCTGAAAACCCAGCCTGCCGGTGTGGCGCTGCGGGGAGACGGGCTGACCGCTGCCGAGATACAGAATAAGCTGGAGGGGCTGGCGGCAAGCGGCTTGCCGCTGGCGCTGCGCTGCGGCGATGCCCTGACCGGCGAGGAGCTGACCGCCCTGACGGAGCAATTTGAGATAAGCCGGCTGCTGCCGGTGCTGCCGGACTATGCCGGCAGGGAGTACATGGCGCTGTGCGAGAGCTGGCAGAACACCGGTGCCGAGGTGACACCGGTGGTGACGGCGCTGCAAAGCGGCGTGACCGGCAGCCAGCTTTTCTATAACGGAAGAAACAATAAGACGGCGGGCTTTGTGCTGGCGAACTACGGCGAGATAAGCGGCGACACCGCCGCGAGGGGGCTGCTGCTGAGCTATACCGCAGCGACGGAGACCAAGCCACTGACGGCGGTTTCGCTGGAATATGAAAAGACGCTGCACATCGGCTACCCAGCCAATAACAGCACCATCTATACCGCGGGGCTGTTTATTATGGGCACCAGCGACCCCGACACCGAGCTGACGATGAACGGCAAGACGGTGGAGCGCACCGGGGAGGGCGGCTGCTTTGGCGTGGCGGTGACGCTGAGCTACGGCAGCAATACCTTTACCTTCCGCAACGGCGGCGAGACCCTGACCCTGACCGTGCGGCGAGCCGACAGCGGCGGCAGCGGGATGACCTCTACCTTGACCTCCCGCTTCCCGACCAGCGACGCGGCGGTATGGGCAGGGCAGGAGCTGACCTTCCGCTGCGTGGCGCCCAGCGGTAGCAAGGTCACGGCTGTCATCAACGGACAGACTGTGACGATGCAGCAGGCGGTGGCGACCGCCAAGAACGGTGTTGCCGCGACCTACAAGGGCGTTTACAAGGTGCCGTTCGATCTGCCCGCCGGAGAGCTGCAGGACTGGGGTCCCATTAAATACACGCTGATATGGAACGGCAAGACCACGACCTATGAATCTGCCGGCAGGCTGTACGCCGCCGGTGCCGATACCACGCCCGCGGTGCTGGCGGATACCGAGAATGTGAGCTTGTTGACCGACTATACCGATGACAGCACCTTTATTGCGACCTACCACCGCGGGGCAAGGATCCCGATGGTGAGCTGCTTCCAGTATAACGGCACTATCTTCTACGAGGTGGCGGGGGGCTACATCAGCAGCGACCGTGCCACTGTGGCGACGGAGCCTGCTGTGACCGAAACGGTGATCGGGAGCATGACGAGCGCGACCGAGGGACGGCTGACCACCATAACACTGCCCTGCGGCAGCTACCCTGCCGCGACCGCCAAGCGGGAGGGGAACCTGCTGACCGTGTATCTGGAGAATACCGCCCTGTCGCAGAGCGCCGAGGGCATAGCCGCCCCGATGGTGACCGAAGCCCGCTGGGAGGCGGCGGAGGGCGGGGTGAACCTGCTGCTGACGCTGGACGAGGAGAACTACTGGGGCTATGACCTGCAATATACCGAGGAGGGCGACCTGCTGCTTTCGCTGAAGCAGCCGCCGAGACTGAGCGCGACGGCGGGCAAGCCGCTGGAGGGCGTGACGGTGATGGTAGACCCGGGACACGGCAACAAGGACTGCGGCGCTTACGGCGCGGCGGGGCTTTACGGCCCTGCCGAGGCGGAGCTGAACCTGGCGGTGAGCCTGGCGCTGCGTGACCGTCTGGAGCAGATGGGTGCGACGGTCATTATGACAAGGGAGACCGACGACCGCAGTGTGCCGAAGATCGTGCTGGACGAGCGGGTGGAAATGGCGGTGGAGGCGAAGCCGGATTTCTTCCTTTCTGTCCACCACAACAGCACGGGGCTGACCAAAAATGTGACCGCCGACTGGACGGTGAGCTATTACTGTGAGCTGCAGAGCGAGAGCTATGCTGCCAACTTAGCGGCGGCGGTGACGGGTGCGACCGACCGTGACACCGACGGCGAGGAGTGGGGCTACTACTATGTGACCCGACTGGGCTTCTGTCCGGCGGTGCTGTTTGAGGTAGGCTTTATCCCCAATCCGGCGCAGTACGAGGCATGCGCCGACTGGGAGACCATCTGTGAGACGGCTTCCGGTCTGGCGGAGGGTCTGCTGCGGAGCGTGCCGCGGTAAGGACGGACAAAATAGATTTGGGCGGCGCGCTCCCGTGGGGCGCGCCGCTTTGGAAACAGGGAAGACAGGAAGAAGGGGAGGGCGCCCGCAGGGCGCTCCGGCGGTAGCCGGAGCCTCGGGGCGAAGCCCCGAGAACCCGTCCGAAGGACGGGTTGCCCTGCGGGCGTAACAAAGTTTTTGCAGTGATCCGGCAAGGAGAGAAAGGGGGTGCTGCCATGCGGCGGGAGCTGTGGGTGAACGGCATGGACTTAAGCTACGAGTGGGAGAAAAAACGGGTGAAGAACCTGAACCTGCGGGTGCGCCCCGATGGGAGTATTCATGTTTCCACGGCGGGGTGGGTGCCGGTTGCTGCGGTGGACGACTTTGTGAGGAGCCGTGCCGACCTGATACAGAAAGCCCGCCTGCGCTGGCAGAACGAGCGTCCGAGCGAAGCCTTTGCGGTGGAGGACGGCGCGGTGCTGCCCTGCATGGGGCGGGAGATGACGCTGATGCTGCGAAACGGCAGTCCGAAAGGGGCTGCGGTGCAGGGCGACCGGCTGGTGCTGACGCTGCCCGACCCGACCGACCGAAAGGCGGCGGAACGCCTTTTTGCGGGGTGGTGGAGGGAGACCTGCGAGGCGGTTTTTGCGGCGGCGCTGGAAAAGTGGTACCCCCGCTTTGCCCGATGGAACATTCCGAAGCCGGTGCTGTGCCACCGCCGCATGAAGAGCCGCTGGGGGAGCTGTCAGCCTGCCACGGCGGTCATTATGATGAACGAGCGGCTGCTGCACGCCCCGCCGGAGTGTACCGAATACATCATGGTGCATGAGCTGGCGCACCTGGTGCGGGCAGACCATTCACCGGCGTTCCACGCGGTCGTGACCGAGGTGATGCCGGACTGGAAAGCGCGCAAAAAACGGCTGCAGGAGGCGAAAATCCCGCTATAAACGGGATAAAACGACAAAATTATACATATTGTAAAACGAAAGTAATAGAATTAGAGAAAAGCGCGGCACGGCTGAAGGAGGGGAAATATGGCGACGCATGAATTTGGCATAATGCCGACCGTACCGGCGGCGGGACAGCGGTTTGATGCATATGAACCGAAAAAATACCGCTGTATCCGCGTGGACGATGCGGAGATAGAACGGCTGCTGCCGGAGACGATGGGGCTGGAATTATACTGGCACACGATGGACTGTCCCGGCAAGGGGCTTGCCTATACAGGCATTACGCTGATACCTCCCGCGGCGCTGCCGAAGCTGCGGGAGGCGGTGCGGCGGCAGGGCGGCATGGCGGAGCTGGCGGCACTGCTGCGGCGTGCCGAGCGGGAGAATAAGTGGGTGATCCACTATGGAATTTGAGCGCATCTACCCCTAAATAGAAAAAAGCACCCGTGGGGGTGCTTTTTAAAGACCGGCTTTAAGGTGACAAGTGCAGCGCTTGACAGTGAAAACGGCGCGATGTACAATGTTACGAAACCAAAAACGGCGGATAACGGTTCTGTGCGTGTGGGCTGAAAGAGGGGGGTTACATTGGAAAGCAGTATTTCAAAAGAAGAACTTTTTAGATCGGCTCCGGTCGGGCAGGCGATCGCGGCGCTTGCTGTTCCGACGATTATCAGCCAGCTTATCACCGTTATTTATAATATGGCGGATACCTTCTTCATCGGGCAGATGGGGGATCCGAATCAGGTAGCGGCGGCGACCGTTATGATGCCGCTTTTTATGTTGATGACGGCGATATCAAACCTGTTTGGAATTGGCGGTGCAAGCCTGTTTTCCCGCTTGCTGGGAGAGGGAAACCGTGAAAAAGCCCGCCGTTGCGCAGCGTTCTGCATATGGACTGCTATGGGGGTAGCGCTGTTGTACGGTCTTGCAGTGCTGGTGCTGCGCCAGCGTCTGCTGCCGGTACTGGGCGCCGATGAGATCGTTTTGCCCTATTCCTCGAAATATCTCCTCTGGACAGTCGTTATCGGTGCGGTGCCGACAGTGTTGGGTCCCATGCTGGCACATTTGATCCGTGCGCAGGGCAATGCCAGGCAAGCGAGCTTCGGCATTGCTTTTGGCGGCGTGCTTAATATTATCCTTGATCCGATTTTTATTTTTGTGCTCCGTTTGGAGATCGTCGGTGCGGCGGTGGCAACGCTGATCTCCAATACGGCAGCGGTTCTGTATTTTATTGCCTTTTTGCGCCGAAACGGGGCGGACGACGTTATTTCTCTTTCCCCCGGATATTACACAATGGGGGAGCAGATCCCGACGGAGGTGCTCTCGGTGGGACTGCCCAGTTTTTTGATCTCTACCATGGCATGTATCTCCAACGGCGTACTGAACCATATTATTGCAGAATATTCTAACGAAGCGGTAGCCGGCATGGGGATAGCCAAACGGGTCGATCTGGTGGCGTTTGCCATTGCGCAGGGAATGACACAGGGCACCCTGCCGTTGATCGGGTACAATTTCTCCTCCGGTGACCAGCCCCGCATGACTGCCGTGCTGCGCAGGTTGTTTATCAGCTGTCTTTTGATATCGTTGACCGGAATGTTGCTGCTGTATGTCAGCGCGGCTCCCATTACCCGCTGCTTTATCAACGATGCGTCTACCATCGCTTATGGCAAGGACTTTTTGCGTATCATATGCACCTCCTGCCCGGCGACAATGCTTACCTTCTTTTCGCTGACGGTTTTTCAGGCGACCGGCAAACGGCTGCCGCCCATCTTCCTTTCGCTGATGCGTAAGGGGACAATTGATGTGGCATTGATGCTTTGGCTCAACCAAGCGGTAGGAGTGAACGGAGTGGCGTGGGCGACGCCGGCGGCGGAATACATCTCGCTGGTGGTTTCCACGGCGATGATGGTACGGTATCTGAAAAGGATCTCAAAATCTCCGATAACCGAGCAAAAAGCAAGGTCGCTGCCGTAAAAGATCAGCCTTAGCTGTGGAAAAGCGGCATTTGCAGGACAAGCTCCCCCGTTTCGTAAAGAGGCGGGGGAGCGCTGCATGAGCATTCCCTGCGGGCGTATCCTAAGGTTTGCAGGGACTGGCGGGGCATCTTTCCCCCGAAAGATTGACACCATGGGGGAATGGTGCTATAAATAAGAGGATTTTGTAAAACGGAACCGGAGAGGAGAGCGCAGACCGTGGAAAAATGGAAAAGCGCCGCGGCGCACATTGGGGCGTACCCTGCCGTGCTGGGCAAATGGCTGGCGGTGGGAACGCTCATCGGCGGCATCGGCGGCGGGATCGGCTCGCTGTTCCACATCGGTGTCAACTACGCGACCCGCTGGCGGGCAGCGCACCCGTGGGTGCTGTACCTGCTGCCGGTACTGGGGCTTATCATTGCGGGGCTGTACCGCGTGACCAAGGTGGAGGGCAAGGATACCAACGCGATCATCGAATCGGTACATTTCGGCAAAAATGTGCCGGTGCTGCTGGTGCCGGTCATCTTCCTTTCCACCGTGCTGACCCATCTGGGCGGCGGCAGCGCCGGTCGTGAGGGCGCGGCGCTGCAGATCGGCGGCGGCATCGGCTTTGAGGCGGGGCGGCTGCTGCGGCTGGGCGAAAAAGACCTGCCGCTGGCGACCCTTTGCGGCATGAGCGCGGTATTCTCCGCACTGTTCGGCACCCCGCTGACCGCGACGATATTCGCCATGGAGGTCATCAGCGTGGGGGTATTCTACTACGCGGGGCTGATCCCCTGCCTGACGGCTTCGCTGGTCGGGTATCTGGTAAGCCTGCTGATGGGCGTACCGCCCACCCGCTTTACCGTGATCGAGCAGGGACTGGATATCCGTACCATGCTGCTGGTGATCCTTTTGGCGATCGGCTGTGCGGTGGTGAGTATCCTGTTCTGCCGCGGCATGCAGGAGACGGGACGGCTGGCGGCGCGGCTGCTGCCCAACCCCTTTTGGAAAGCAGCAGTGGGCGGCGTGCTGGTCATTGCACTGACGCTGCTGGTGGGGAACACCGACTACAACGGCGCGGGTATGGAGATCGTGGAGCGCGCCATAAGCGGGCAGGCGGATCCGTGGGCGTGGCTTTTGAAGCTGCTGTTCACCGCCGTGACCATCGGCTTTGGCTTTAAGGGCGGCGAGGTGGTGCCCTCCTTCTTTGTGGGCGCCTGCTTCGGCTGCGTGCTGGGCGGCGTGCTGGGACTGCCCGCGGGCTTCGGTGCTGCCATCGGGTTGGTGGCGGTGTTCTGCGGCGCGGTGAACTGCCCCATTGCCTCGGTATTTTTAAGCATTGAGCTGTTCGGCACCGGCGACCTTTTGTACTTTGCGATGGCGTGTGCCATCAGCTACCTGCTTTCCGGCTACTGCGGGCTTTACAGCAGCCAGACCATTCTTTATTCCAAGATGCGCGCGGAGTTCATCAATATCCACACCAACGAAAACGAAGAACATCACGGGTGAAAATTTCCTCCCCTGACCATGCGGAAAACATGGCGGGGAGGATTTTTTGCGCTTTGGGGGAGAGTGTGCAAGGGGGAGACGCGGCGCGGAGCGCTCCGGCGCAGCCGGAGGCGGCGGGCAAAGCCCGACGAAGCCGCCCCGTGAGGGGCGGCGGCTCCGCGCCGCGGTGCCCGCGGGTGCGGTTCACTTGCGAAGAGAGGGGGACTATGGTATCATAGGACAGAAACCTTTGAAAAAGGGGGCGGCAGTATGCCAAAGGAAATGACCGCCGAAGAGTTGGCGGAGCGCAGCCTGATCACCAAATACCGCAAGACCATCTGGAACCGTTTTATCGGGGGCTGCAAGGATTACGAGCTGATCCAGCCGAATGACCGCATTGCCGTGTGCATCAGCGGCGGCAAGGACAGCATGATGCTGGCCAAGTGCATGCAGCATTTGCAGAAGTACAGTGACTTTCCCTTTGAGGTAGAGTATCTGGTGATGGACCCCGGATACAGCCCGCCCAATCGGGAGCTGATCGAGCAGAACGCCCGCACGCTGGAGCTGCCGATCCGCATTTTTGAAAGCCCCATCTTCGGGGTGGTGGACGAGGTGGAGGGCGGTTCGCCCTGCTACCTCTGCGCGCGGATGCGGCGCGGGTATCTCTACAAGGAGGCACAGGCGCTGGGCTGCAATAAAATCGCGCTGGGACACCACTTTAACGATGTGATAGAGACAACGCTGATGAGCATGCTGTACGGCGCGGAGATCAAAACGATGCTGCCCAAGCTGCACAGCACCAACTTTGCGGGTATGGAGCTGATCCGTCCGCTGTATCTGGTGCGGGAGGAGGATATTATCAGCTGGGGACAGTATAATCACCTGCGCTTTTTGCAGTGCGCCTGCCGCTTTACCGAGCGGACGGAGCACCACGGCGAGGACAGCGCCCGCAAGGAGATGAAGCAGCTGATTGCCGAGATGAAGCGGCACAATAAAAATGTGGATATCAACATCTTCCGCAGTATGCACAATGTGAACCTTGCTACGGCGGTGGGCTACCGAATGGGCGATGACGATGAGCTGCACAGCTTTTTGGAAAAATACAACGAAAAAGAGGAAATGTAAACTCTTGTTGCGGGATTGGGAAGCGGACGCGGTGGACTTGACTGGTGGACTTTTGTTAGGATAAGGGCACCAATCAAACGGAGGTACCTTACAATGAAATTATCGGAGAAGATCGTACAGCTGCGTAAAAGTCAGGGGCTTTCCCAGGAGGAGCTGGCGGAGCGGCTGGGACTGTCCCGCCAGGCGGTCTCCCGCTGGGAGAGCGGCACAGCGCTGCCCGATGCGGGAAATCTGCTGCAGCTCAGCCGGCTTTTTGGCGTGACGGCGGATTACCTGCTGGACGAGGAGCGGGAAAGCCCCGAGGCACCGACCGCCGCCAATACGACGAAGCCTCACCGGACGAATGGAAAGATGATCGCCGGCGGCGTGATGGCGATGCTGGGCTTTTGGGGGAATGTGATCATCTATATCGCTTCCCGCTTTGTGGAGGTGATGATCCCCCACAGGGTGTGGAGCACCGATCACAGCACATGGCAGTACCGGTGGGACAGCAACTTGACCGGACACAGCTGGAGGTTCTTTGTGCAGAAATATGATCTGGAATGGATCGTGGCGGCACTGACGGTACTGCTGATTGCGGGGCTGGTGCTGCTGATACGGGAGAAAAGGAAGCAACGGTAAAAGCGGAAGGCAAAAAGGAGGAGAACCATGACCTATGCGGAATTTGCGAAAATGCGGATAGACCTGGGGGCGCTGGGCGCGGAGGGCGGCAGAAATGCCGTGCGCTACATCTGTACGCCCAAGGGGGCAAACATCTTCGGCTGGGCGGGGGTGGACGGGATCCACTTCTGCACCGTAAAAGGCTGCGGAGAGACGGTGTTTTCCGTCAGCCCCATGAATATGGGACAGGACTGTGTGCAGCCCCTCGCGCGGGATATGGGCGACTTTTTGCGGCTGCTGCTTGCCTGCGGGGATACCGCCGCGCTGGAGCAGGCGTGGATGTGGACCGAGGAGCAGTTTGAGGACTTCCTGCGGGAAAACCCGCCGACAGAGGAACAGCGGGCGGTCATGCGGGAGATCGAGGAAAAGTGCGGGCTGACCCCGATGGAGCACCCGTGGCAGTACCTGAAAGAAGTGCGGGCGGAGACCGATTGCTCCGTTCTGCGGTTTGATAAGGAATATGAGGAGCTGCTGCGTCCGGCAAAGCAGGAAGCACAGGAATGGGCAGTCTATTTTGAGTATGGATTTGGCGGCAAAAAGCCCCGCCGCCGCACTGCAGGCAGCGAGCTGCCGTTGAATAAGACCTTCCGGTGGAACGGGGAGGAATGGCTGGCACCTGCCCTGTACCGCTGTGATGAGGGTCTAGTGCTGGATCTTTTGAAAAAGGTGCCGGCGGAGACCCTGCGCCGCTTTTCCGAAAAGTGGGGAATGGACGAAAACGATGCACCGCAGCGGGAGCTGACCGCAGAGGAGCAGAACGAGTTGGAAGCCGAGAACCCGATGGAGGAACGCTTCCGCGCAACGGTAACGGTAAACGGCAGGGACTTGCGGGTAAGCACCGGCTACGGGACATACTGGTACCCCAACGGTTGCTGGTGCGAGGGAGAAGCCGACGCGGTGCTGACGCACTACGGCTTGCCGCGGGACTGCGGCTGGGTCATCTGGCGGCTGTGCTGCCCGTGGGACGGCAAAAAGCTGACCCCAGAAACGCTGGAGCTGACGCTGACGGCGGAAAAGACGGCACGGGCGGGCGTGACCTTTACGGCGGAGCAGGGAAAAACGGTGCCGCTGACCGACCCGCGCACGGGGCTGCCT
>JBNMIL010000063.1:0-10649 GCA_050873265.1 Angelakisella sp. | reverse complement strand
GCCGGAGCGCCCTGCGGGCGAACCACCCCCTTGCACCGACCCGTAAGCTCCGCCCCGCCGCAAAAGGAGGAACCCATGTCCATCACTACCATTACCAAAGTCCGCGGCTATGAGATACTGGATAGCCGCGGCAACCCCACCGTGCTGGCGGAGGTCACACTGCAAAACGGCGCCGTCGGGGCGGCAGCTGTCCCCAGCGGAGCTTCCACCGGCGGGCACGAAGCCTGTGAAAAGCGGGACGGCGACCCCGCCCGTTACAACGGCAAAGGAGTGCTCTCCGCCGTGGCGGCAGTGAACGGCACCTTGGCGCAGGCGCTCCGCGGGCAGGACGCCGCCGACCAAAAGGCGCTTGACCGCCTGCTGTGCGAAGCGGACGGCACCGAGGATAAATCGTATCTCGGCGCCAATGCCATTTTGGGGGTCAGTCTGGCGGCGGCGCACGCGGCGGCAGCGGCGCAGGGACTGCCGCTGTGGCGGTATCTTGCGGGCATAACTGGGCGAAAGCCCACGCTGCCCCGCCCGATGATGAATATTCTGAACGGCGGGCGGCACGCGCCCAATAATATCGATATTCAGGAGTTTATGATCATTCCGCTGGGCTGCCCCACCCTTGCGGGCGGGCTGGAGCGCTGCGTGCAGGTCACCCACCGGCTGGGGGCGCTGCTGGAGGAAGCGGGGCTTGCCTGCGGGGTGGGCGATGAGGGCGGCTTTGCGCCCCGTCTGGGCTGCGAGGAGGACGCGCTGGATCTCATTCTGCGGGCAATAGAGGACTGCGGTTTGACCCCCGGCGAGGATATGGCACTGGCGCTGGATGCCGCCGCCGGAGAATGGCAGACCGAAAATAATATGTATCTGCTGCCCAAGGCAAACCGTCTGCGTACCCCGCAGGATCTGGCGGAATACTGGCAGCACCTTACGCGGAAATACCCCATCATCTCGCTGGAGGACCCAGCCGGTGAGGACGACTGGGTACTGTGGCAGCAGCTGACCGAGACCGTGGGCAAAGGAGTGCAGCTGGTGGGGGACGACCTATTCGTCACGCAGAAAAAGCGGCTGGAGCTGGGGCTTGCTCGCGGCGCCGCCAATGCCGTCCTCATCAAGCCCAATCAGGTGGGCACCCTGACCGAGACGCTGGAAACGGTGGCGCTGGCGCAGCAATCGGGCTACGGCGCCATTCTCAGCCACCGCAGCGGCGAGACCGAGGATACCACCATCGCAGACCTTGCCGTTGCCACTGCCTGCGGGCAGATAAAAACCGGCGCCCCCTGCCGCGGCGAGCGCACCGCGAAGTACAACCGCCTGCTGCGCATCGAGGCGATGATGGGGGAAACAAAATGAACCACGGGATAAGCGACACCCCCCGCCATGCGGCAGGGGGTGTGTTTTCATTCTTTTGTTTTTGGGTTTACGCCTCCGGCAGCTCCTCGTTTTCGCTGAACTCGGTAAAAGCGTCGCAGAGCGCCTGCATCTCCTCATAGGTCAGGGTGATACCCTTGCCCATCTTGGTGTGGTCGGGGCTCCACTCCCGCAGGTCAAACTTGGGGTCGCGGTCATTCCAGCTGACTAAATTCAGCTCCTTGCTCCAGCCCTTGCTGCCCTCGGCGATCACCGCCAGGTGCTGCACAATCTCATATTTCAGTTCCGCCATGGCTTTTTTCCGCCTTTCTCTGTTTCAGATCATTTCGCGGCGGCTTCAGCCGCGGCTTTCTTCTTTGCCCACTCACGCATGCGCAGGTTGTGGTCCAGCTGGCGCTTGCGGATCCGGATACTTTTGGGCGTGACCTCCAGCAGCTCGTCCTCCGCCAGGAATTCCAGCGCCTCCTCCAGGCTCAGGATACGGGGCGGTACCAGACGCAGCGCGTCATCACTTCCGGAGGCGCGGGTATTGGTCAGGTGCTTGGTCTTGCACACATTCACCGAGATATCCTCGCCCTTGGGGTTCTGTCCCACCACCATGCCGGCATACACCTCGGTGCCGGGGTTGATGAACATGGTGCCGCGGTCCTGTACATTAAAGATACCGTAGGCAACGGCGGTGCCGGTCTCGAAGGCGATCAGGCTGCCGGAATGGCGCCCGGGGATATCGCCCTTGTAGGTATCGTAGCCGTGGAACACCGAGGCCATGATGCCCTCGCCCTTGGTATCGGTCAAAAACTCGCTGCGGTAGCCAAACAGCCCGCGCGCGGGGATCAGGAAGGTCAGGCGCATACGGTCGCCCTGCGGGTGCATCTCCTGCAGCTCGCCCTTGCGGGGACCCATCTTCTCCATAACGGTGCCTACGCTGTCGGCGGGCACATCAATGGTCAGCTCCTCGATCGGCTCGCACTTCTTGCCGCCGATCTCCTGATACAGCACCTTCGGCGCGCCCACCTGGAACTCATACCCCTCGCGGCGCATCGTCTCGATGAGAATGGAAAGGTGCATCTCGCCGCGTCCCAGCACGCGGAAGCTGTCGGTGGAATCGGTATCCTTGACATGCAGCGATACGTCCTTCAGCAGCTCACGGTACAGGCGGTCGCGGATCTGGCGGGAGGTAACAAATTTACCCTCCTTGCCGGCAAAGGGCGAATCGTTTACCGAGAAGGTCATCTCGATGGTCGGCTCGCTGATCTTGACAAAGGGAATGGGAACAATGGCAGAGGGATCGCAAAGGGTGTTGCCGATGGTGATGCTCTCAATGCCGGAGAACGCCACGATATCGCCCACCATGGCGCTGTCCACCGGGCTCTTTTTCAGTCCGTCATACTGGTACAGCGCCGTGATCTTGCCGTTGGTTTTCAGGTCGGGGTTGTGGTAGTCGCACACCGTCACCTGCATGTTCTGCCGAATGGTGCCGGAGGTGATCTTGCCTACGCCGATGCGCCCCACAAAGGAGGAATAATCCACGCTGGAGACCAGCATGCCAAGGGGCGCGTTCTCGTCACCCTCGGGCGGCGCGATGTGCTCCAGAATGGTATCGAACAGGGGCTTCAGGTCGCTGCCGAACTGATGGGGACTGAAGGAAGCCGCGCCCTGCCGCGCGGAGCAGAACACCACGGGGGCGTCCAGCTGCTCATCGGAAGCACCAAGATCCAGCATCAGCTCCAGCACCTCGTCCACCACCTCGTCCAGACGGGCGTCGGGGCGGTCTACCTTGTTGATGACGATGATGACGGTCAGATCCTGCGCCAGCGCCTTTTCCAGCACAAAGCGGGTCTGGGGCATGGGGCCCTCCGCCGCGTCTACCAGCAGCAGCACGCCGTCCACCATTTTCAGTACGCGCTCCACCTCGCCGCCGAAGTCGGCGTGTCCGGGGGTATCTACAATGTTGATCTTCACGCCATTATAGGTGGTGGAGGTGTTCTTTGCCAGAATGGTGATGCCGCGCTCCCGCTCCAGGTCGCCGGAATCCATCACACGATCCTGCACCACTTGATTATCGCGGAAGGTGCCGCCCTGCTTGAGCATTTCATTGACCAGAGTGGTCTTGCCATGGTCAACGTGGGCGATGATAGCAATGTTTCTTAAATCTTCTCTAACCAAGTTTGGTCGTCCTTTCCGGGCGGGCAGCGGCACGTGCCGCCCCTACCAATAAATTTAACCGTAATATTATACACCAGCGTTTTATCTAACGCAAGGGGAGCGAAAACAAATGTAAAAAGTTTTCGGTCAAGCCTTTTTCAATAGGCTTGCGGTTTCCAAAGGCAGCGCCTTGGTAGCCCATCGCAATGGGCGAAATACTCTTTCCTTCGAACATCAAAAGCATCGGCAGATGGTTTTGATGAGAGTTGCCCGCACCATCTTGTGCCTTCATGTTCCGGAGGGCGCTCCGAAAGGGGTTGAATTTGCAAAATGATCCGGTGGATCGTTTTGCAAAGAGGGGGAACCCTGCAAGAGAGGGTTCCCCCTTACTTACGGTTTACTCTTAATTATCCTCCCTCCGAGCAGGAGGGAAGCAGAAACTAATGGCTTAGTTGGCTGTCGCCTATCGGCGTCGCAAAGTTTTAATTAGGGCTTAATCTGTATCTCCGCCTACCGGCGGGGTGGTACTTTTGCACCGCCTCGTCGGACGCAACCTGCGCTTAAATCGGGCAGACCCTCCGCTATGCTGCGGGCAGCCCTCTCCGCTGCGGTGCGTCCTCCTCTCCCCACAAGGTCTTGCGACCTTGCGGGGTCCCCCAAAGCCCGCGCGCTGGAGCGCGAAGGGCGAACCACCACCCCTCTCTTGCCCTTGTCGCTCCAATGTCGCACCGCTTCGCTGGTTCGCTCGCATTGCTCCTGTCGCTCTCCAAGGAATTGTCGCTGTTTCCGCCACCGGCGGCGCTCCAATTCCTTGCCCCTCAAAGGAGGGGAACTATGGGGGCAGCGAGCTAATACTTTGGGGTCGGTCGCTTTCTTCCTTGGCAAGCACAGCGCCCGCACCCGCTCACCGCGACCCGTTCAGCTCCCCCCTAAAAGCAAGCCCCCGCCTTGCGGCAGGGACTTTGGGTGTTTATTTTCAGCCCTCCAGACCTTTCAGCTCGTCGGCTTCGGCTTTTTCCACGGCAATGCGTCCGTCGCGCAGCGTCTTGACCTGCGTTTTGTGGAACGAGGCGACCGCGCCCTCCTCGGCTCGGTCCAGATGCACCTTCAGCTCGCCGGTCAGCAGGTTCACCTCGGTCACACGCCCGCGCCCCTCGGCAGTCTGCACGATCGCCCCTACCTTGGGGGTGGAGCGCAGTAAGTCCTCATAGGCGTCCTGCTCGTACTTCAGGCAGCACATCAGCCGCCCGCAGGCGCCGCTTATTTTGGTGGGGTTCAGGGAAAGCCCCTGCTCCTTCGCCATCTTGATGGAAACGGGCTGGAATTCACCGAGGAAGCTGGCGCAGCAGAACGGGCGCCCGCAGATGCCCAATCCGCCCAGCATTTTCGCCTCATCGCGCACGCCGATCTGCCGCAGCTCGATGCGGGTGCGGAACACGCCCGCCAGCTCCTTTACCAGCTCGCGGAAATCCACCCGCCCGTCGGCGGTGAAGTAGAAAAGGATCTTGCTGCCGTCAAAGGCGTACTCCACCTCTACCAGCTTCATTTCCAGCTTGCACAGGGCTATCTTCTCCTGCGCGATGCGGAACGCCTTTTCCTCTTTTTTGCGGTTCTCCTCCACACGGTGCAGATCCTCCTGCGTAGCGGGACGGGTCACCTTTTTCAGCGGCTTTACCACCTTTTCGGGGTCGATCTCGCGGTTGGCGATGGCGACGGTGCCGCATTCGGTGCCGCGGGCGGTCTCCACCACCACGGGCTGCCCTACGCGGAAGCTGCCGCCGTCGGGGTCAAAGTAATAAATTTTTCCGACTTCCTTAAATCGGACGCCGATGATCTCTGCCATATTGCCGGTACTCCTTTATTTTTTCACATATCCTGTGTATTTTCCCAATCAAATGTAATTGTAAAAGTTTTCGGTCAAGCCTTTTTCAAAAGGCTTGCGGTTTCCAAAGGCGGAGCCTTGGTCGCGCTCCGCAGAGCGCGAAATCCCCTTTTCCGGAGGGCGCTCCGAAAGGGGTTGAATTTGCAAAATGATCCGGTGGATCGTTTTGCAAAGAGGGGGAACCCTGCAAGAGAGGGTTCCCCCTTACTTGCGAATTTTACTAACTATCCATTCACCGAGCAGGTGAAAACAGCTTATTTAGACTTGGTATCCTCTCGCCTATCGGCGTCGCAGACTTTTGATTTTAGCTTAGTATTTCCGCCTACCGGCGGGGTGGTACTTTTGACCCGCCTCGTCGGACGCAACCTCCGCTTCAATCGGGCAGACCCTCCGTTACACTTCGGGCAGCCCTCTCCGCTGTGGTGCGTCCTCCTCTCCCCTCCTCAAAGGAGGGGAACTATGGTACAGGTGAACAAATACTTTTTAGTCCGCCGCTTCTTTCCTCGGCAAATCTATCTCCCGCACCCTCTCACCGCGACCCATTTTTCACAGGCTTTTCTCCAAATCATCTCTATTAACAGCCTATCTCCTGCACCTTGTTGTCAGCAGTGCCGTCACCAGCGGCAGGTGGGCGTTGCGCTCGCACATCTGCAAAAGCGGCGCGATCTCCGCGCGGCAGCGGGCAGCGGTGCGCGCCGGCAGGTTATACATCTCCCGCAGGGCTGGATTTGCCAGCAGCTCCGCCAGCGTCTCCAGCAGGGCGGTGTAGGCAGGGCGGTCACGCTCCAGCGGCGCGGCAGCCGCCAGCACACGGTAATTATTCGCCATTGCCAGTCCCGCCAGCATCTCCTCGGCGGCGGCATAGCGCTTCTGCACCGCCGCGTCCCGCAGTAGGGCAGCGCCCGTCTCCGGGCTGCCCCCGCAGCGCAGCCACGCGCGGTTCACTTCCTCCTCGGTGTGTCCGGGCGCCAGCTGCTTTATCCGGCGCAGGCAGTCCTCGCCGTCGGCAGGCGGCAGGGAATAGCAGGTCACGCGGGAAAGCACCGTCGGCAGCAGCCGGTAGCGGTTCTGCGCGGTGAACACAAAAAAGGTGTCCTCCGGCGGCTCCTCTATGATCTTCAGCAGCAGGTTCTGCCCCTCGGCGGAAATGCGCTCCGCCAGGTGCAGCACAGCCACCTTGCGCGGCGCCTCCACCGGGGTACGGTACAGCTCCGCGCGCAGAGAACGCACACTGTCCTTCTTGTAAATATCCTTGTCCTCATCGGGGTCGTACAGCAGCAGGTCGGGGTGCTCCCCCACCAGCACCTTGCGGCAGGCAGGGCACTCCCCGCACATCGCGCCGCCCCCACGGCGGCACAGCAGCGCCCCTGCCGCGGCAAGGGCGGTATCCCGCAGCAGGGCGGGGCTGGGCGCCTCCAGGCACAGGGCATGGGTCAGCCGTCCGGCGGCAAGCGCCGTCGTGATCGGCTGCGGCAGCGGCGGGATCACCGAAAGGGTGTAGCGCCGGCTGCCGGTAAAGCCGCGCAGCGGCTCAGAGCTTTTCATACCGCTCTACATCAATGACAAAGATGGTCGCGCCGCCCACCGTGACCTGAACCGGCACATTGGCGTACATTCCGGCATTGAAGGAAGTATTGCCGGAGACCATTTTATTGCGCTTGCAGCTGTTTTCGCCGATGATGTGAATGGCTTCATCGACCCGCTCGGCATCGGTGCCCACCAGCATGGTGGTATTGCCGGAAAGCAAAAAGCCGCCGGTGGTGGCAAGCCGCGTGACCGAAAACCCGCCCTTGGTCAAGGCGCGGGACGCCGCGGTGCTGTCTTCATTGGATACGATGGCAATAATCAGTTTTTGCATCAGAATACCTCCTTACTGGGATCGGTCGGGATCTGCTTTTGGGGGAACATTGCCCCCCGACGCACCGCACGGTGCGTCGGTATAAACTTCACCAAGCATATTATACCACGCCGCGCTGTCGATTGCAAAGGAAAGTATGCGCTAAGAGAGAGTATGGATTAGGGCATGAGCAGCAACCTTCCCCCAAGCCGAGCGCTGAATTAAGATGAGCAGTAATCGGGACAGGAACCCCCTCCCCCGCTTCGGGGGAGAGGAGGACGCACCGCAGCGGAGAGGGGTGCCCGCAGTGCAACGGAGGGTCTGCCCGATTAAAGCGGAGGTTGCGTCCGACGAGCGTGGGGGTCTTGGGGCTTGCCCCAAGCCGGTTTTGGAATTGGGGGTCCCCGCAAGGTCGCGAGACCTTGTGGGGAGAGGAGGGCGCACCGCAGCGAAGAGGGCTGCCCGCAGCATAGCGGAGGGTCTGCCCGATTGAAGCGCAGGCTGCGCCCGACGAGTCGGTACAAAAGTGCCGCCCCGCCGGCAGGCGTACCTGCCATAACCCTTTATGAAACTTTGCGACGCCGTTAGGCGAAATGGAGATATTACCACAATTCATTTCTCGTTTTTGAAAAAGAAAAGCAAAGCCCCCGCCGATGGCAGGGGGCAAAAGGCATCATGTACCGTCAGGCGGGGATATACTGCTCCAGCAGCTCCCGCACATGGTCGGTGTTGTCGATCATCAGCAGAACGGTGTAGTCACCCAGCGTGTAGATCACGCCGTTTTCCGCCAGTTCGCTGGCGCCGTAAATATCGTAGTTGGCAAAAAGAGAGGTGCGGCTGGTGCGTATCGTGACCAGCAGGTCGCGGGCGGCGCTTTCCTCACCGGCTTTCGGCACCACGATAATAACATCGGCAATGCCGAAGCGACCGTCGGTATAACGACCGTACACCGCGGAAAGGCAGGAGGTATCCACCCCAAAATCCGCCGCAAGGCGCTCGGCGGTGGCGTCCTGCACCCCCATGATGGAAACATCGAAGTAAATGGCGTCCAGCGCCTCCTCGATGCCCTCGCCGGTGGCGGTCAGACGGGTATTTTCCGGCTCCGGCAGCGGGTGTGTCTGCTGGAAGCCCTGCAAAATAAACAGCACCACGACCAGCAGCGAAGCCACTACGATAATGAGCTTCCGCACGGGGCAGCACCCTCCTTTCCGGTTCTTAGTCTTTCCAAAGTATAGCGGTTCGCGGGGGGCAATGTCAAGGAAACGGGGGTGGATTTCACAGATTGTTCAGCTTTTGGACATCATGCGGGCGCGTGCGAAAGTATGCCTGTGCCCCTGTAAAGGGAAAATTTATTCTGTTTTCAAGGTGCGGTTTGGTAAGCCCTCATTTTTCGGTGGGGCTTGCGTTGGCGGCTGACCGCCTGTATCTCGTTGAGGGTCGGTCGCTTTTTTCTTATTTATCGTTAACGATGAGAAGTCCTCTCACTAATACGGACGAAAACGGGAAAATTTGCAGTGAAAGTGTTGAATTCGCACAAAGTTTCATAAAAAGTTTACGGGTTTGGAGATTTATGGGAGGTTTTGGGCGTGAAAAAGCCCTCCCTGTGTAAGGGAGGGTGGCAGCCGAATGGCTGACGGGAGGGTTGACGATAAAGGGTATTAAATGTTGGCAATCCCTCAGTCACGGCTGCGCCGTGCCAGCTCCCCTTACACAGGGGAGCCATGGGGGTAACGGGTCGCGGCGGGAGGGTGCGGGAGATAGATTTGCCGAGGAGTGGATATAGCAGTCGGTACTTGCCAAGCGCTGAAGTAAGACAAGCAGAGATTGGGACAGGAACCCCCTCCCCCGCCTCGGGGGAGGGGAGGGAGAGGGGGCAGATGTGCCCACAGCCCCTTATAAGCACCGTTTAGCCCACGCTTCGGGAAGCCGTCCTTTGGCTTTCCGAGCGGGCGTTCCGGTGCGTCGGGGTCTCGGGGTGCCCCCGAGCGTGTTTTGCTTCCTTTTGCACGAGCAAAAGGAAGTCCCCGCCGGATAGGCGTACATACCAAGCTATGAAAAAGACTTTGTGACGCCGTTAGGCGAGAAGAAACTAAGTCATAAATGGGTCGCGGCGCGAGGGTGCGGGAACCCGATTTGCCGAGGAATATCCCCGCCGCAGGCGGAGCCTTTCCCTTGCGAAGCTGCCGCCGGTATATTATAATGACGGGTGAAGGCGAGGTGTGTTTTTGGTATGACAACACTGTTTGATTATCTGCTGTGGCGGGGCGATCTGCCGCTTGCCGCCGACCCCCTCAATGAAGTGGACGGGGTCATTTTGGCGCGGCTTTCCTATATGCCCTTTGACCGCATTCTGGAGCGGGAAAGCACCCAGCCCATCACGGTGGCGGAGGCGGCACGGCTGCTGCTGGCGCTGCCGGATATTGAGGCGGCGGTGCGGCGGCGCGGCGATACCGACCTTTTGCGGGCGCTGGCGGAAAGTCCCCGCTTCGGCGGCATGACGCTGAGCGCCTACGCCGACCGGCTGGACGCCGAAAGCCAGACCCAGTTTTCCGCCATTACCGTGGCGCTGGAGCCGGAGCACACCGCCGTTATTTACCGCGGCACCGATAACACCCTCATCGGCTGGAAAGAGGACTTTAATATGGGCTTTGTCTGTCCGGTGCCGGGGCAGCTTTTAGCGGTGGATTACCTGCAAAGAGCGGCGGAGCGCTTTTCCGGTCGGCTGACGGTCTGCGGGCACTCCAAGGGCGGCAATTTTGCCGTTTACGCCGCGGCGTTCTGCGGCGAGGCGGTGCAGCGGCGCATCGGGGCGGTCTACAATTTTGACGGTCCCGGCTTTGACGGCACGGTGCTGACGCAGGAGGGCTACCGGCAGGTCTGCGACCGGATCCAGACCTATGTGCCGCAGTCCTCGGTGGTCGGCATGCTGCTGGGGCACGAGGAAACATACACCATCGTTCACAGTGAGCAGACCTTTTTGCAGCAGCACGATACCTACTCCTGGGAGGTGCGGCGAAAGGGCTTCCACTGTCTGGATACCGTGGATAACAGCAGCCGCTTTGTGGATTACACGCTGAAGGCGTGGCTGGCGGAGATGACCCCCGCCCAGCGGGAGCAGTTTGTGGACGCCATTTACGAGGTGATGCGGCAGACCAACGCCCATACCCTGCGGCAGATGAACGAAAACTGGTTTGCCACCGCCACCAGCATGCTGCGCTCCGCCAAGAACATGGACGAGGAAACGCGGCAGGCGGTGACGCACGCTTTGGGGCTGCTGGTGCGCGCCGCCCGTGACGGGCTGTTCCGTGTGGTGCAGGACCAGCAGGAGGGCGATAAGCCGCAGAATTAAAGCCGGATTTGGGATTTGGATAGAACGGGGAAGCGGCAGGGGAGCCGCCCGCAGGGCAAACCGTCCCTGCGGGACGGTTT
>JBNMIL010000062.1:0-10867 GCA_050873265.1 Angelakisella sp. | reverse complement strand
GCCACAGGCGGGGGAGTGCTGCGGGGAAGAAAAGCCCGATATCGTAAAGAAGATGATAAAAAAGCACCAGCACGATAAGCATGCCCCGCACCTCATCGATGCGGGCAATGCGGCTGCTGCAAGGGGCGGGGGAGGACATGGCAACACCTCACTGCAAGGCAGGATCATTCCAAAAGAATATCTAATAGTATGGGCAGGAATTTGCAAAAAGTTCATGCATGGCGGGTTGCGATTTTCCGCCGGAAGGACTATACTATAACCGTTATTTATTTTCAAACTCTCACCCGTAAGGGAGGCTTTCCGTATGGACTATAAGCGCTGCTGGGCGGCAGTCGATCTTTCCGCCCTTTCGCACAATTATCACAGTATTCGCCGTTTCCTTTCGCCAGGGTGCCGCTACCTTGCCATCGTAAAGGCTGATGGCTACGGCCATGGCGCGGGGACAGTCGCCGCCCAGCTGCAAAAGGAGGGCGCGGACTGGTTTGGTGTTGCCACCATGGAGGAGGCGCTGAAGCTGCGCCGTCAGGGGATCTACCGCCCCATACTGGTACTGGGCTATACCGACCCCGCCGCAGCGCCCATACTGGCGAGCAACACCATTACGCAGACGCTGTTCAGCGAGGAATACGCCCTGCAATTAGCCGCGGAAGCCGCCCGTGCGGGCTGCACGGTGGATTGCCATGTAAAAATCGATACCGGCATGAGCCGCCTGGGCTTTGATGCCGAGGACGAAAACACCGTGCCGCTGGTGGAAAAGCTGGCGCAGAGCGGCAGCCTGCACCTTACCGGCATCTTTACCCACTTTGCCGTTGCCGATGAGGATACCGAGGTGAGCCGCGACTTTACCGAGCGGCAGTTCACGCTGTTTATGCAGGTGTGCAACCGCCTGCAGGCGGCGGGCGTTAATGTGGGGCTGCGGCACTGCTGCAATTCCGCCGGTACGCTGCTGCACCCCGCCTATCATTTGGATATGTGCCGTTTGGGGCTTTCGCAGTACGGGCTGGACCCCGACCCCTGCATGAAGGATCTTTTGGATATCCGCCCTGCCATGTCGCTTTATACCGTTGTTTCCATGGTCAAGGAGATCCCCGCCGGCGCTACGGTAAGCTACGGGCGGGTGTACACCGCCCCCACGCCCCGCCGCATCGCTACGGTGGCGATCGGTTACGCCGATGGTTACCCCCGTTCCCTCAGCAACCGCGCCGAGATGCTGCTGCACGGCAAGCGCGCGCCGGTCATCGGGCGGGTGTGCATGGATCAGCTGATGCTTGATGTGACCGATATCCCCGAGACCCGCATGGGCGATATCGCGGTGGCAGCGGGCACCGAGGGCGGCGAAAGCGTCACCTTTGACGATATGGCGCGCTGGGCAGGCACCGTGAATTACGAGATCATCTGCGGACTTTCCAAGCGGGTGCCGCGCATTGTTACCGAGACAAAAGAATAAAAGCAGATAAAAAAAGCCCCCCGACTGGAGAAATCGGGGGGGGTTTTTTAGTTCTTAGCGAACTTCTCGGTGAGAGATAAGTTTAACTTATTTCTTCAGGGAGATAGCAGCGCCGGAAACCAGAGCAACAACAGCCAGAGCAGCAGCTACGCCAACAACATCGTTAGCGCCGGTGCCGGGGTTGGTGGTGGTGCCGCCAGTGGTGGTGCCGGTAGAACCGGAAACGGTGATGGTATCAGTGGTAACGATAACACGGCTCATAGCGGGAACGGTGAAGCTCAGAACGCCGTCATTGTTGGTGGCAGCAACAGAGAGAACCTTACCGTCAGTGGTCTTGGCATATACCTTGTAGGTAGTGCCAGCATCCTGACCCAGAGCAACAACAGCCTTACCGGCGATGTTGAGGGTGTTGGTGATGTCAGCCTTTACAACGGTCTCAGTCTTGAAGCCGGTATCCTTGGTGGTGAACTCAATAGCCTTGTCATAGCTATAGAACTTCATGCCCTTAGAAAGGGTATAGGTGAGAGTATAAGCACCAGTCTTAACTTCAACTTCGGTAGAAGAGGCTTCGGCGCCCTTGGCATTGGTGATGGTCTCAACAACGTTAACAGTGCCAGCAATAGGAGCGAAAGTCTCGCCCTTGCCCTCAACAACGTTGAGAACGGTCTTGCCATAACCATAGGAGTAACCGAGGATCTCATCATTCTTGGTAGCCTTCAGCAGGGTAACAGCGTTGTAGCCGGTAGCCTTGAAAGAAACGCCAGAAATCTGAATCTCAGCAACCTTTTCGTCCTTAACCTTGCTCAGGTCAGCCTTAAAGGTGATCTGATACTCATAGTCATCATAGGTGTCGCCAGTGCCAACCTTTACCCAACCCTGGGACTGAACATACTCAGCACCCTTAGCAAAGGTAACGGTAACAACATTGCTGGCAGGAACGAAAGTCTTGCCATCCTTGAGGTAAGGGGTAACGCCCTTGCCGTCTTTATCCTGCAGAACGAGCTTAACGGTCTCGCCGGGGACAATGTTGCCAGAAACAGCAACAGAACCCGCAGTGGAACCACCAGACTGAGCAGGCTTGGCGGGATCAATGGTAACAGCCATAGCCATGGTGCAAACCATAACTACTGCCAGTACGATAGCGAGTACTTTTTTCATAGTAATTTCCTCCTATTATCACCAAAAAGCCAGAAAAACCGCTGTTTCATGCGGCTTTCCGCCGCAGCCCCTACACCAATCGCCGCAAAAATTGTGTGTGGAAAGTGGTGTAAATCACGATTTTTATGGGTTTTGCCGCGCCGCGATTTTCTCTGCGCCAAAACACAAATCACATGCTTTTTGTACCCAATTTGAACCATATTTACCCTCATTTACACAGGGCGAGGATAAATGTAGAAAATATGAATTACATTCTGTAACTTTTGCTGTAACCTTTTCTTCGGGCAGAAAAAAGTCCCCCGAAAATGCTTTCGGGGGTGGTGTAAGTGCTTTTTTCAGCGGTTTACCGCGCTGGTCTCCTTTTCCCGCAGGTAGGTCGCTTCCAGATCGGCAAGGTGCAGCTTGACAGCGATGGGGTACTTATCATACGCCACGCTGATGGAGAAATTCCCGCCCTTTGCCGCATCGTCAAAGCCGCCCATGTGCCAGCGGATCGCCGTTGCCTCGGCGGGCTTCAGACGCACAAAGCGCTCGATAAGGAACACGCTTTTTTCGCCGTGCCCGTAGGGGAAAGCGTCCTCGATGGTGTAGTAGGGAACCTTTTCCCACTGTCCGGTCTGCTCGTTCTTTACATTGCGGGTGCTCACCTTGTAGAACTGCGCCTTGCACACATCATGCAGCAGGGCACACAGCGCAAAGCTCTCCATACTGTCGCAGGCGGGGTCAAAGTGCTTTTCCACCATCACCTCGTAGACATTCACGCTGTGCTGCACCAAACCGCCGGCGCAGGCGCAGTGGTAGCGGGTACTGGCGGGCGCGGTAAAAAAGTCGGTGGTCTGCAGCCATTCCAGCAGACGGTCGGCGCCCTCACGGTGGATATTGGTCTGATAATATTCGATGAATTTCTGCTTATTGTCCATGCGGCAGCTCCTTTTTTCTCTCTTTATATGATTTCTTTTATAATCGCTGTCCCTATCATAGCACACGGCGGCGCCCCCGCGCAACAGCATTTCCCTCTCCCTTTTTTCTCGGCAGCCGCCCCGTTTCGGGCATCTTTTTGCGTCCCGCGGCATAGAATGAGAAAGTTAAATGGCAGAAAGGAGCATAGTTATGGAAGAAGAAGCTGTCACCCCCGCCGAGCAGGACGGACGCTGGTTCGCTGTTGCGGGCGATGTGGACGATTTTATTTTTTATGAGGCTGGAACCAAAAGCTCCTCCGAGCGTTGAACCGCCGAAGGAGCTTTTCTCGTGCTCCGGTGTTACAGCAGCTCCTGCGGCAGCAGGCTGCCCAGCCGCAGCCGATGCGGCTCCATCATCAGGCAGCCGGTGCGGTACTGTTCCCAGCCGCCGGTGTGGGCAAACTGCCCGTGGTCATCGCTGCCGCTGGTGATCAGCAGCCCTTTTTTCTCGCAGAACAGCGCCGTCTGCGCCGCGAAGGTCTTGCTGTGGGTGGGGTAGTAGGTCTCTATCCCGCCCAAGCCTGCGGCGCACAGCTCGTTATAAATGCCGAAAAGCGCCGCCAGCTCCAGCTTGCCAAAGTAGTTATGGGGGTGCGCCAGCACCGGCACGCCCTCCGCCCGCCGGATCGCGGCAATGATCTCCTCCGCCCGTGGGAACGGGTAGGCGGTGTAGTCCAGCCCGTAGCGGGCATACAGCGGCATGCCGTCGCTCAGGGACTGGGTCACACCCTTTTCCCGCAGGTAGTGCAGCCCCGCCCAGCCGCCCTGCAGGGCATCGTAGCGGTAGTCGCGGTATTCCGCGGGGTCCAGCTGCGGGTACTCCGGCGCCATCTTCTCGATGAGATCGACGCTCATCTGCAGCAGCAGCTCGCGGCTGCGGTGGGCAAGCGTCGCCAGCTCCGGCGTAGGGGTAAAGCCGTACCCCAGAATATGCAGGTGATACTCCTGCCAGCGGCAGTCAAATTCCGCCCCTCTTATGGTTTGGACACCCAGCTCATGGCAGGCGGCGGCAAAGCGCTCGCAGCCCAGCCAGCTGTTGTGGTCGCACAGCGCCGCCAGCCCCACGGCGTTATCACGGCAGGTCAGCGCTGCCTGTTCCGGCGTCTGCGCGCCGTCGGAAAAATAGCTGTGAATATGCAGATCGACAAACATGGTCGGTTTCTCCTTGGATAAAGTGTTTTTTGCTCCCTGTTAGTGTACCATTTTGCCGGTAAAATGGCAAGCCGCGGCTTTGCGCCCGTCGCTATTTGTCAGGCTTCATCAAAATGTACCAAAACGGCGGTAAAATGTATGATATCTGTAAAATTGACCAAAGAAGCCCGTAAATACCTTGCCCGCTTTAGGTAGGAATGTTATAATATCATATGGGGGAAAAGGGACTTTATTTTTCGCCCGCAGGCAGTTATCCCTTTTGGCAAAGGAGACGATGCAAGTACCATGAACAGGATCACCAAATCGAAGGAAATGCCGGTCTATCTGTTCCATCAGGGCACCAATGCGCACGCATGGAAGCTTTTGGGCGCGCACCGGCAGCAAAACGGCAAGACCTCCTTCTGTACCTGGGCGCCGCACGCGGCGGCGGTCAGCGTGGTAGGGGATTTTAACGGCTGGGACGCCGCGGCAAACCCCATGACCCGCCTGAATGAGCAGGGGCTGTGGGGCACCACGGTGGAGCTGACCCACGACTACGACTGCTACAAATATCAGATCACTACGGCAGATGGGCGCACGCTGTATAAGGCGGACCCTTATGCCTTCCACACCCAGACCCCGCCGGAAAACGCCAGCAAGGTGTACCGGCTGGCGGGCTACCGCTGGCATGATGCCGAGTGGATGGCGCAGCGCGCCGGTCAGGACGCACGCAGCCTGCCGGTCAATATTTACGAGCTGCACATCGGCTCGTGGCGGCGCAACGCCGATGGCAACTTCTACTCCTACCTGCAGCTGGCGGAGGAGCTGCCGCTTTACCTTACCGAGATGGGCTATACCCATGTGGAGCTGCTGCCCCCTACCGAGCACCCCTTTGACGGCTCGTGGGGCTACCAGGTGACGGGCTACTACGCCCCCAGCAGCCGCTACGGCACCCCGCACGACTTTATGGCGCTGGTAGATGCCCTGCACGAGGCAGGCATCGGTGTCATCATGGATTGGGTGCCGGCGCATTTCCCCAAAGATGAATTCGGTCTTTATGAATATGACGGCGCGTGCTGCTACGAGTACAGCGACCCCGCCAAATGGGAGCACAAGGACTGGGGCACCCGCGTCTTTGACTTCGGACGCACCGAGGTGCAGAGCTTCCTTGTCTCCAGCGCGAACTTCTGGGCGCATACATACCACATCGACGGCATCAGGGTGGACGCCGTCGCCTCCATGCTGTATCTTGATTACGGCAGGCAGGAGGGAGAATGGCGCCCCAACATCAACGGCGGTCGGGAAAACCTGGAGGCGGTCGCGTTCCTGCGCAAGCTGAACAGCTCTCTGCTCAGTGAGCACTCCGGCTTTTTGATGATCGCGGAGGAATCCACGGCGTGGCCCTTGGTCACCCGTCCGCCGGAGATCGGGGGACTGGGGTTTAACTTCAAATGGAACATGGGCTGGATGAACGATACCCTGTTCTACACCTCGCTGGATCCCTACTTCCGCAGCTATAATCACGATAAGCTCACCTTCAGCATGATGTACGCCTTCAGCGAAAATTTTGTCCTGCCCATCTCCCACGATGAGGTGGTACACGGCAAAGGCTCGCTGCTGGGCAAAATGCCGGGGGATTACCAGCAGAAATTTGCGGGGCTGCGTGCCTTTATGGGCTATATGATGACCCACCCGGGCAAAAAGCTCCTCTTTATGGGCAGTGAGTTTGCCCAGTTTATCGAGTGGGATTACCGCAAGGAGCTGGACTGGATGCTGTTGGATTACGACAGCCACCGCAGGACTCGCGATTTCATTCGGGCACTGAACCACTATTACCTTGCCCACCCCGCTCTGTGGCAGGTGGAGGATAACTGGGACGGCTTCCGCTGGCTGAATGCCGATGATAACACCCGCAGCGTCATCACCTACTACCGTGCCGATGAAAAAGGCAGAAAGTCGCTGGTGCTGTGCAACTTTGCCGCCAGCCGTTGGGAGCAGTACCGCATGGGCGTACCGGCGGCGGGCAGCTACCGTGTGGCGCTGTGCAGCGAGGAGGAACGCTATGGCGGCGCGGGCTTCGACTGTGAAACGGTTTACCGCAGCGAGGAGACCCCGCTGGGGCAGTGGGCGGAAAGCATCACCCTTGATGTCCCGCCGCTTAGCTGCATCATACTGGAACCCATCAACACCGAGAAGGAGTGACAACAGATGTTTATGAAGAAAGAATGGGTCGCCATGCTGCTGGCGGGCGGTCAGGGCAGCCGGCTGTACGCCCTTACCAAAAAGCTGGCAAAGCCCGCGGTGCCCTTTGGCGGCAAATACCGCATCATTGATTTTCCGCTCTCCAACTGTGTCAATTCCGGCATAGATACTGTGGGCGTGCTTACCCAGTATCAGCCGCTGGTGCTCAATGAATACCTCGGCAACGGTCAGCCTTGGGATCTTGACCGTCTGAACGGCGGCGTATTCGTGCTGCCCCCCTACCAAAAAAGCAGCGGCAGCGACTGGTACACCGGCACCGCCAATGCCATCTGCCAGAATATCCCCTTTATCGAGCGCTACGACCCCGAATATGTTCTCATTCTTTCCGGCGACCACATCTACAAGATGGACTATACCAAGATGCTGGATCACCACAAAAAAATGGGTGCGGACTGCACCATCGCCGTCTTTGAGGTGCCGATGGAGGAGGCTTCCCGCTTTGGCATCATGAATACCCGCGAGGATACCACCATCTACGAATTTGAGGAAAAGCCCAAGCAGCCCAAGAGCAATCTCGCCTCGATGGGCGTTTACATCTTTACATGGAAAAAGCTGCGGGAGTACCTGCTGGCAGATGACGCCGACCCCGCCTCCGAAAAGGACTTCGGCAAGAATATTATCCCCAAGATGCTCGCCTCCGGCGAAAAGCTGGTCGCCTATTCCTTCGAGGGCTACTGGAAAGATGTCGGCACCATCGACAGCCTGTGGGAAGCGAATATGGATCTTCTTGACCCCAGAGTACCGATGGATCTTTACGATCCCAGCTGGAAAATTTACAGCCGCAACCCCTGCATGCCGCCGCACTACATTGCCGCCGGCGCCAAGGTGCAGAACTCGATGGTCTCCGAGGGCTGCGAGATCGCCGGCCATGTGGATTTCTCCATTCTGTTCGCCGGCGTCCATGTGGCAAAGAACGCCGTGGTGGATTCCAGTATTCTGATGCCCGGCGCCGTGGTAGAGGAGGGCGCCGAGGTACACTTCGCTATCGTGGCGGAAAACGCCGTGATCCGTCGCGGCGCCTATGTCGGGGAGCGCCCCGAGCTGATGACCGATAAGGATCAGTGGGGCGTCACCGTCATCGGCGCCGATGTCACGGTCGGGGCAGGTGCTGTCGTTCCGGCACGCGGCATGGTGGAAGAAGATGTAGAGGAGGTGCGATAAGATGGCAAACAACAAAATGACAGGCATTATCTTTTCCAATTCGCACGATGGCGCGCTGGGCGGACTGACCGCGCGGCGCTCCATGGGCTCGGTGCCGTTTGCCAGCCGCTACCGCCTCATCGATCTGGTGCTTTCCCGTATGTCCCATGCCGGCGTTGATTCCGTCGCCGTGGTCATGCAGAATAATTACCATTCCCTCATGGAGCACATCGGCTCCGGCAAGGAATGGGATCTTTCCCGCAAGCGGGGCGGCATCGCCTTTTTCCCGCCCTATTCCTCCGCGGGCAGTGCGGGCTACAGCCGCGGTACGCTGGAATCCATGGCGGGCATTTTAAGCTATCTGCAAGCCTCCAACGCCGATTACATCGCCGTTTCGGATTGTGATGTCATCTGCGGCGTCGATCTTTCCGATGTGCTGGAATATCACATCGCGCACAAGGCGGGCATCACCCTCATCTGCACCGAGAACAGCCACAGCTCGGTCATGGTCTCCGCCGGCGAGGACGGCAGACTGCTGGAAGCCACCCGCGGCGGCGAGGGCGAGCTGATGTTCAATAATATGTATATCATCAATCGTGAGCTGCTCATTCAGCTTGTCACCGAGGCGGCAAGCCTGAACCAGTATTCCTTTGTGGATACCTGCCTGATCCAGAAGGGCAGGGAGCTGCCCATCTACTGTTACCGTTATGATGGCTTCTGCCGCGCGGCGGATAGCATGCAGGCATACTTCGAGATCTCTATGCGCCTGCTTGATCCCGCAGTTCGCGGCGCCCTGTTCCCGATGGACCGTCCCGTTTACACCCGCGTGCAGGACGAAGTCCCCGTTAAATACGGGCTTTCCGCCGCTGTTTCCAACTCCCTTGTGGCAGATGGCTGCATCATCGAGGGTCGGGTAGAAAACTGCATCGTGTTCCGCGGCGCGCGCATCGGTCACGGCGCAGTGGTCAAAAATTCCATTATTATGCAGGGCTGCTACATCGGCAACGGCGCCGATCTTGATTACTGCATCTGTGATAAGGGCGTGCTGGTGGCGGATAACCGCCGGCTGGCGGGCTATGCCAGCTACCCGCTGTACCTGCCGCGCGATACCCGTGTATAATATATAAAATAGGAGGCTCGGTATGAAAATTCTGTTTGCGTGCAGCGAATGCAGCCCCTTTGCCGCCTCCGGCGGTCTTGCCGATGTCGCAGGCTCTCTGCCTGCCGCCCTGCAAAAGGAAGGTGCGGAGTGCCGTGTGATTCTGCCGCTTTACGGCAGCATCGGCTTGCAGTGGCGCAGCAGCATGACCTTCCTCACCAGCTTTGGCGTGCCGCTTTCGTGGCGGGTGGCGCACTGCGGTGTGTTTACTCTGCAGCATGGCGGCGTACAGTATTATTTCCTCGATAACGAGCAGTACTTCAAGCGGGAGGGCGGCATCTACGGCTACTTTGATGAAGCCGAGCGTTTCGCCTTTTTCTCCAAGGCAGTGCTGGAAACCCTGACCCACATCGACTATGAGCCCGATGTCATTCATTGTAACGATTGGCAGACAGCACTCATTCCGGTCTATCTCAATGTCTACTACCGCAGCGTGCCAAAGCTCTCCGAAACGCACACCGTTTTCACCATTCACAATATCCAGTATCAGGGGCAGTTCGGTTTAGATGTCGCCCGTGATGTCTGCGGTCTGCCGGATTGGGCGGTGGGCAAGGTGGAATTCCACGGCGACCTGAATATGATGAAGGGCGCTTTGGAGGAATGCGAGCGGATCTCCACCGTCAGCCCCACCTATGCGCGGGAGATCCTTGATCCCTATTTCGGGCATGGCTTAGATGAGATCCTGCGGCAGAAGCAGTGGAAGCTGTGCGGCATCTTAAACGGCATTGATACCGTCGGCTACAATCCTGCCAAGGATCGCGCACTGGCGGCAAACTTCTCCCTTCGCAAGCCGGAGGGCAAGGCTGTGTGCAAAGCCGCCCTGCAGCAGCAGATGCATCTGCCGGAGCAGCCCGATACTCCCGTGCTTGCCATGGTCAGCCGGTTAGTCAGTCATAAGGGCTTCGACCTTGTGCGCTACGCCATGGAGGAAATGCTGCGCATGGGTATGCAGGTCGTCATACTGGGCAGCGGCGAGCAGCAGTACGAGGACTTTTTTGCAGAGATGCAATGGCGGCACCCGCAGCAGGTGGCATTTATCTGCGGCTTTAAGCCGGAGCTTTCCCGCTGCATTTATGCAGGTGCCGATCTTTTCCTCATGCCCAGCCAAAGCGAACCCTGCGGGCTTTCCCAAATGATCGCCCTGCGCTACGGTGCCGTTCCCATTGTTCGCAGCACCGGCGGCTTGGCGGATTCCATCATCGACTGGGATACCCCCGGCGGCGGCTGCGGCTTCACCTTCCAGAGCTACAATGCCGATGATATGCTGGGCGCCGTCCGCCGCGCGATGGGCCTTTATTACAGCGACTACCGCGCCGAGATGGTTCCCCGCGCCCTCAAGTGCGATTTCAGCTGGCGCCGCAGCGCCAAACAGTACATGGCAATGTACCTCGGCATATAATAGGATAAAAACAAAGTCCCTGCCATCGGCGGGGACTTGACATCTTATCCATTCCTTGCTACAATTATGGTACAAAA
This sequence comes from Angelakisella sp., assembly GCA_050873265.1. GTDB lineage: Bacteria > Bacillota > Clostridia > Oscillospirales > Ruminococcaceae > Angelakisella. The sequence goes on along the minus strand of JBNMIL010000062.1, from coordinate 135 downwards.
AGGTGATGCGACCGGACAGCGGTTGTTTTCCCCGTATAGGTTAAAAAATAACCGTCAAGCCGTGGAAAGCATTGGGCGGTTATTTTTTATTGCCTTGAAACAAAGCGATAATGCCGATAATCACCAGACAAAACG